>URLT01000018.1 GCA_900548795.1 uncultured Eubacteriales bacterium
GCGGCTGCGACAACGGCTGCGGCTGCCATTCGGGCTGCGGCTGCTGAGCGGATAAGAAAAAGGGGGCTGCCGAAGCAGCCCCCGATTTGTTCAGCCCACGGGCGCGGGCACCCCGGCGCGGACGGAATACTCCGTGACGCCGCAGATCGTCTCGCCGTCGATCTGCAGCGCGGTCGGGCGGTCAAAGCGCACGGTGATCTCATGCCCGGTCAGGATCTGCACCATCTCCTCATGCTTCACATGCTCGCCCTTGAAGATCGAGGGGAATACGAGCAGCGTCTTGAGCTTCCCGGAGCCGTAGAGCACGCAGGTGGACACCGTGCCCGCCGGGTTATTGCGCCGCTGATCCGGCGTGACCATCATGCCGCCGCCATAAAACCGGCCGTGCATCGTCGGGGCAAGCCAGACGCGGCGGAATTCGTGCGTCTGCCCGTCGACCGTCACGGTGGCGTTCACGGGGCGGTAGTGAAACAGCAGCCCCTTGATGGCAATGGAAGTATAGTTGACGGGCTTGTCCGTCGTCGCGCGCAGGCGGTCGCCGACCTCGCAGCAGTAGCCGTCGATGCCGTAGCCGATGCCGTTGAGGAACCTCCGGCTCTCGCCGTTGACCGTCACGACCGGCAACGCCTTCAGGTACGGCCGCAGCGAAAACGGCGCAGCGTCGTCCGGCTTGCCCAGATCGCGCAGGAAGTCGTTGCCGCTTCCGGTCGCGTAGTAGAGCAGCTCGTTGGGGAACGAATCGCAGTCGACCTCGTTGAGGAACCGGTTGATCGTCCCGTCGCCGCCGGTCAGCACCGTCACGTCCTCTGGCGCAAGCGTCCGCAGGAGCGACGCGCAATCCTCGAGCTTCGTCAGGTCGTGATAGCGGCGCGCGCCGTCCGTCAGGATCGTCTCGAGCCTCCGCGCGCGCTCCTTTCCCTTGCCGTTTCCGGCCAGAGGATTGAAAAGAATATGATATGTCACGAAAAAATTCCTCTCTTTTTCTCGGATATTTAGGGGGCTCCGCTTTCCGTATTATATTCCTTATCCCGACATTATGCAAGACAAAAATTTCATACTTGCCCAAAAACGCCCCGGTTCAAGAATTTTCTTGCGTTTTTTCCCGCCGCATGTTATAATGACCTATAATCGCTAAGCAGAATGTTTCGCGTTTATCGAAGAACCCGTAAAATCGTTTGGGAGTGATCTGAATTTGAGAAAGCAACTGCATCCAGAGCGCGTCCTCCCGCATTTCGCGCTGGAGGGCACGCCCGTTTTCTGCAAGGAATACGGCTCCGGGCATATCAACAGCACCTATCAGGTGAAAACCGACGGCGGCAAAATCTATATTCTTCAGCGAATCAACAAGTATGTCTTCAACGACCCGGTGGCCGTGATGGAAAACATCGGCGCGATCACGGAATATCTGCGCGACCGCGTGGAGGATCAGAGCGAGATCCTGCATTTTCAGCAGAGCGACAGCGGTACATACTACTATGTCGACACAGACGGCGAATTCTGGCGCTGCTATGAATACGCCGACGGCATCTGCCTCGAGGCACCGGAATCCGACCGCGATTTTTACGAGAGCGCGATCGCCTTCGGCCGCTTTCAGGAGATGCTCTCGGACTTCCCGGCGGCTGAGCTGCACGAAACGATCCCGCTGTTCCACAACACGGTCGACCGCTACCGTCAGTTCCACGAGGCGCTCGAGCGCAACGAGGCCGGCCGCGCGGAGAAGATCCCCGGCGAGATCAACTTCGTGCTCGACCGCGAGGCAGAGGCCGGGACGATCTGCTCCCTGCTTGACAGCGGCGAGCTTCCGCTCCGCGTGACGCACAACGACACCAAGCTCAACAACGTCCTGCTCCACCGCCGGACGCGCAAGGCGCTCTGCGTGCTCGATCTGGACACCGTGATGCCCGGCTCGGCGCTTTATGATTTCGGCGACTCCATCCGCTTCGGCGCGGCGACCGCCGCCGAGGACGAGCGCGACCTTTCCAAAATGTCCATCGACCTGAATCTGTTCCGCGTTTATACCTCCGGCTATCTCAAGGCCTGCCCCGGTCTGACCGACAAGGAGGTCGAGCTGCTGCCGCTGGGCGCGAAGATCATCACGCTGGAGCTGGCGGTGCGCTTCCTGACGGACTATCTCAACGGAGATCGTTATTTCAAGACCGACTATGAGGAGCACAACCTGATCCGCGCCCGCACGCAGATGAAGCTCGTTGCCGACATGGAGCGCAAGTGGCCGCAGATGCAGCAGATCGTCCGAGAGGAAGCCGCAAAACGATAACAAAAGGAGACTGCCCATGAAGTATCTAGGAATCGACTATTCCGTCCGAAATCTGCCCGAGCTGGATCCGGATTTCATCCCCTTCGGCGTCTGGATCGACGCCTATGAGCAGGGCGCCGAGCAGCCCCTGACCATCGCCATTGAGCGCGACAAGGGAAAGATCTCCGTCCGCCACACCAAGATCCATGGCACGCCCGAGCTGGCGGAGGCCGACTATCGCTTCGTCGAGCGCTATGTCAAGTTCCTGCTCTGGTCGATCGGCGGCTTCCGCATCTATATCTGCGGAAATTCCGCCCTTGCGCAGCGCCTGCAAAAGGCCTACACCCTCGAGGGTGAGCGCAAATTCGACGTGCAGTTCATGCAGGACGTCTATGAAGTCCCCTTCGAGGTCATCGACTGCGCCCCGGAGGACTGCCCCGCGGCGAACGAAGCCTCCGTCTCCATCGGCGGCCACATGGAAGGCTGCCGCATCGGCTTCGACGCGGGCGGCTCCGACCGCAAGGTCTCGGCCGTTATCGACGGCAAGACCGTCTATTCCGAGGAGGTCGTCTGGCATCCGAAGACGATGAGCGACCCGCAGTACCACTTCGACGGCATCGTCGAGGCCTTCAAAACGGCCGCCTCGAAAATGCCGCGCGTGGACGGCATCGGCGTCTCCTCGGCAGGCGTTTTCATCGGCAACAGCCCGATGGTCTCCTCCCTGTTCATCAAGGTCCCGCGCGAAAAGCGCGAGCTGGTCAAGTCGATCTATGACCGCGCGGCCAAGGAGCTGGGCGACGTGCCCATCGTCGTTGCAAACGACGGCGACGTGACGGCGCTTGCCGGCGCAATGGGTCTGGAGACCGGCTCGGTCATGGGCATGGCCATGGGCACGAGCGAGGCCGTCGGCTATGTCGACGCGGACGGCAACGTTCTCGGCTGGCTCAACGAGCTGGCCTTTGCGCCCGTCGATCTGTTTGAGCGCGCCGAGCAGGACGAATGGTCGACCGACCTCGGCGTCGGCTGCAAATATTTCTCGCAGGACGCGGTCATCAAGCTCGCGCCGCGCGCCGGGATCGAGCTGGACGCCGCCCTCACCCCGGCCGAGAAGCTCAAGGCCGTGCAGGAGCTGGCCGAGCGCGGCGACGAGCGCGTCAAGCGCGTTTTCGCGTCCATCGGCGCTTATCTGGCGCATACGCTCAAGCTCTATTGCAGATTCTATGACGTGCACCACATGATCGTGCTCGGACGCGTGATGTCCGGCATCGGCGGGAGCATCATTCTCGACAACTGCCTGCGCATCCTGCGCGAGGAATATCCCGCGCTGAACGAAAAGGTGCGCGTGATGCTCCCGGATGAAAAGACCCGCCGCGTCGGCCAGTCCGTCGCCGCCGCGAGCCTGCCGGAGCGCCGCTCCTGAAATGACACGGAGGAAGCCTATGAACTACAAAAACGCAAACATTTACACCGAGAAATTCCGCTTTGAGCGCGGCGCATTTTCCGTTGAAAACGGGCGCTTCTGCCATGTTTTGCAGGAGCAGCCCGATGCCGTCGACCTGCACGGAGCCTATGTCATCCCCGGCCTGATCGACGTGCACACGCACGGCAACTCCGGCGCGGATTTTTCCGACGGAGTGCTTGCCGGTGTGGAAAAAATGGCCGAATATCTGGGCAAAAACGGCGTGACCTCGTTCGCGCCCGCGTCGATGACGCTGCCCTATGAGACGCTGGCGGCCGCCTTCGCCTCGGCGCGCGCATTTGTCGACGAAAATCGCGCGGACTGCGCCGCCCTGCGCGGCATCCAGATGGAAGGGCCGTTCTTCTCCGAAAAGAAAAAGGGCGCGCAGAACGGCGCGTACCTCCGCGACCCGGATTTCGATGCCTTCCGCAAGCTGTTTGAGGACTGCGGCGGGCTGGTGCGCATCGTCGACGTCGCGCCGGAGCTTGAGGGCGCCTGCGATTTCATCCGCAAGGCAAGCAAGCTCTGCACCGTCTCCATCGCGCACACCGACGCCGACTATGACGCCGCCGCCGCAGGGATCGCGGCCGGTGTGACCCATCTGACCCACCTTTATAACGCCATGCCGGCCATCCACCACCGCAAGCCCGGCGTGATCGCCGCCGCCGCCGAGGCCGAGGCCGTCAGCGCCGAGCTGATCTCCGACGGGCAGCACGTTCATCCGGCATCCGTGCGGCTGGCGTTCCGCATCTTCGGCGCGGCGCGCATGGTGCTCATCTCCGACTCGCTGCGCTGCTGCGGAATGCCCGACGGCGAATACGAGCTGGGCGGTCAGCAGGTCTTTTTGAAGGACGGCATCGCCCGTCTGGCCGACGGCACGATCGCCGGCTCGGCGACGAATCTTTATGACTGTATGCTGCGCGCGATCTCCTTCGGCATCCCGCGCGAGGACGCCGTGCGCGCCGCGACCTATAATCCCGCACGGCAGCTCGGGGTGCTCGACGAGGTCGGCTCGATCCGCGACGGCAAGGTCGCCGATTTCGTGCTCTGCGACGCAGAGCTGAACCGCAAGGCGGTCTACCGCGCCGGAAACGAGCTGTAATACTGATTCTTGATTCAAATATTGAATCAAACTCGCATCGTGCGAATGCACGCTGCGCCGTTGGCGCACTAAAGCAAAAGCTACCGCCGGGGGCAGGCATTGCCTGCCCCCGGCGGTAGCTTTTATTGTGCAAAGTCCGGCGAAGCGCGTCGGCGCAATTGCACGGCAGCCTTAGGAAAGCTCTGATTCAATCGCAAGAGCGATCAGCGAGGGATTATGTTTTCAAACCGATCAGTTGGAGAAAAAGACCCGCTGAGCGCCGCAGCCGATTGATTCATACTAGAATCTGTTAAAAAGCTTGAAAAGCTTTTTATAGCGCCGAAGACGCGTCAGATTCTGCATGAGACGGCGCAGCGTGCATTCGCACGCTGCGAGTGTGCGTAGCACACGGGATTCTTGATTAAAACTATGAAATATTTTAATCAAGAATCCGTATTAGAGGTTCCTTAGCGCTTTAGCCCTTCGGCTCCTCGGTCGTTTCGTCCTCGGCTTCGGAGGAAGCCTCAGCCTCGTCGGTCGGCAGAGCCGTGCTCTCCTCGGCGTTATCCTCCAGATGCTCCATGGCGTAGCTCACCATGTCGAAGATGCGGATCTTCGTGAAGTCGAAGCGAAGCGGATACTGCTCGCGCAGCTCGGCCATTCTCTCGGTCAGCTTGGTCTGAACGAGCTGGTCGCGGGCGGTCTCCATCCACGCCTTTGTCTCGGTCTGGCCGACGAAATACATGATGTGGTAGCCGAAATCGGTCTTGATGACGTCGGAATCGCCGGGCTTGCGGCTCTCGTCGAAGCACCAGTCGTTGAACTCCGTGACCATTTTTCCGGGCTGGACGTCCTCATAAAGGCCGCCGTTCTGTTTCGAGCCGCCGTCGTCGGAATACTCCCCGGCCATGGCCGCGAAGGCGTCCTCGGTCGGGTCGTCCTGCCACTGCTCATAAAGCTCGTTGGCCTTCTCCTCGGCAGCAGCCCACTGCTCCTCGGTGTATTCGCCGGTGGTCGTGTCCTTGTCGCCCTCCGGCTGGATCAGCACGTGGCGCACGGAAATGTTGTTGACCTTCAGCACGCCGTCCTCTTGATAGCTTGCGGCGTTGGCGTCGTACTCGGCCTCGACGTCTGCGTCGGTGACCGTTGCGCCGATCTCCTCGCGCAGCGTTGCGGAGTAGTCATAGGTGGTGTAGTACAGACGCATATAGTCCTGATAGGTCGCCGCATCGACACCGCCGCCGAAATTCGCCTGAAGATAGGCGTCGGCAGAGCTGAAGTTGTTGTTCTTGGCCTCGGTGACAAATTCGCCGTTTTCGTCGGTGATGGAGGCGATCAGCTTCTCGTTTTCCTCGCTGAGCTGATAGCCGCTGGCGGCCGCCGCCTGAGACAGCGCGTAGCTGTCGGCCAGGTTGTCCGTCGCGCTTTCCAGCATGTACTGCTCCCATGTGCGATCCTGCGCAAGAGAATCCTGCTCATAGAGCGGCTTGTTGCTGTCGAGGCCGAGCTGGGCGGCATAGCTGCCGTAGGAATTCATGAAGCTATAGAACTCCATCCAGAAGCTGAATTGCAGGAAACGGTTCGTATAGACCGGCTCGTCCTTGTCGTTCACGGCGATGACCGCGTTCATCACATCGTCGTCGGGCGTGGCCGTCTTGACGGAGTAGTTGCTCAGCGCCGTCACGGTGTTGTCCCCGTAATGCGTCTGCGGCGCCTCGGTCGTCGTCTCCGGCGCCGTCTTGCCCGCGCAGCCGGAGAAAAGCATCAGCGCTGCCAGCAGGAGCGCCGCAAATTGCTTTGTTTTCATTTGGCTTGATTCCTTTCTGCGTTTTGATCCATTCGGTCAAAATAAACTGTATGTTTTATCATAGCACATTGCGCCGAAAAATGCAAGAACAACGCGGAAGAAACTTTTGGTTCCCCCGCGTTGTGCTCCTGTGCATGAAAGACCCGAAGGCGCGCCGGATCACATGAACGGCTTCATGCTCTCGGTGACCTTCGCCGGGTCGTCTGAAACGACGACCGTGAAGGACATTTGGTTGGCCTTGCCGAAGGCCTCGCACCACTGGACAAAGTCCTCGACTTCGGCGATCGTTGCATCCGGGACGAGCTTATAGAAGCTGTCGATGAACACATGGCTGATGTCAAAATTGCCGGCATGAAGGCCGCTGATAAAGCCCTTGAGGAGCGGCAGCGTCTTCATTTCGTATTCCTGATAGTCGATCAGGCGCACACGGATATCCAAATCAAAGCGCAGCTTCGTGCCCTTTTCGATGCAGACCACACTGCCTGCCTCGTTTTTCACTGCCTCGTTGATGTCATGAATCAGTTGCTTGGTTTTGCCGGAGCCCTTGAGCCCCATGATAAGCTTGACCATAGGTAATCCCTCCTGTTCTGATTTGATTGTATCAGATTTTTGCAGAAAATGCAACCATGGATTGCGTCTGAAATCCACGAAAAAAATTTCAGTTAGGGGATTCCATTTTTTTGTGAATTGTGCTATGATTAAATTTAACGGCGCCGGTTCTATCTGACACCGAAAAGAGACCCAATATACAAATTAAGGAGAGAACAAAATGAAGCACCTCATGAAACGAACTGTCTCGTTGCTGTTGCTGCTGTCTCTGGTGGCCGCCCTGTTCGCGGGCGTGACGTTCCAAGCCTCGGCAAAGAACAACGACCACCGCGGCACCCTCTGCACGAGCCTGAGCGCGAAGGCGAAGGCCTACTACACCGGCTCTTACGCCTATGACAAAATGTCCGCATTGTCCGGCGGCAGCACCGACTGCGTCACCTCGATGGACAGCGCGCTCTACAAGAGCCTGAAATCGCTGATGTCCTCGACGCAGACGAACCAAGTCAGCTATAAGTCGCTGACTAAGTACTGGCCGACGACCGACAACAACATCCTGTTCTATGCCGATCAGACCGGCTCGGGCTACAACCGCGAGCACGTCTGGCCGAAGAGCCGCGCCTCCTTCTATCAGAAAAACGGCGGCTGCGACCTGCACCATCTTCGTCCGGCCAACCAGACGGTCAACTCCACCCGTTCGAACTACACCATGGGCTATGTCAACGGCGTGATCAACGGCTGCTCGACCTATCAGTACGGCGGCCGCACCGTCCTGTGGTACTCCGCAGGCAACGACCTCGTTGAGGTTCGCGACAACGTCAAGGGCGACGTCGCCCGCATCCTGCTCTATGTCTACTGCCGCTGGGGTCAGCCGAACCTGTATCAGAACGTCAAGAAGGAGAATCTGCCCGCCCTCGATTCCGACGACAAGGACAACAACGGCAAAAAGGTCATTGAAAGCCTTGACACCCTGCTCAAGTGGTGCAAGAGCGACCCGGTCGACACGTGGGAAATGACCCGCAACGACGAGACGCAGACCATTCAGGGCAACCGCAACGTCTTCATCGACTACCCGGAATATGCGTGGCTGGTTTTCGGTCAGGACATCCCGAATGATATGCAGACCCCGTCCGGCGAGGCTGCGCACGCCGCGCCCGCCTGCGACCATGCGTGGGACGACGGCGTCGTCACAACCGAGCCGACCTGCACGGAAAAGGGCGTCAAGACCTACACCTGCTCGAAGTGCAGCAAGACCAAGACCGAGGAGCTTCCGGCTCTGGGTCATATCGACGAAAACAAGGACAGCCTCTGCGATCGCTGCGGCGCGAAGCTGGGCGAGGATCTGAAGCCGGCCGGCAACCAGTACGTCAAGGCCGCTTCGCTGAAGGACGGCGACGAGGTCGTTCTCTACAACGCAGGCAACGGCAAGGCGCTTGCCGGTGAGATGAGCAGCTACTATGTCGCCGGTGTCGACGTGACGCCTGCCGACGGCAAGATCACCGATCCGGACGCCAAGCTGGTCTGGAAGGTCAAGAAAAACTCGGATGGTTCCTTCACCTTCACGCAGGACGGCGGCAACATTCTGGGCACGGATTCCAGAGAGAATAACGGCAAGACCTATTATAACCTCTATGTTAGCGGCGAGCACAAGAGCACGTGGACGGTTGAGGTTGCCAATGCGGAAACCTCCGCGAACTATATCTACAGCTCTGCTATGACCGGCAGCTATGGCAAGATCTATGTTGAGTGGTATGCTGATAAGGCTGCGTTCTCCGCTTACGACACCAGCACGGATCGCGTTACGGAGAAGGACTTCGGCTTCCAGTTCTATGTCAAGACCGCCGATGCGCCCCATGTTCACACTTGGGACGAGGGCGTTGTGACGACCGAGCCGACCTGCACGGAAAAGGGCGTCAAGACCTACACCTGCACGGTCTGCAAGGAAACCAAGACCGAGGAGCTTGCGGCTCTGGGTCATATTGACGAAAACAAGGACAACCTCTGCGACCGCTGCGGCGCGAAGCTGAGCGAGGATCCGAAGCCGACCTATTCCGACTTCACCGATCTGGATTCGAACGGCTGGTACCGCGACGGCATCAACTACATGATCGAAAACGGCATGATGAACGGCGTCGGCGACGGCATGTTTGAGCCGAACGGCAACGTGACGCGCGCCATGCTCGTGACCATCCTCTACCGTCAGGCCGGCTCTCCGAGCGTCGAGGGCAAAACGAACCCGTTTATTGACGTCAAGCCCAACAAATATTACACCAACGCTGTGATCTGGGCCTTCCACAACGGCATCGTCAACGGCGTCTCCCCGACCGAATTTGAGCCGGAATCCAACGTCACCCGCGAGCAGATCGCGACGATCCTCTACCGTCAGGCCGGCAGCCCCGCCGTTACCGAGACGGATCTGAGCCGCTTCCTCGACGCGTCCGACGTCAGCAGCTACGCGGCCAACGCCGTGCGCTGGGCGGTCGCCGAGGGCGTCATCAAGGGCTCGACGGTCGTCACGGCCGAGCAGCTCTACACTGCGGCACTGAACGAGCTGGATCAGAATTTCTCGTCTTACAGCTATCACTTCGCCGACCTGAACGGCGACGGCTTCCCCGCCCTGATTGCCAATGTGCCCGACTTTAACGTCGGCACGAACTACTGGATGTTCTTCGACGTGTTCAACGGCGAATTCGTCTCGCTGGGCTATATGGAGGTCGACGGGCAGGCTGAAGAGGAGGGCTTCTTCGTCACCGACGCCGGTGTGCTCTACTACCTCGACCGTCTGGACAACAGCCAGTTTGTGATTTATCGCGTCGACCAGAAGGCCGACGGTTCGCTGGATCTGAAACTCGTCGAGGACGACACGAGCTACGACGAAACCTTCACGGGCGATCCGGTTGCTTCCTATCTTAACTCGGTCGGCGCGCACAAGCTCGACACCTACTATAAGCAGGGCGGCGTTCCGGAGTCCTTCCGCGACATCAAGCTTCTCGCGCTCTATCCGAAGGATACCGCCACCCGCGCGGAGATCTCCACCATGCTCATGCGCTATCTGACCAAATAATTCAAGCAAAATAACCAAGACCCCCGGGGACACCGCATCGCGGCATCCCCGGGGGCTTTATCGTCAAAAGGCCATGCGGCGGAAAAGCTCCGCCGCATGGCCTTTTTTTCGGGCTGTCAGCCGGCCAGTGTGGCGGCAAGAACAGCCTTGATCGTGTGCATCCGATTCTCGGCCTCGTCAAAGACAATGGAGCGGCTGCTCTCAAAGACCTCGTCCGTGACCTCGAGGGCATCGAGGTGGAAGCGGTCGCCGATCTGGCGGCCGA
This sequence comes from uncultured Eubacteriales bacterium, assembly GCA_900548795.1. Taxonomy (GTDB): domain Bacteria; phylum Bacillota; class Clostridia; order Oscillospirales; family Oscillospiraceae; genus JAZOXB01. The sequence goes on from URLT01000018.1 coordinate 10,477, forward strand.
TTCCGGTGTTGAGGTCGTGGAAGGCGGGCAGGCAGTGCATGAACACGGCGCGCTCCCCTGCATTGTCCATCAGCTCGGTCGTGACCTGATAGGGCAGCATCTTCTGCAGACGCTCCTCCCATGCCTCCATCGGCTCGCCCATGGAGACCCAAACGTCGGTGTAGATCACGTCGGCGCCGGCAGTGGCCTTCACCGGATCGGTCTCAAAGGCCAGCGTCGCGCCGGTCTGCGCGGCGATCTCCTCGCAGCGCGCGATCAGCGCCGGGTCGGGGAAGAAGCCCTCCGGGCCGCAGGCGACGAAATGCAGGCCGAGCTTGGCGCAGCCGACCATCAGGGAATTGGCCATGTTATAGCGGCAGTCGCCCATAAACACGAGCTTGCGCCCCTTGAGGTCGCCGAAGTGCTCGCGGATCGTCAGCATGTCGGCGAGGATCTGCGTCGGGTGGAATTCGTTGGTCAGGCCGTTCCAGACGGGGACGCCGGCGTGCTTCGCCAGCTCCTCGACGATGCTCTGGCCGAAGCCGCGGTACTCGATGCCGTCATAGAGGCGGCCGAGGACGCGGGCAGTGTCGGCAATGGACTCCTTTTTGCCGATCTGCGAGCCGGTCGGGTCAAGATAGGTGACATGCATCCCGAGATCGTAGGCCGCGACCTCAAAGGAACAGCGCGTGCGCGTGGAGGTTTTTTCGAAGATCAGCGCGATGGATTTGCCCTTGCAGCACTCGTGCGCAACGCCGGCCTTTTTCTTCGCCTTGAGGTCGGCGGCGAGGTCGAGCAGCCCCGTGATTTCCTCGGGCGTGAAGTCCAGCAGGGTCAGGAAGGATTTGTCTTTCAGGTTCATAATGTTTCCTCATTTCTCCGCGCAGGTCTTGAGCACCTGAATCGCGGTTTTTAACTGTTCCGCCGGGATGTTAAGCGCCGGGAGCAGGCGGACGCGATCCTTTGCCGTTGTCACAAGGACACCGCGCTCCAGCGCGAGCTCGGCGCATTCGCGCGCGGGGCGCGCCGTCTTAACGCCGATCATCAGCCCCATGCCGCTGACGCATTCCACGCCGGGCGCGCCGGTCAGCTCGCGGAAAATATAGTCCGAGCGCTCGCGCACACCGCGCAGCAGCGGCTCGTCGATGCGGCTGAGGATGCTCACGCCGCCCGCGCAGGCGACAGGGTTGCCGCCGAAGGTCGAGCCGTGGTCGCCGGGCTGAAGCACCTCGGCCACGCGCGCGCCGAGCAGCGTCGCGCCGAGCGGCAGACCGCCGCCGATGCCCTTGGCCGTGGTGACGACGTCGGGCGTCAGGCCGTAATTCATATAGCCGTAAAGCTTGCCGCTGCGGCCGTTGCCGAGCTGCACCTCGTCGCAGATCAGAAGCACCTGATATTGCTCCGCCAGCGCGCGGATGTCGTCTGCGAACGCCTGCCCGATCGGCATGACGCCGCCCTCGCCCTGCACGCATTCGATCATGATCGCGGCGCAGGGATGCTCCTTCAGCAGGCGCTCCAGTCCGGCGCGGTCGCCCACGTCGGCGTAGAGAAAGCCCGCCGGAAGCGGCTGAAAATTGCGGTGGAAGACCTCCTGACCGGTGGCGGCCAGCGTGGCCAGCGTGCGGCCGTGGAAGCTCTTGTTCAGCGTGATGATGTTATAAAACTCCGCGCCCTTTGCCTCGGCCGCCCACTTGCGCGCGACCTTGATGGCGCATTCGTTCGCCTCTGCCCCGGAATTGGAGAAAAAGACGCGCTCCATGCCCGTGCGCGTGCACAGCAGCTCGGCCAAACGCGCGACCGGCTCGCAATAGTAGAGATTCGAGCAGTGCTGGAAGCGGTCGAGCTGCGCGATGACCGCACGCTTCCACTGCTCGTCTTGAAGACCGAACAGATTCACGGCGATCCCGCTGCCGAGGTCGATATATTCCCGCCCGTCCGAGCCGACGACCGTTGAGCCGTGCCCCTGCACGATCTCGAGCGGGAAGCGGCGGTAGGTCTTGGCCAGATAGCGGGCGTCTGTTTCAAAAACCGTCATTAGAATTCCTCCGAGTCGGCCGGTTGCCGACAGGAACATTATACGCCACACAGCGCGTTCGGTCAAGCATAAAAAACGCCCTGCCAGCCGCGGCTGGCAGGGCAATGCCGATCGTGATGTGGCGCGACGGCGTCAGACCGGAGGCGCCTCTGGCGCTCCGTGGATATGCGCTCGCATTGGATAAGCTGTGCCCTGATTATAGCACGGCTCGCGCAAAAAGGCTGTCGAACGCCGTCGCAGCTGCAAAAATCACGGATTGGTTTTGCTGAGGCTCTCGACGCAGCGCGTGTAGCGCGTGATGATCGCGACCACCTGCGCACGCGTCGCGGCCAGATCCGGCTCAAATTTGCCGTCCATGCCGTTGATGATGCCGGCCGCAGTCGCCCATGAGACGGCGTCGGTCGCATAATCGAGGATGTCGGCCGCATCGCGGTAGGAGACGGAGAGGTTCGCGTGCTTCGAGGTGTCGATGCCGACCTTATTCGCGTAGCGATAGAGGATCGTCACGATCTGCTGGCGGGAGATGTTTTCCTCCGGACGGAAGGTGCCGTCCTCAAAGCCGAGCACCAGCTTTTCCTCGGCGCTCCACGCCACGGCGTTCATGTACCAACCGGACGTCAGATCCGGGAAGATGGCGGAAGGATTCGTCGAGACGATCTTGCTGCCGGCCAGACGCCACAGCGCGGTGACGAACTCGGCGCGGGTCATGGAATCCTCCGGCGCGAAGAACGCCTGACTGCGTCCGTTGAACGTGCCGTTGCGAACGGCCTCGTCGATGTACTCCGTGTACCATGCGTCGTCGGGCACGTCGACAAAGCTCATGTCGTACTTGCTGACGCGTCCGCAATTGACGCAGACATAGGTCACCTTGCCGCTTTCGTCGATCTTTTCCTCGTTGTCGTGGCCGGTCGGCTTGCCGAGCACCTTTTCGTAGACCTCGCCGCAGGTGCACACCAGATGCATGTGACCCTGCTCGCTGCAGCTCGCCTGAACGACGTCCGCCGTCTTCAGCTCGTGCATCAGGCCGGTCTTGCGGTCGAAGTGATAGGTGGTTTCGCCCAGCGTGAACCAGCCGGTCGTGAATCTGCCGCCGATGAAATACATCTGCTTGCCGGTCGCGCGGTCGAACGCCCAGCCGGTGTAGGTCGCGGAGACCTCCTCGCCGTCGTGCAGGCGGCAGCTCAGCCGGCCGGTCATGCGGTCATAGACGATCTCGTGGCTCTCCGGCTTGGGATCCGGATCGGGCTTCGGGTCGGGATCGGGCTTGGGATCGGGATCGGGCTTGGGATCGGGATCGGGCTTCGGATCAACGGGCTTTTCCTTTGTGAAGGAATCGAGCAGGACGCCGTCGACGTTATAGGCCGAGATCGTGAGCTTATTCTCCGTGGCGTCGGCCAGCATATAGAGCGATTCATACTCCTGCGTGATGGCCGCAAAGTGGAAGTCCTCGTTGTCGACCGCCTTATAGTTGAGGTTGCGGGACTTTTCGCCGAGGTCGCCGCAGATGAAGTAGCTGATGCCGGCGGCCTTGTCCACCTTGCCGCCCTTGAGCGGCTCGGTGCGGGCATAGGAGTGGTCGTGGCCGGAGAGCATCACGTCGATGCCGGCGGCCTCCATTGCGGGGACCAGGGTGTCCTGATATTTCGCGCCCGTTCCGTCGTTCGGGTTGGTGAAGTATGCCGGCTCATGGATCATGACGAGCTTCCAGTCGCAGGTCGACTTGGCCGCGTCGTCCTTCAGCCACGCCGCGGCGGCCTTGAGGTCGGCGGTGTTGTTGATGACGGCGACATAGACGCGCCCGTACTCCACGGAGTAGAACTCGTTGGACGGGAGACGGAAGGCCGCTTTGGTCGTCTTGCCGTCCAGATTGCCGTAGTACTCATGGTTGCCCAGCGCATGGACGAGATATTTCCCGCCGACCGGGCTTTGCTGAAGCAGGTCGAGGATCTGCTGATAATGGACATAGTTGGCGCCGTTGTCGATGAAGTCGCCGGTTTGCAGGCCGAAGTCCACGCCGTGCTCGTCAACGGCCTTGAGCGTCGTGTTCAGATAGGCGATGGCCTCCGCGTCGTTCTCGGCAACGCCGGTCATCTGCGTATCGCCGAGGATATAGAACGAGGTCTTCTGCGGCTTCTCGGCCGCCTCGGTCGTGAAGCTCTGCATCTCGCTCCAGCCCTCCTCGCTGCCGTCGCCGACCCAGAACACGTAGGTCGTCGCCGGAGTCAGGCCGGTGAGGGACGCCGTGTTCACATAGGCCGCGTTCTGCGAGGTCGCAAACGGAAGCACCGTGCACTCGCCGCGCTGCGTCAGATAGTCGGTGTCCGGGCCGAGGCCGCGCTTGAGCGAGTCGAAGCGCTCCTTGGTCATATAACGGATATAGGCCTTGGCGCGGGCATAGCGCGGGTTGGAGAACCAGCTGATCGAGCGCTCCGTCGTCGGGTCGGAGACAAGGTCGTGGCGGATGGCAGTGGGCAGAGCGTTGTCGTTTCCGGCAAGCCCCAGAACCGTGGCCTTGGCCTCAAAGGACAGCCCCAGCTCGCTGGAGGCCGTGATGACGAATTCCGTGCCCTCGGGAAGCTCCTTCATCGCCTCGGTCGTCAGCATGCCGTTTTCGTCCGTCGCGCCGATCTCCGCGCCGTTCAGGAACACCTTGACGTCCTTGGCGGGCTTGCCGTCGATGTCATAGACGGTGATCTGGCAGGCATTTCCGACCAGCATCGGGGCGACGGAAATGGTGTAGTACGCGGTGACGTCGAGGACGGTGTAGCCGTAGGCATCCGTTCCGCGCTTGCCGTTTTCGTCGGTGAAGCTGATGTTCGTCACACGGTATTTGAGGTGATCGACCTCGGGGTCGACCGTCGCGGGGATCTCGAAGCTGACCGTTGCAAGCTCGCCTGTCATGCCCTCGGCCTTTTCGACCTTGAGCACGAGCTTGCCCTTTTTGTAGCCGGTCGAGACAAATTCATAGCTGCCCTGCACGCCGTCTGCAAAGGTGACGACCGGGGCGCGGTACTGCGCGCCGCCCGCGTTCTGCGTCAGCGTGCCAAAATCGGTGTTGACGTCCGTGACGGTCATTTCAACGTCCTTCACGACGCCGTCCGCGGTGAGCTTCATCTCATAGCGGCCGCCCAGCGTCACAACGCCGTTGCCGCCGAAGGTGACCTTGACGTTCGAGGCGTTTTTCGCGTTGACCTCGAACTCGCGGGTCTGCTCGACGGTGTTGCCGCCGCCGTCGGTGATCTGAACCTTGAAGGTGTGGTGGCCGTTGCCCAGCATGGTGCGCGTGGTGGCGACGTTTTCGTCGCCGTCGGCAAGAATGCTCACACCGTCGATGAAGAAGGCCGTAGCGGTCGGGTCAATGCCCTTGCGGTTCGGGCTTTCGGGGTCGGAGAAGCGCGCCGAAAGCTCCACCTCGCCGGTTTCGAGCACGGTCGAGCCGTCCTTGGCGATCTCCGCGCCGTTGACGGTCATTGCGTCGATCACGGGGTTGATGAGGTCGTCGAGGTTCGTGCCGTAAACGACGCGGTAATCGTCAAAATACAGCGCGCCGTTATAGCGCCCCTCGCCGTTGGCCGGCGTGTAGCTCAGCCAGAGGAAGCCCTCGCCCTGCCGGATCTTCATCGGATGCTCGGCGGTGATGGAGGTGTGCAGATCGGAAAGGTCTGCATAGCAGTACATCCAGCCGACCCAGTCGATCGAGTTGATCTCCGTCTCGACGCCGTCGACGACGGTCTTATGGACGAGCTTGAGGTTTTTGGTGGAGTAGTCGCTGCCGTTCCAGACGGCGACGTCGGCCCAGACGTTGTAGCGGGGCGTGCCCTCCGGGGCATAGACCCAGATGCCGAGCTGCGTCGGGTAGCCCTCGATGTTGATCTCGTCGCCGCAGTAGCGGATGTAGAAGTTGGAGTTCGAGCTGTTGTCGAACGAGGAGTAGTCGTAATCCAGCTCCAGCGCATACTCGCCGGAGCGAACCGGCGCGCCGTCCTCGCGGGAGGTCGTCTTGACCGCGCCCGCGCCATAGGACTTGATGGAGTTGTTCGGCCAGAGATAGAAGGTGTAGCCGTTGGCGTGGAAGATCGGCGCGGCCGGAACTGCGGTGTCGTAGTTGCCGGTAAAGCGATAGGGCGCGGTCAGAAGAGCGGTCGTCGGGATCTCTTGGCTGTAGGTGCCGCCCGTGATGACCTCCAGCTCGGGGTAATCGCCGACGTAGCCGGGGCCGTATTCGCTGCCCTCCTCGTGGAAGCTCTTCTTGCCCCAGTGGAAGTGCGCGCCGGTCAGCGGGCCGTTCTCGTTCGGCTCGAAATTCTGGATCACGACCGGCATCTTGCCGATCTCGACGTCGATCGAGGCGGTCAGCTCCGTTCCGTCGCTCTTGGTGTAGCTGACGGTGATCTTGCCGCGCATGGTGCTCTCGGCCTTGGCGCTGTGGAAGAGATTGCCGTTCATCGTGCCGAAGGCCGCGGCCTCCGCGTCGATCGGCTCGATCTTCCATGCAAAGTCGCCGTCCTTATAGTGGATGGAGCGCTTGGCATATTTTGCGACCAGACCCAGATCGGAGTCGACGTCAAAGTCGAGCGAAATGGCCTCGCCGGTGAAGCCGAGGGTGTCGATGTCGGCAATGCGGACGGTCGTCGTGCCGTAAACGGTCTGACCCTTTTGCAGGCGGACGGTGACCTCGCCGGTGAAGCCGGCCTTGGCCGTGAAGCGCCCGTCGGAGTCGATGCTGCCTGCGGCGGCGTCGACCACCCAGTTCAGGTCATTCGGAAGCTCCGCCTCGCCGCCGACCTTGTCCACGCCGATCGCGCTGAACTGCACGGTGCTGCCGGGCGTATAGACCTCGTTGTTCGGCTCGATGGCCGCGTGGTCAAATTTGCCGTCGCCGGCGGCCGTGGAGATCATCAGCAGGGACGAGGCGACCTCGCGCTCCGGGCCGTCGGAGGGCGAGTTGCGAACCGTCAGACGGCTCTCGCCCTCGTGGACGGAGGCAAAGGTCGCAGAGCCGCCGCCGTCGAGATAGAGCGCGTTGACGCAGCCGAAACCCTTCATGATTTCCGCCGCCTCATAAACCGTCATGCCGACGGAATACGGCTCCTGACGGCCGTCGGCGATGAAGGTCGTCAGCGTGCCGTCGGCCTTCAGGCCGATGGCGTTGCGCGGCGCGAGATAGGTATCGTCCGGGCTGACGGCGATCTCGCCGTTTTTGACCAAATAGAACGGCCCGGAGACCGCCTCGAGCACGTCGGAATGATCCGTGCCGTAGTCGCGGATGGCATAGCTGCCGTCCTTCAGAACGGCAAAGTAGGGCTCCTGAGTGCCGTTGTTATCGGTCTGGATGACGTTGCCCTCCATGATGAGATAACCGAGCGGCTGGAGCGTCTGCATGTTATAGTAGTCGCCGTTGGTGGCAAAGAGCACCTTTTCTCCGGTGGCCTTCTCGTATGCGGCGGCCTGATCGGTGGTGCGTGCCATGCTCCAATGGCTGGACAGGTTGCTCGCGGTCTCCTTGCGGCTGCTCGGCGTGCTGCCGGGCGTATAGTAGCCGTTATAGGACGCCTTAAATGTGACCTGCGCGTCCGGCGCGATCGTGCTGATAAAGCCCGCGACCTGTGCGTCGCCGGTGGCATTATTCAGGAAGATCTGCGTCTCCGTCACGCCCTTGGTCAGCGTGTATTCCGTCTGGGAGACAAGGAATCTCCCCTCGGGCGGCTCCACGGTGACCGCCGGCGCGGCAAGGCTTGCCGGGACGGCTCCGAGCAGCATGACAACTGCAAGCAGCGCCGCCAGACAGCGGGATATGCGGTTCCAATGCTTCATGTTTCAACCTCCTAAAGTTTGCTCCGCGCGCGGGCAGGCGCGCGAAAGACGCTTTCCCCGGCTCGCCGGAAAAAGCGAAATTGTGACGGCCTTCGCCAATCGACAAGGGCAATCTTATCACACAATCACATAAAATGCAAGTGCAGAATCCAAAATTCCCGTTATCTTGCATTACTTGCGTCGCCGCAAGGCGCAAAAAGAGACGGCGCAAGCACCCGGCTCGCCCCGTCCCTTTTGCGTTATTCCCTTTTCAGCTCCGGCAGAAGCATATGCAGCGCGGCCGAGCAGGCGGCCTGCCGGTTCTCGACACGGCTCCCGTTCAGCTCCAGACGCAGGCAGCGCGTGCCGGCAGCCTCGGCGCAGGCGACGAAGATCTCGCCCACATTCGGATTCTTCGGGTCGGCGGAGGGGCCGGCGTTGCCGGTGATGCCGATGCCGTAGTCGGCGCGCAGCCTTTGGCGCACGCCCTCGGCCATTTGGCGCGCAACGGTCTGGCAGACTGCGCCCTCCTCCTCCAGAACGTCCTCATCGACGCCCAGAAGCGCTTTTTTTGCCTCGTAGGCATAGGTCACAACGCCGCCGAGATAGACCCGCGACGCGCCGGGAACATCCGTCAGCAGCGCGCCGAGCAGCCCGCCGGTGCAGCTCTCGGCGGTGGCAAGCGTCTTGCCGACGGTGGTGAGCGTCAGGACGACGCACTGCGCGTCCTCACGAATTGCGGCCTGATCGATGTACAAAGCGCATCCCTCCTTATACTAGATACTAGAATCTGTTAAAAAGCTTGAAGAGCTTTTTATAGCGCCAACGGCGCGTCAGATTCTGCATGAGACGGCGCAGCGTGCATTCGCACGCTGCGAGTGTGCGTAGCACACGGGATTCTTGATTAATAAGAATCAGTATTAAAAATCGGCTCAGCCCTGATAGCGCACCCGGATCTGCTCGGTGTTCTCCAGTGCCCGCGCGATCAGCGCCTCGAAATCGAGCGGCGCGCAGGCGCGGTCGACCTGCGCCTTGGTCGGCTTTGTCTTGGGGTGCTTGGGCGTGAAGACGGTGCAGCAGTCCTCATAGGGCAGGATCGACGTTTCCATCGTCCCGATCCTGCGGGCGACGGTGACGATCTCCTCCTTATCCATGCCGATGAGCGGCTGGAAGATCGGAATATCGACACTCGCAGCGGTCACGGCCATGGCCTCCATCGTCTGCGAGGCGACCTGCCCGAGATTCTCGCCGGTGACCAGACAGCCGCAGCCGTGGTCGCGGGCGATGCGCTCGGCGATCATCATCATGAACCGGCGCATAATGAGGGTGAAATACTCCTCCGGGCAATGGTCGCGAATGGCCTCCTGGATCTCGGTGAAGCCAACGACGTTGACCGTCATGCGGCCGCAGTAGCGCGTCATAAGCCGCGCCAGCTCGAGCACCTTGTCCTTGGCAAGCTCGCTCGTGTAGGGGTAGGAGAAGAAGTGCACGGCCTCCAGCTCGACGCCGCGCTTGGCGATCATATAGCCCGCCACGGGCGAGTCGATGCCGCCGGAGAGCAGCACGAGCGCGCGCCCGCCGACGCCCGTCGGGAGTCCGCCCGCGCCGGGGTCGGCCGGGCCGTGGACATAGGCCGCGCGGTCGCGAATTTCGACATAGACCGTGTATTCCGGGCGATGCACATCCACGGTGAGCGTCGGCACGGCCTCAGCAAGTCTGCCGCCGATCTCCTGCGAAAGCTGGATGGAGTTCAGCGGAAAGCGCTTATCCGCGCGGCGGGACTCGACCTTAAAGGTCTTGGCCGCGCGCAGATCGTCGCCGAGATAGGCCATGGCGGCGTCAAAAATCGCGTCGACCTGCTTCTCGCAGGGACGGCAGCGGCACAGGCTGACCACGCCGAACACGGTATGGCAGGCGTCCCACGCGCCGTCGAGATCGCACGCCTCGCCCGTCGGCTCGACGAAGACCGTCGACTGCGACAGGCGCACGCTGAATTCGCCGAAGGGGCGCAGGCGACGGCTGACGTTGGTTTTCAGACGGTTCTCAAACTGGAAGCGATTGCCGCCCTTCAGGACGGTCTCGCCCAGCTTCAGAAGGAACATTTCATTCATAAGCGGTACCTCATTTATCGCAATTTTGCAGCAGTCGGAAGGTGCGGAACTGAATGGCCTCGGCCAGATGCTGCGGCTGAAGCTCGTCGCTCCCGTCCAGATCGGCGATCGTGCGCGCAACGCGGCGGATGCGGTCATAGCTCCGGGCGGTCAGGCCGAGGGCGTCAAACGCCTGCTCCATCAGCGCCGCGCAGGCATCGTCCAGCTCGCACCAGCGGCGCAGCTCCTTGGCCTGCATGTCGGCGTTGCAGCGTCGATCCGTGCCGGAAAAGCGGGCAAGCTGCCGCTCTCTGGCGGCCTCGACGCGTTTTTTAACGGCGGAGGACGGCTCGGGCTGCGCATGGGCGCTGAGCTGCGTGAAATTCAGCGCCGGAACCTCGACGATGATGTCGATGCGGTCGAGCAGAGGGCCGGAAATGCGCGAAAGATAGCTCTGCACCGACGCCTGCGTGCAGACGCAGCGCCCGGAGGGGTCGCCGTACCAGCCGCAGCGGCAGGGATTCATCGCGCAGACGAGCTGAAACCGGCTGGGAAAGCTCGCGCTCCCGCTGGCGCGCGAGATCGTCACGACGCCGTCCTCCAGCGGCTGGCGCATGACCTCGAGCGTCTCCTTGCGGAACTCGGGCAGCTCGTCGAGGAACAGCACGCCGCGGTGCGCAAGCGAGATCTCGCCCGGGCGCGGAACCGTGCCGCCGCCGGTCAGACCGGCCGTTGAGATCGTGTGGTGCGGCGCTCGGAACGGGCGCGCCCGAACAAGCGGCGACTGCGGCCGCAGAAGCCCCATCACGGAGTGGATCTGCGTGACCTCGAGCGCCTCCTCGCGCGTCATATCCGGCAGGATCGACGGCAGACGCTTCGAGAGCATACTTTTCCCCGAGCCGGGAGGACCGACGAGCAGGACATGATGCGCTCCGGCGGCCGCGATCTCGAGCGCCCGCTTGACGTTCTCCTGCCCCATGACGTCGGAAAAATCCGGCAGCGGAGCGTCGCTCTCCTCCGGCTCCCACGGCGCCTGCGGCTCCAGCTCGGTCTCCCCGCGCAGATGCGCCGCAAGCTGCCGCACCGTCTGCACCGGATAGACCGTGAGCCCGCCGGCCAGCGTGGCCTCCTTGGCGTTCTCCGCCGGGACATAGAGCGCCTGCACGCCCGCCTCCCGCGCCGCGATGGCCATGGACAGCACGCCGTTGACCGGACGCAGCCGCCCCTCGAGGCTCAGCTCGCCGAGAAAGGCCGAGGGCGTCTGCGGCAGTGGGCAGGACTCCGTTGCGGCAAGAATGCCCAGCAGGATCGGAAGGTCATAAAGCGTGCCGGACTTGCGCGTGTTGGCCGGAGCAAGGTTGAGCGTGATGCGGCTGGGCGGGAATCGGAAGCCGCTGTTTTTGATCGCGGCGCGCACGCGCTCGCGCGCCTCCTTGACGGCGGCATCCGGAAGCCCGACGATGTCGAACGCGGGCAGACCGCCGGAGATGAAGCACTCCACCGCGACGCAATAGCCGCTGATGCCGTCCAGACCGAGGGACAATAGCCGCGAGATCATCCGAACACCTCCCGATGGATTTCCTTTTCTTTATCATACAATATTATTTGGCAAAATACAAGACGAAGTGCGGTTTTTTGCGCTATGCGGGGTTTTCCTCGATCAGCAGCGCGTCGACGCGCTGCCGAAGCGCCTGCGCAAGCGGCTCGCCGGAGCGCAGCGTCTCGGCGGCGGCCTCCTGCGCCTCCTGCAAAACGTTCATGTCGTTCGCCAGCCCGCCGAGGCGGAACAGCGGCAGGCCGTGCTGCCGGCTCCCGAAAAAATCCCCGGGTCCGCGCAGGCGCAGATCCTCCTCGGCGATGCGGAAGCCGTCGTTCGTGGCGCACAGCGCCTTGAGCCGCTTGCGCGTCTCTTCAGAGCGGGTGCTCGAAACGAGAACGCAGTAGGAGCTTGCCGTGCCGCGCCCGACGCGGCCGCGAAGCTGATGGAGCTGGGACAGGCCGAAGCGCTCGGCGTTCTCCACGACCATCAGCGTTGCGTTCGGCACATCCACGCCGACCTCGACGACGGTCGTCGAGACGAGCAGGTCGTACTGCCCCTCGGCAAAGGCCTGCATGACCGCCTCCTTCTCCGCGCCGCGCATTTTCCCGTGCAGCAGCGCCACGCGGAGCCGGGGAAACACCTGCTCCCGAAGCGTCTGCGCCCATTGCTCGGCAGCCTTGAGATCGTCCGTCTCGCTCTCCTCGATCGCAGGGCAGACAATGAAGACCTGATGCCCCTCGTCGGCCTGCTTGCGGATGAAGGCGTTCAGGCGCTTGCGGTAGCGCTCGTCGACCAGAAAGGTGTCAACCGGCTGCCGCCCGGGCGGCAGCTCATCCATAACGGAGACGTCCAGATCGCCGTAAAGAAACAGCGCCAGCGTCCGCGGGATCGGCGTGGCCGACATGATAAGAAGATGCGGCTGCACGCCCTTGTGCAGCAGCGCGGCACGCTGCGCAACGCCGAAGCGGTGCTGCTCGTCGGCAATGACCAGCCCGAGTCTGCGAAACACCGTCGTCTCGCTGAACAGGGCGTGCGTGCCGACGAGCACGTCGATCGACCCGGCCAGCAGCGCCTCGCGGCACTGCGTCTTCTGCTTCGGGGTCATTGAGCCGGTCAAGAGGCCGCAGCGCACGCCCAGCGCGCCCAGCATCGGCGCAAGGCGGTCATAGTGCTGCCGCGCCAAGATCTCCGTCGGCGCCATCAGCGCGGTCTGCACGCCGTTTTTCGCGGCGCAGAAGGCCGCCGCCGCCGCGACCACGGTCTTTCCGCTGCCGACGTCGCCCTGCACCAGCCGGCTCATCGGCACGCCGCCGCGCAGGTCGGAAAAGATCTCGTCGATCGCCCGCCGCTGCGCACCGGTCAGGCAGAAGGGCAGCGCCTCAAAAAACGGCGCGGCAAGCTCCGTGTCATACGGCGCGGTATGCTGCACCGCGCGGCGCGTGCGCACGAGGGCGAGCGCGAGGGAAAAATGGAAAAATTCCTCAAAAACCAGCCGCCTTCTGGCGCGCTCCAGCGCGTCGCGGTCAGTCGGCTCGTGGATCTGCCGGTAGGCCTCCTCGACGCCGCACAGCCCGAAGCGCGCGCGAACCGAAGCGGGAAGCGTCTCCGGCGGGACGTGGCGCGCAAGCGCGTGCCGCACGGCC
>URLT01000019.1 GCA_900548795.1 uncultured Eubacteriales bacterium
GGAGCTCGGCTCGCGCTGCACCGTCTTTATGAACAGCGCCGTCAAGCAGGCGCAGAAGGACGGCGCGACGATCGAGGACATTGCTGCGGGGCTTTCTGTCAGCGTGGTGAAAAACGCGCTCTACAAGGTCATCCGCTGCGCCAATGCGCGCGAGATCGGCAAGAACATCGTTGTGCAGGGCGGCACCTTCCTGAACGACTGCGTCCTGCGCGCGTTCGAGATGGAGATCGGCCGCGAGGTCATCCGCCCGAAATTTGCGCCGCTGATGGGCGCTTACGGCGCGGCACTCTACGCGCTCGAGCGCTCGACGGGCAAGAGCACGATCCTCGACGCGCAGGGGCTTGCGGATTTTCAGCACAGCATCCGCGCCATGACCTGCAACGGCTGCACGAATCGCTGCTCCCTGACAGTCAACACCTTCTCAGGAAACCGGCGCTATATTGCGGGCAACCGCTGCTCGAAGCCCTTGGGCAGAGCCAAGCAGGAGCATCCGCGCGATCTTTACGCCGACAAGCAGCGCCTGCTCTCGGCCTATATGCATAACGAGAGAGAGGAGGGAAGACGCACCGTCGGTCTGCCGATGGGGCTGAATTTCTATGAACTGCTGCCGTTCTGGCACGCGTTCTGGACGAAGCTGGGCTTCAACGTGCTCGTCTCGCCCTTTTCCGACCGCAAGCTCTACCGCATGGGGCAGGACACGATCCCGTCCGACACGGCCTGCTACCCGGCCAAGCTCATGCACGGGCACATCGAATGGCTGCTCGCGCACGAGCCGGACTTCATTTTCTACCCGGATATGAGCTATAACGTTGAAGAAGGGCTAGGCGTGAACCAGTTCAACTGCCCGGTCGTGGCCTATTATCCGCAGGTTTTGAAGCTGAATATGCCCGGCTTGCAGGGGAAAACGCCGTTCTTGTGCGATTTTCTGTCGCTTGCGGACGAAAAACAGTTTGAAAAGCGGATGCACGCCGTGCTCAAGGCACATTTTCCGGAGATCGACCGCAAAACGCTGCATGAGGCAGTCGCGGCGGCTTATGCCGAGCAGGAGACGTATCGGCAAACGGTGCGCGACCTTGCCGCCGAATATCTCTGCGAGGCTGAGCGTGAAAACAAGCCCGTGATCGTGCTGGCCGGCCGGCCGTACCACGTCGACCCCGAGATCAACCACGGCATCGACAAGCTGCTGACGTCGCTGGGTGCGGTCGTCATCACCGAGGACAGCATCAGCGACCGCATTCAGCCGTTTGAGACGCAGGTGCGCAATCAGTGGACGTATCACGCGCGGCTGTATGCGGCGGCGAAATACATCGCGCAGAGCAAAAAGAAGCTGTTTTTGGTGCAGCTCGTCTCCTTCGGCTGCGGCGTCGACGCGATCACGACCGACGAGGTGCGGTCGATCCTCGAGGCCGCGGACAGCCCCTATACGCAGATCAAAATTGACGAAATTTCCAACATGGGCGCCGTGACGATCCGTCTGCGCAGCCTGTTTGCGGTGATTTCCGACAAAAAGTGAGGGATGGATATGAAAATTCTTGCGGTTTTGCTTGCAATCGCCGTGCCCTATCTCGTCGGCGGGATCAATCCGGCGATCGTGCTCTCAAATCTGATCTATCACCGCGATATTCGGCAATGCGGCAGCAAAAATCCGGGCTTCACGAATTTCAAGCGCGTGTTCGGCGGAAAGCTTGCATGGCTGGTTTTCGTGCTCGACATTGCCAAATCGGTCGCGGTCTGCCTGCTCGGCGGGTGGATCTTCGGGCGCGCCTTCGGGCAGCATCAGCTCGGCGTCGCCTTTGCGGGTCTGTTCGTGATGCTGGGGCACTGCTTCCCGGCGTGGTACGGCTTCCACGGCGGCAAGGCGTTCCTTGCCGGGGCGGGCGCGATCTGGTGCATCGACTGGCGCGCCGGGCTGGTTGCCATGTGCGTGCTGATGCTCGTCCTGTTCTCGTTGCATTATATGTCGCTGGCGTCCGTCTGCGCCGGGCTTTCCTGCCCGGTCACGCTGGCGATCGTCGGTGTGCAGACGCCGTGGGTGCTGGCGCTGTGCGTGCTGTCCGTGGCGCTGATGGTTTGGCGGCATAAGGCGAACCTTCTGCGCCTGAAGAACGGAACGGAATCGAAGTTCTATTTTGGGCACAAGGAGGAGGCTGCATCTGGGGACGAGACTATGGCCGAGGCGGAGCATTCCGGGAAAATGGAGCGTGAGCACCTTGCTTAAAAAAGATAAGTTGTGCGGATTTGAAGCGGCGTTCGCCGCGTGGAACAGGCAGGCGCTGCGGCCGCATGTTTTGCTGGATGCGTCAACAAACGGCACAATGCGCACGCGCTTCGGCGGGGCATCGTTGGGCAAAGCGCCGCTCGATGCAAGCGGCAGGCCGATGCGGATGCTCTGCGCGGTGGATTTTTCGGAGCTTCCGATGCTGCCGGATTTTCCGCAGACGGGACTTCTGCGCATTTTTGTAAAGGACGATGCACTCTTCGGCATGGACTACGACGAGCCGACCGCGCAGACGGGCTTCCGCGTGCTCTACGATGCGGACGGGAGCGGCCTGATGCCGCAGGAGGAGCCGGGGGAGAGCGACTATTTCCCAATCCCGCTGTGCTGCCCGTGCCGCGCCGCGACGCTCGAGCAGCAGCCGATCCCCTACGGGAATTACCGCTTTGACTAGCCGTTTTCTGCCCTGCTGCGCCGCCACGGCGTTGCGGACATCGATGGGGAGACGGAGTGCCGCCTCACGCACGCGCGGGAGCTTCAGCTGCCCGCGATCGGCGGCTATGCGTGGTTCACGCAGGTCGACCCGCGCACATTTGAAAAAAAGTGGCAGCGTTATGACACGCTGCTCCTGCAAATTCCGTACCGGGATGAGCCGGACACCATGTTCCGCATCGGCGACGGCGGCGTGATCAATTTTTTGATCCCGCATGAAAAGCTGAAAAAACGGGATTTTTCGGACGTCCTTTTCTGGTGGGACTGCTATTAACCGGAAGGCGGCGTGGTGTTTTCACCACGCCGCCTGTCGTTTTGGAGAATATAAGCATCGCCGCGCTGCAAAAAGCCGGCGCGGCGATGGGTTCATAAGTTATTTGTTTTCGTATTCCGCTGCGGCAGCGTCGGCGCGCTGGCAGAACAGGCGTACCTTGTCGATGTCCTTTTCCATCACGCCGTCGCTGTATTTATAGCTGGTCTTGGTGAGGGAGTCAACGCCGTAGGGGCGGATCTGACGGATGCACTCCTCAACATTATCCGGCCCGAGACCGCCCGCGACGATCACGGGGATGTTGACGGAACGGACGATCTCGGCGTCGATGCTCCAGTCGTGCGTCATGCCGCTGGCGCCGATGCCGGTGTCGGCGGCGAGGCCGGAGTCGGTGAGCAGGAAGTCGCAGAAGGTGGCGTAGTGCTTGGCGCGGTCAACGGCGGCAGGGCCGTCCACCAGAACCGCCTGCATCAGCTTCACGCCCGGGCACTCCTTGTGCAGGCGCTCGGCAAAGGCCTCGTCGGCGGTGTAGTCCATACCCGCGATGTGCAGAATGTCAGGCTTCACGCGCTTGGCAAGGAAGATCATCTCTTCCACATCTTTATTCAGCATGATGGCAACGCATTTCACGCCTCTGCGCCTGGCCTCGGCGAAGATCCGATCCACCACGTCCAGCGGAACACGGTGGGCGGGCACGCCGCCGCTCTGCATGGGAACCAGGCCAATGTGGTCGGCGCCGGCATCCATGGTGGCCACGCTCTCGTTGTAATTCACCAGAGAATAGATTTGTTTGATCATTGTCAATCACAGTCCTTTCGTTGCTTTCGGAAAATCAAATCAGCGCTTCCTCGCAAAGCAGGGGAGACACCGTTTTGGACGTTTGCAGGGTCAGGCTCGCGGCCTTCTGCGTCATTTCGCCGATGCGGCGCATGGAGAGCGTCTTGCCGAAGCGGCATCTTGCCCAGCAGATCACGGCCATGCTGCAATCGCCCGCGCCGTTGACGCTGACGATCTCGGTCTTGACGATCGGCACCAGAGCGCTTTCGTCTTTGTTGCAGCAGAAGATGCCATCCTTGCCCATGGAGATGAACACATTCTGAATGCCGAGGCCGAGCAGCTTGTCCGCTGCCTTTTTCGCGGAGGCCTCGTCGGTGATCTCAATGCCGGTGAGCAGCTGCGCCTCCAAGGCGTTGGGCTTGAAGCCCTCCAGACGGGGCAGAAGCGGCTTCAGGCGCGGCAGCTTGATCGTGGAGACCGGGTCGGCGTACATCGGAACGGTGCAGTTCTCGGCCAGCCATTGAATGCTTGCCTCACAGATGTTCGCGTCGACAACGCAAAGCGCCGCACCGTTGATGAGCGCCCTGCGCTCCTCCAAAAAATCCGGCGTGACGCAATCGATCAGCGCCATGGCGTTGATGGCGGACATCATTTCGCCGGTGCTGTCGGTGATATAGAGATAGGTGCAGCTCTTGCCGCCGGGAACCTTCTGCGCATAGTGCAGACCGATGCCGTCCTTTTCGCACTCCTCTTCGAGAATGCGCCCGAAATGATCGTCGCCGAAAACCGTGACCAGCTCGACGGGGACGCCCAGCTTGGCGATGTTCTGCGCGATGTTATGACCGACGCCGCCGGCGGACAGCGCAACTGTGCCGATGTTAGAGTCCTTTTCGCGGTAGACATGACCGCAAAGACCGGCAATATCCAGATTCAGGCCGCCGACGACGACCACATAGGGTTTCTGTTCCATAAAAGCTCCTCCTGCTGCAATGCGCTTGGGTCTGCCGCAGCAGATCCGCATCGACATTATAGCACTGCGTCCGTGGAAAAACAAGATTTTTTCTTTGCAGTTGAATAAAAATGCATTGCAAACCGCAAAAGATTGTATTATAATGTCGATGTCCATCTTTATGCACAGCAATTTTCAGGAGGCTGATTATGCAGTTTAAATTAGAACAAAAGGTTCACGTCGCCGTTACCTACGACCTTGCCGGGAGCATCGCCGAGATTCTTTCCGCGCGCGGTTGGCACAAGCCCATGGTCATTTGCAGCGCCTTCCAGCTCAAGCAGGAGCTGATCGCGAACATGGTCGATAGCTTGGACGACTGCGTGATTTTTGACGAGCCGGTTTCCGATCCCCCCGCGCACGTTATCAACGACGTCGCCGGGCGCTTCACGCAGCACGGCTGCGACTGCCTGATCGCGATCGGCGGCGGCAGCGTGATCGACACGGCGCGCGGCGTGAACATCGTGCGCACGCTCGGCGGCAAAATCGAGGAATACGTCTCCGACCGGGAGGTCACGACCTTCTGCCACGGCCTGATCGCCGTGCCGACTACCTCCGGAACAGGCAGCGAGCTGTCCAACGCTCTGGTCGTCAGCGACGACGAGACGCACGCCAAGCTGGCGGTGCTGGCTGACAACGCCGTGAGCGATTATGCGCTGCTCTGCCCGCCGCTGGCAGCATCCCTGCCCGCGCAGATGACCGCAGCCTGCGGCATGGACGCCTTCGCGCACGCCGCCGAGGGCTACACCTCCTCGCTTTCCTCCCCGGTGACGGACTGCATCTGCGAAAAGGTGATGTACCTGATCGCCAAATACCTGCCGCAGGCGGTCGCCAACGGCTATGACTTGGAGGCGCGCGAGCGCGTGATGATCGCCGCCTGCCTCGCCGGCTGGATGCTCAACAATGCAGGCACGCATCTTGGCCATTCGCAGGCGCATATCCTCGGCGCGAAGTTCCGCATTCCGCACGGTGCGGCCTGCGCCTATGCGCTGCCCGGCACGATGCTCTACACGGCCGAGACGAATGTCAAAAAGGTCAAGGAGATCGGCCTGATCCTCGGCGCGGAGTTCCCGGCCGATCCGACCGATCTTGAAGTCGGCCGCATCACGGCCGATCGCATCCGCTATTTCCGCGACACCGTGCTCGGCATGAAGCCGTGGAGCGAATACGGCATTTCGCAAGAGCAGGTCGCGGCCTGCGCCGCCGAGGTCGCGAAGGAGCGCTTCGCCGGGAATTACCCGCGCCCCGTTTCCGAGGCACTCTGCCGCCGGATGCTCGAGCAGTGGGGCTGAGCTTGCGCTGAACCGATCGATCCGTCATAAAAATGAGCCGATGCAGAACCAAACCTCTGCATTGGCTTTTTATAACGAATAGGGAAGGGGCGCACTGCAAAAATGCAGCGCGCCCCATTCATGATTTGGTTACTTGGTGAGGCTTTCCGCGAAACGCATCAGGAGCGTTGCGACCTGCGCGCGGGTGGCGCTGCCCTCTGGGTCGAGCACGACGCCCGCGCCGTTATTCGTGCCCTGAATGAGCTTGACGGCGACTGCCCAAGACATGGCGTCCTTGGCATAGCTCTTGACGGAGGCTGTGTCGGAGAAGCCTGTCAGCTCGGCGCGCGCGGAGACGTCATAGCCCTTCTGCCCGGCATAGCGGAACAGAATCACGGTGATCTGCTCGCGCGTCACGACGCTCTCCGGCTCAAAGGTCGTCTCGGTCACGCCGCGCACGACGCCGTTTTCAAACGCCCATGCCAGCGCGTCGGCGTAGTAGCCCTTTGCCGAGACATCGGTGAACGGGACGGTCGCGCTCGACGCGGGCTGACCGGCCAAACGCCAGAGAACCGTGACCAGCATTGCGCGGTCCATCGCCGTTTCCGGCTCAAAGGTGGTCTCGCTCGTGCCGCGGAACAGGTCGTGCTTCACGGCAAAGTCGATGCCTTCATGTGCCCAGTTGCCGACGGCGGGCAGGTCGGTGAACTTCGCGCCCGGGCAGTTGGCGGGGATGACCTCGCCCTGACCGATCACGACGCCGCAGACGGTGCAGACGAGATCGCCGGTGTAGCCGTCCTCGGTGCAGGTGGCGGGCTTTGCATTCACGACCTCGGTGGTCGGATGCGTGCAGGCGGCAGCATGGATCACGGTGACGCTTGCGACCTTGCTGGCAATGCGCTTGCCGGATACGTTCTGGCCGTCATACTGCTCCTGCGTGATGCCATAGGCAAAGCGGAGATTGCCGGAGATGTAAGCGTCCTTGACGATGTCCTCGGGCGTGCCCGTGCCAGAGTTCCAAGAGATCAGGATCGCTGCGGGAACCTCCACAGCGCCCGTCTCGTTGATGTAATACTTCTTGGTCTTGCTGTCCTCATAGGTGAGGGTGGAGGTGAAATCGGCCTCTGCCGTGGAGGCCGTGACGGAATCGCCGGTGCCGAAGTCGATCCCGGCGTCAGCCAGCAGGCTGTCGACGGAGGCATAGAGATTGGAGGCAATCGTGCCCTCGACCTTTGTCTGGTGGTTCCAATACTGATAGCCGACGGTTTTGTTTTCGGCCAGCGCCTTGAGGTCGGACATGGTGTAGGTCTTGACGGTCGCGGCCGCCTCACCCTCGTATTGCTCCAGAACGGTCAGAACGACCGGCTCGGCGGGCTTTTCGTTGCCGTAGTGGAAGGTCGGGGTCGCACCTGCGCAGAGGTAGGCGATCGTGTAGCCGTCCTCGGTGATGGTTGCGCCGCCACCGCCGCAGCCGCCGGATTCACCGGCCTGCGTCAGCCAGACCTTATAGACCGGATAGCCGGTGCTGTCGGCATCCTGCGCCTCGTACTTGGCAAACAGCTCCTTGTTGTTGAAATCATAGGCGAAGACGTCGAACGGACTGCGCTGGAAGCGCTCCTCGGCCACGGCGCAGTCCACGACAAGTGCGGCGTTGGTGTCATAGAGGCAGACCGGAGCGGTCGCGGCGATGTTCTTGCCGAGATAGACATAGGTCAGCGCCTGGCAGGATTCAAACGTGTTGGCGGGAAGCTCCGTGATCTGAACCTCGTCCGGGAAGACGACCTTAGTCAGATTGCTCCAGTCCTGATAGAACACGCCGGTTCCCATTTCTTTCAGGCCCTTCGGCATGGTGACTTCACTCAGACCGACACAGAGGCCGAAAGCTGCATTGCCGATGGACTCAATGCTGTCAACCAGTGTCAGATCGGTTAGAGCGCCGTTATAGAAGAACATATAGTCGCCGATTTTTTTGCAGCCGTCTGCAAAGGTGACCTTGGCGAGATTCGCGTTGTTGCAGAATGCGCCCGTGCCGATGGCCGACAGGGTTGCCGGGACGGTAAGCTCGGTCAGGTTATCGCAATAATAGAATGCGTAGCTTCCAATCGTCTCGACCTGATTCAGATTAACAGACGGGAGGCCGGTATGGCCGAAGCAGGAGCTTCCAACGGTTTTCAGAGAGGCGGGGAAAACGATCGCACCGAGGTTTTCGCAGCTCCAGAACATATAGTCACTGAGCGCTTCCACGCCTTCGGAAATCGTGACAGAGGTCAGCTTCTTGCAGATGTCAAAGGCGCTGCTGCCGAAGGTGACGTTTGCAGGGAGGGTGACAGAGGTCAGATTGCTCTGACGGAATGCAAGACTGTCGATCCGCTTGAGCGTAGAGGGGAAGGAAACGGTGGAAAGCACACTCTTGCCGAGATAGGTCTGCATGAAGGCCTGCGAGGCAATGATTTCGACACCTTCGGGAATGTCATAGTGCGTTTCAGGGCGTGCGCTCGGGTAACGGATCAGCTTCTTGCCGTCCTTGGTGAACAGGACGCCGTCCACATCCTTGAAATTCGGATTTTCTGCATCAACGAAAATGTTTTGCAGAGCATCACAGCCGGCAAAAACGTTTTCGGTATAGGTGACAACCTGCGTATTTTCGCCCTCGCCAACGCTGGTCTGGACATCCTTACCCATTTTCTCAAGCGTGGCGGGGAGCTTGACGGCTTCGACCTTTTTGCAGCCGCTGAATGCATCAGAACCGATGGCCTGCAGCTTGGTATCAGAGAGATCAAGCTCCGTCACGCTGCGAAGACCCCAGCAGCCCATGGCAGAGATGTATTCGAGCGAATCGGGGAAGGAAACGGCGGAGAAGTAGTAGTCGGACGACGAGCCGGTCATCTGATAGGAATAGATCGCGCTCGCGCCGATGCCGGTGACGGCAAAGGTCCATGTGCGGCCGACGACCTTGGCGGTGACGGACTCGGGAATGACAAGCGTCTGGGAAGCGTCATTATAGCCGACGTACTTCAGCTCGACCTTGCCGGTCTTGGAGGCATTGTCAAAGCTGGTAACATGGAATTCCAGATACTTCGGGGTTTCAGAGGAAGCGGTCGTGCCGTCCACATAGACCTTGAAGTCCGGGATGGAGGCAACGACAGGCTCTTCGCCCCAAGTCGCGAGGGTGATGTCGCCCTTCTGTTCAACAGGGGCTGCGAGCATGTCGTTCCATGTTTCCTGATAATCCTCGAGGCTCACGGCCGGAACATAGATCGTCAGACTGGAGCAGCCGTAGAAGGGATAGCGCGTGCTGTTGTAGACAGAGTAGGGGGCAACGCCGGGAGCGGCTTCGCCGCGGAAGGTTACGGAGGTCAGTCCCGTGCAGTTGCTGAACGCGATCGCGCCGACGGTGTTGATCGTTTCGGGAAGTACGATCGCCGTAAGAGCGGTATCCTCGGTAAACATCGAGCTTGAAAGTGCTTCCTGCTTAGCCGGGAGCGTGACCGCCGTCAGATTCGGGTTTGCACCGAGGGCGGCAGTCCCGAAGGTGACATTTTCGGCCTCAAAGACGATCTCCCTGAGCTGCCATGTTCTTGTCATATAACGGCCGACATAATAGAAGCCCTGCTTTTCGACGGTCGTGACGGAAGCCGGGACGGTGATCTTTGTGATTTGAGAGAGCGCCTCGGAATCGGTCTTGCCGAAGTAGTCGCCGTTGCCGCAGAAGGCGCCCTCTGCAACACCGACGACGTCATAGGTCTTGCCGTCGACGGTATAGGCGCTCGGGAGGGTGATCTCGCCGCCGAAGCCAAAATAACCGGTGATCCAGGCCTTGCCCTCGCGCAGCTCAAACTTATAGAACTCCTGCGAGCTGGGATCGACCTTCGCGCCGCAGACGCAAACGCCCTTTTCATAGGTGTGTGCCTCGTTGGTGACGGTATAGTCGCAGCCGGCATCGGTGCAGACGGCGCTGTGCGTGCCGTCGCCGTTATCCGTGTAGCTCAGGTTGTGGCTGGGCGCTTCGGGATAAGCAGGGTCAGGCAGCTCGTCTGCAATATCGGCTGAGACACTGACCGCACCGTCTGCCGCTGTTTCAAAATCATCGGCATAGAGGCTCTTGCAGTGAATGGTCAGTTCACTGTCGGAAATCGCCCCGTCAAAAATCGAGTTTGCAAGGGACTCGGCAAAGTTTGCCGGAACGGCACCGTAAAAGTAGACGTTGGTCAGCGAATACAGATAGTCAAACACGTAATCGCCGTAAGTCGTGACGGTGCTCGGGATCACAAGGCTTTCGACAGCCGTTTTCGAAGCGCCGATGCACATGTCATCCAGCTTTGTGACCGGCGTGCCGTTGATTTTGGCGGGGATCACGACGTCAACGGCGCTGCCGAGGTATTCGGTGATGACACCGTTGGAGAATTTGAAGTCTTCTGCCGGATTCGGCTCCGGAGTCTGGGATGCGGCATCAGCGGCGAAGGCGGGCAGAACAAGCCCTGTCATCATCGACAGACACAGCAGCAGAACCAGCAGCCGACGAAGGGGTGTTTTCAGGTTCATGGTTTTGTCTCCTTTTCTCCGTTGTCTTGTTTTCAGAACAACGGTAACTAAAAAAATTCGGGTTTCCCTAGCAATATTCTAGAAGAAGAATAACGCAATGTCAAGACGGATCGAAAAAATTCGGCAATATCGAACAGAAATACGCGGTTAATTCCGTGAAAAATAACCGCAGGGCTTGCAATTTTTCCGTCTTCGGTGTATGATAAACATGAAAAAATCGGATCGGGGCCGTTTCTTTTTTTGAAGGCGGTTATTCTCGTTTGTGTATCACGGGTTCAGGAGTGCTTATGAAACGAATTCTTGCTATTGTAATAGGTATCGCGTTGTGCCTGTCTCTGACGGCCTGCGGCAGCGGCTATGACCCGCTGGAGGGCGTTGCGACGCAGCAGTTTACGGACAGCGCCGGGCGGGATGTTACGCTCCCGCAGGAGATCACGCGCGTCGCTGCCAGCGGCTCGACGGCGCAGATGATTTTGATGACGATCGCGCCGGAGCTGCTGATCGGCCTTGCCAGCAGCCCGAGCACGGCGCAGATGCCGTATTTCCCGGAGAATATGTGGTATCTGCCGACCTTCGGCCAGTTTTACGGCAGCAAGGCAAACCTGAACATGGAGGCGCTGATCGACGCGCAGCCGCAGATCATCATTGACCTCGGCGACGCGAAGGAGAGCGTCGCCGACGACATGAACGGCATTCAGAAGCAGACCGGCATCCCGACGGTCTTCATCGAAGCGACGATCGAGACCATGCCGCAGGCCTACCGCACGCTTGGCAGACTGCTCGGCCGGGAGGAGCAGGGCGAGCGCCTCGCTTCTTACATTGACCGGACGCTTGCCATGGCTGAGGAAAACGCGGCGGCCATACCCGACGCGCAGCGCAAGACGGTGATGTTCGGCACCGGCTCGACGGGGCTGGCGTGCAACGCGGCCGGCTCAACGCAGGCCGACGTGATCGAGCGGGTCGGCGCGATCAACGCGATCGAATCCGGCGAGCTTACGAACCGCAACGGCGGCACGACCGTGAATCTCGAGCAGGTCTACGTCTATGATCCGCAGGTCATTCTGCTCTCGGCCGGCGGGCCGTTCGACACGCTGGAGCAGAGCGAGTGGTCGGAGCTGGGTGCGGTTCGGAGCGGCAGCTATTATGAGATCCCGAACCTGCCCTATGACTGGATGTCCTCGCCGCCGTCGGTCAACCGTGTGCTCGGCATCTGGTGGCTGGGCAACCTGCTCTATCCCGAGCAATATGACTATGATATGATCGCCGTTGCGCAGGAGTTTTACGGCCTGTTTTGGCATTATGAGCTGCCCGAGGAGGAGGCGCGCACGCTGTTGGCGCGTTCTACCCTCCGCGCGGAGGCGACGCCGTGAGAAGGCGCGCTGCTGCGGCGCTGACGGCGCTGGTGCTGCTTCTGAGCCTCGTCGCCCCGATTTTGGCGGCCGGACAGGTGACCGATACGCTCACGGTCAAGGTCGGCTATTTCGGCATGGATACGGACAGCTATGTCGAGGTCGCGACCTACCACTGGTCGGAGCTTTCCGAGAATCTCGAGCTTCATACGCAGGCCTATTCCTTCTTCCGCAGCGCCTCAGACGGCACCTATCGCACGGTGATCGATTCGGCGCTCGGCTTTTACATCTCCGATCTGATCGACTACGCTCAGATCAACAAGGACGACATTCAGTCCATCCAATTTTACACGAGAGATCAGGAGATCGGCTATTTCACTTCCTTCACGCATGCCGATCTGTTCGAGACGGCGCGGTACTATTTTAACGACCTGTCTGCGCACCTCGAGCCGGTCTATGACGAGGAGGGCGCGCTCACGGGCTACAACGCCGATTCGGCGTGGGACGACTGCTGGGAGGTCGCGCCGATGCTGGCACTTGAGGACAACTGGGCGACGTATGAGCCGGGAACGGAGCATACCGCGCCGAATTATGAGAGCATGGGCACGGGCAACCGCTTCCGCTTGCTGTTTGGTCAGTCCTACCCGACGGAGGTGCGGACAAATCAGAGCGCGAAATACACGCACACCCTGTTCGTCACGCTCAACGGCACGCCGTCCGCGCCGGAGCTTCCGGAGCTGGATGGGACGATCGGGTCGCATACGATCCAGTTCGATATGTCGCTCAGCAACAGCACCCTGCGCGAGGCGCTCGCGCAGCTTCTGAACATTTCCTCGACGGATTCCTCCGTTTTGGAGATCAAGAGCGTGACCGTCACGCCGAGCAGCGAATATGTCGACCTCGCGACGGTCACGGTGACCTATGAGGTGCATAAGGAAGGGTCTGCAAGTCTGTCGATCGGGCTTGGCGGAGCACCTGTTACGAGCAGCCCGGCGATCACAACGCACGATCCGACGCCGTCTCCGACCGAGCCTGACCCGCAGCCCACGCAGCCGCTTTCGCCGGATACGCCGACGCAGTCCGACGGGAGCAGCGACGGGCAGGGGAGCGGCGATCATCACGACAACGGAAACGGCAGCGGCAGCGGCAACGGGAACGGAACGCTCCCGACCCCGACAACGCCCGATCCGACGACCGCTCCGACCGAGGCGACCACCGAGCCGCCGACCGAGCTGGGCGTTCCGGACGGCTTGGATCCGGTCGACACCGTACCCGTCCCGATGCCCGAGCAGAGAGTGCGCATGTACGCGCTGGATGAATCCGTTGCGCGAAAGCTGATGAACAAGGGCGCGCAGGAGGAGCAGGCTCCCGATCTGTCGGGCGAGGCCCCCCCTATGACGCAGACGGTCGCGCCGCCCGTTGCTGAGCGGGACGACCGGCTGACCCTGTTGCTGGTGGGGCTTGGAGCGGTCACCCTTGCCGCGGCCGGAGGCGCTGCCGCCTGTGTGTACTATGGCAGAGATTACAAACGAAAAGAAAGAGGTAAGGCATGAGTTCTGCATTTCATACGATTCTGCGCGCGGTCGCTTCGGCAATGGAGCTGCCCGTTGTGCTGCTGCTGGTGCTGCTGCTGAGCTTTGCGGTGTTCACCGTCGGTTGGCTCCTTGCTGAGTATTTCACGGAGCACCGCCATATGCGCTTTGCGCTTCCGGTCGTGCTCGAGTCGCTTCGCACGGCGCAGGACGTCCGCGCGGCGGTGGCGCGCAGCCGCCTGAATCGCCGCCAAAAGGCGCTGCTGACCGAGCTTTCCGAGCACCCCGAGCTGACCGCCGAGCTGCGCCGCTCTCTGGCCGACAACCTGCTCGAGCACGAGCAGGCGCATTATGACCGCGTGCTCAAGCTGACGGAGCTTGCCGCAAAGCTTGCGCCGATGTTCGGCCTGCTGGGCACGCTGATCCCCCTCGGCCCCGGCATCATCGCGCTGGGGCAGGGCGACACCTATACGCTCTCCGTCTCGCTTCTGACCGCGTTCGACACGACGATCGTCGGCCTGATCGCGGCGGCGGTCTGCATGGTCGTTTCCAACGTGCGCAAGCGCTGGTACAGCGGCTACATGGCTGATCTGGAGACACTCGCCGACTGCCTTTGCGAGCGGGAGGCCGCGCAATGAGAGCCCGCAGAAGCCGCCGCCGCTTTGAAGACGAGAGCGTCAATCCGATGAATTATATTTCCAATTTGTCTGACGCCATGCTCGTGCTGGCCGTCGGCATGATGCTGGCGCTGATCGTGCATTGGAACGTGGACATCGGCTCTGGGACGGAGACGGGGCAGACGAGCCAGCCGACCGCGCAGACACAGATCGACCGCGACAACGCGCCGAGCTTCACGGACGACGATCTGAAGGAGACCGAGCAGCCCTCCGAGGGCGGCGAGCTGGAAAAGCTGGGCGAGGTCTATTACGATGCCGCGACCGGCAAATATTATATCATTGAAAATGAAACGGGGGGCGGACAATGAAACGGCTATTGAGTGCTTTGACCCTGCTTGCGCTGCTGGTGCAGGCGCTTTGCCTCTGCGCGACGGCGGGCGAAACGGTGACGGGGCAGCTCGAGCGACGCGCGGGCTTTGAGCTTGCGACCGTGCGCTATGTGCTCCCCGACGGGAGCTACCGCTTCGCCGAGGTCGAAAAAACCGAGAACGGCTATTCCTATTCCTTCGCGGCGCCCGGCGTCGCGTTCGAGGTCGTGCCGGAGTATTTCTCCACGACCGCTTGGGACGGCGCGGTGGATATTTCGTGGTACGATCCGGAAAAGTCCGAGTTTTACATCAACACGGGCGCACAGCTTGCGGGTCTGGCTGCGCTGGTCAGCGGCAAGCTCGACGCGGGCACGCCGGACTATCGCCTCTGCGGGGATCCGGCGGAGCTGGTCAGCACGCGCACGGACGATTTTCTGCTCGTCGGCGCGGGCGGCGGCAATCAGCGCGGGACGGTCTACATCGGCGACCCCGCGCACGATTTTTCGGACAAAACCGTCTATCTGACGGCCGATCTGGATATGGGCGGCAGCGCCAACTGGACGCCCATCGGCGGAAAATATCCGCTCGATCCGGCCAACAGTGACCTTGTGATCGAGGCGTTCTTCAACGGAACGCTCGACGGGCAGGGACACCGCATCACGAACCTGCATTGCGACCGCTATGCGGCAAAGGGCTACGCCTATTCGCAGGCGGTCGGTCTGGTGGGCTACCTCGGGGAGCTTTATCAGGATGAGGCCGCGCCCAAGACGGCTCCGGCGGTGCGGAATCTGTCCGTCAGCGGCGATATTTACGGACGCCGCATGGTCGGCGGCGTCGTCGGCCGCACAGGGAGCATTCCGACCGGCGTTTTCATCGAAAACTGCGCCAATCATGCCACCGTCCGCAACACCGACTCCAAGGGCGTCGGCGGTGTCGTCGGGACGGGCTGGAGCACGGGCGCGATCGTCAATTGCTACAACTCCGGCGTGGTCTGGACGACCTATGCCTGCCCGGCCGGCGGCATTGTCGGCAGCAACGGCGGCATGGATGTGTTCAACTGTTATAATACCGGGAAAATCGACACCTCCGGCAACGGACGCGGGCGCGCCATCGGCGGGCATGACAGCGGGAGCTATACCGTCTCGGATTGCTATTACCTCGTCGGCAGCGACGACGACGCGGCTTCAAACGGGTGGTATTGCGGCACGTCGCAGAGCATCCGCGTCTCCGTGCAGGGAAAAAGCTCTGCGGAGATGACGGCGCAGAGCTTTGTCGATGCGCTCAACTCCAACGGCGCGGCCTATGTCTTCGCGCCCGGCGATTACCCGCGCCTCGCGTGGGAGTCCGGCGCGTCGGCTTCGGACGTTTCCGTTCGCGTGGAAACGCCCGAGGGCGGCACGGTCACGGCCTCCTGCGCGCAAACGGTTCGCAGCGGGACGGTCGTCAAGCTCACCAATGCGCCGCAGGTCGGCTGGACGTTCCGCGCCTACACGCTCAACGGCAAGACGCTGAGCGGGAGCTACGCTACCGTCACGTCCGACAGCACCCTGAGCGGGCGCTTCGAGCCGCTTCAGGCCGGCGCGCTTTATATCGAGCCGCATGCAGCCTGCGTGCTCACCGTGACCAAGACCGGCACGGCGCTGCAAAACGGCGCGCTCGTGTCCGTCCGGGATTTCCCGGTGCAGAGCGGAGACGCGCTC
Organism: uncultured Eubacteriales bacterium; assembly: GCA_900548795.1. Classification (GTDB taxonomy): domain Bacteria; phylum Bacillota; class Clostridia; order Oscillospirales; family Oscillospiraceae; genus JAZOXB01. Next base: position 16,141 of record URLT01000019.1, read on the forward strand.
TATGAGGGCGACGTGCTGACCGCCGTGGCTGCGCTGCGCGAGAATGCCGCGCCGGACGATTTGAACCTTATCTACAGCGGGAGCTTCCGCTATTGCTTCTCCTATCAGGACGGAAGCGCCGAGAAGGCGACCGATACGGGCAGCTTCACGGTCGGCTCGCAGATCACGGGCACGTCTCTGTGTCTGCGCGTCGAGCCGTACACGACCCACAAGGTCTGGACGGAGCTGGCCGAAACGGACTGGTACCGCGAAGGAGAGACGAGCTTCACCCTCACGACTGCGCGGCAGCTTGCGGGGCTTGCCAAGCTTGTGCGCGACGGTGAGAACTTTTCCGGAAAGACGATCCGCCTCGGCGCGGATATTTCGCTTGCAAACGACGACAAGACCTTCAACCGCAGCGTGCGTTGGTGGGACGGGATCGGGACGCCGCAGCACCCGTTTTCCGGCGTCTTTGACGGAAACGGCCATCAGATCACGGAAATGACGGCGGTCTCCGCCGGAAGCGGCGCGGCGCTCTTTGCCGTCACGCGGAATGCGACCGTTTCCGATCTCAGCGTTTTCGGAACGGTCGAGGCAAACGGCACGGCGGCCGGGATCGTTGCGACAGCCGCCGACACGCGGGTGGAGCGCTGCGTGAATCACGCCGCGATCGTCTCGACCAACGTCAACGCCGGTGGCATTGCCGCCGTGCTCGACGGGAGCAGCAGCCTGAGCGGCTGCGTCAACCGCGGCGCCGTGCGCGGCACGGACGGCGTCGGCGGAGTGGCCGGCGTTGTGCAGACGGCCTCAGCAGGGCTGACAGACTGCCTGAACTATGGCGACGTCCAAGCCGACGGAACGAGCCTCGGCGCGGGCGGCGTGGCCGGACGCATCGGCGGCGCGCTGCTCCGCTGCGCCAACTACGGCACAGTCTCCGGAAAATGCTGGTATATGGGCGGCGTCGCGGGCGTTGCCAAGACGCAAAACGCTTCGTCGCTGACCGATTGCTACAGCGCAGCAGCCGTCAACAACGGCCACCCGTACTCCGGCGCAGGAACGGGCAGCCTGCTGGGCTTCGGCGATTTCTGCGTGCTGAAAAACTGCTTTGGCTATGGCTTGACCGAGGCAGCAGCCGGGTCGGCTGACGGAGCGGTCGGAAAATACACGCGCCGCTCCACCAATCTCTGCGAGAATGTTTGGTTTTTGGGCGAAAACAGCTCGATCCCCGGAATCACGGGGCAGAGCGCAGAGGCGTTCGCCTCGCAGGAATTCTTGAGCAGGATCAATGCCGACCGCCGCTTCGTGCTCAAGAACGGAAAATTCCCGGAATTTTCATCGCTCTATGGGGCGGGCGAATGCCTTCACGCGCATACGGAGCTGGTGAACGTCAGCCAAGCCGTCTGCGGAAAGCCGGGCTATAGCGGAGATCTGGTCTGCACGGACTGCGGAGCCGTTCTGCGAACGGGCGAGGAGACGAGCGCGGTCTGTCCGGGCGGCGCCTTCACGGATATGCCGTCGGTCGGAAACTGGGCGCACGCGGGCATAGACTACGCCGTTGAAAACGGCCTGTTCAAGGGCGTCAGCCCGACGAGCTTCGAGCCGGACGGCTCCATGACCCGCGCCATGCTGGTCACGGTGCTCTGGCGCGTCGAGGGGCAGCCGGATCCGTCCGAGCAGAGCCGATTCTCCGATGTGGAGCGCGGGAGCTGGTATGACAAGGCCGTGCTCTGGGCAGCGGAATGCAAGGTGGTCAACGGCGTCTCGGCCACGCGCTTTGAGCCGGATTCCAACGTGACGCGCGAGCAGATCGCCGTGATCCTCTACCGCTACGCGCGCTACAAGGGCTTGGACACGCGCGAGCGCGGCGAGCTGTCCGCATTCCCGGATGTCTCTGCCGTCAGCGGCTATGCCGAGACTGCTCTGTCGTGGGCGAACGGCGCGCGGCTCATCAACGGCACCTCGAACGGCGTGACCGACCTGCTTGACCCGCAGGGCGACGCCACGCGCGCGCAGGTCGCTGCTATTCTGATGCGATTTTTGACCCGATAAATAGGCAGCGCCCCTCCGGTTCTTCGGAGGGGCGCTGCGTATGCAGATGCCTGATTACGATTATCAGGATTCACGATTAATCCAGAGGGATGAGCAGGCGCTGCGCGCCCACGGTACGAACCTCGGCGCGTATGCCGTAAAGCCGCAGCAGAAGCTCGGGCGTGAGCACTTCGTCCGCAGCGCCGTCTGCAATGACTCGCCCTGACTGAAGCGCGAGCACGCGCGTGGCATAGTGCAGGGCGTGCTCCGGGTTGTGCGTGGAGAGCAGCACCGTGTAGTCCCGGTCGGCCAGCGCTCGTATCTGACGCATTACGCGGCGCTGATTGCCGTAGTCCAGATTGGCCGTCGGCTCGTCCATGATGAGCACCTGCGCGTTTTGCACCAGCGCCCGCGCGATCAGAACGAGCTGACGCTCGCCGCCGGAGAGCTGAGAGATGCCGCGCTGCGCCAGCTCGGAGATGCCGAGCAGCCCCAGCGCCTCGTCGCATTGCGCCAGCTCCTTTTTCGAGGGCGAATGCAGAACGGAGAGAGAGCCGGTCGTTCCCATGAGCACGGCGTCCTCGACGGTGTAGTTGAAAACCGGCGAGCTGGACTGCGGAATGTACGCCGCAAGCTCGGAAAGCCTGCGCCGGTCGAGCGACGCGACGTCCTCGCCGCAGAGCAGGATCCTTCCGGAATCGGGCTTCAAAAACCGCAAAATGCATCGAAACAGGGTGCTTTTTCCGGCGCCGTTCGGCCCCAAAACGGCGACGAGCGACCCCTTCGGCACGGAGAAGCCGACGTCGACAAGCGTCGGCGCCGCGCCGTAGGAGAAGGAGACATTTTTTACCTCAAGCTGCATGGCGGCCACCTCCGGTCAGGATCAGATAGAGAAACAGCGGCGCGCCGATGAAGGCCGTCAGGATGCCGAGCGGGATCTCGTTGGTTGCGGCAAGCCGCGCCACATCGTCTACGATCAGCAGAAAGGCCGCGCCGAGCATGGCCGTGGCGGGCAGGAGCCTGCGGTAATCATAGCCGAAGAGCATCCGGCAGATATGCGGAATGATGAGGCCGACCCAGCCGATCATGCCCGAGACGGCGACGCTCGCCGCTGTGAGCAGCGTTGCGCAGATCACAACGATCAGGCGCAGAAGCGTGGTGTTCACGCCCATGGCGTTGGCCTCGTCCTCGCCGACCGTGAGCAGATTGATGCGCCAGCGAAGCAAAAGCAGCGGCACGATGCCAATAACAAACGGGATCGATAAAAACAGCAGGTCGCGCTGCTTGATCGACGTCAGGCTTCCGAGCAGCCAATAGGTGATCGCCGGGAGCTTCTGCGATGTGTCGGCAACGAGCTTAATGAAGGACGTCCCGGCGGAGAACAGAGAGGAGATCATCATGCCGGCAAGGATCATCGCGACGGTCGGGTTGGCGCGGCTCATGCGGCTGACCAGATATGCCGCGAGCACCGCCGCCAGACCGAAGCAGAACGACGCGGCCGATATGCCGAAATAGCTTGCGCCAAGAAGAATGGCGAGCGCCGCACCAAAGCCTGCGCCGGTGGAGGCGCCGAGAATATCCGGCGAGACGAGGGGGTTGCGGAACATCCCCTGATAGCACACGCCCGCCACGGAGAGCGATGCGCCGACGAGCATGGCAGCGCCGATGCGCGGCAAACGGATGTGAAAAAACACCTGCCCCGCCCCGTCGGGGACGCCCCCGCGCCCGAACAGCAGCCGGAAAAGCTCTGCGGGGCTCAGACGAAACCGGCCGGAAGCGACGGAAAACAGCACCGAAGCAAGGAGCACTGCGCCGAGGCAGAAAAACCGCGCCGTATAGGATTTTCGTTTCTTGAGCTGCATGTCGACCCCTGCCCTTCAAGCGTAATTCTTGTATGAGATAACGCCAAGCACTATTCTAGCAAAATTCGACCGTTCTGTCAATGCGCCGGACGGGAAACGCCTTGCATTTTTCCGTTTGCGTGCTATAATGTAAGAAAAAATGGGTGGTGAGCCTATGAACCAGAATTACCGGCCACAGGATGGGTGGCAATCCTTCTCCGACCCGCTGGAGCAGGCGGAGGATCCCTATGAGCGCGGCTTTGCCGACAAGCTCTACGAGGACGGCGAGCCGACCGACTATGACGGCGGCTATCCCGAGCCGCAGTGGCAGGAGCCGCCGCGCCGCCGCGCCGCGCCGCAGGAGCCGCGTCCGCGCCGACCCGAGCGCCCGCAGCCGCCGAGAAAAAAGAAGCGCCGCAATCCGCTCGGGCGGTTTGTCATGCGCGTGCTGGCTGTGATGCTGGTGCTCGTGCTGGCGTTTGCCGCCTTTTTGCTGCTCTATCCGAAGCAGCCTGCAGACCCCTCCTGCGATTGGGCGCGCAAGAAGGACAACACGACCATTTTGCTCGTCGGCACGGACAAGGCCGCCGACAATACCGACACCATTATGCTGCTCAACATCGACCGCGCATCCCGAGCGATCCACCTGATGAGCATCCCGCGTGACACACGCGTCGACTCGAGCTACTGGCCGCATAAGATCAACGGCGCCTACAGCGCCAACGGCGGCGGCGCGGACGGGATCGAGGCGCTGATGGGCTATGTGACCGACTGCGTCGGCTTCCGGCCGGACGGCTATGTGATGATCGATCTGTCATGCTTTGTCGAGCTGGTCGATCTGTTCGGAGGCGTGGAGTTCAGCGTTCCGCAGGATATGTTCTATGACGACCCGGCGCAAGGGCTGCACATTGCGCTCAACGCCGGGGAGCAAAGGCTCGACGGGGAGCAGGCGATGGGGCTGGTGCGCTTCCGCTACGGCTACACGATGGCCGACCTTGACCGCGTGAACGTTCAGCGCGCGTTCATTCAAGCGGCGATCGAGCAGTGGGCGAAGCCCAAGAACCTGCTGAGCCTGCTGCGTGCGCTTTTCGTCGTGGAAAAGCACTGCACGACCGACCTTTCTTCGCGCAATCTGCTCTGGCTTGCCGAGAGCATCGCGCTGTGCGGCACATCAAACATGCAGATGGAGACGATCCCATACTATTTGGATGATACCTATGTATATATCGCGGCAAACGACGACTATATCTGGATGCTTAACGACCGTTACTGCCCCTATGACCGGTGGATCAGCTATGACGACCTGCACATCGTCCGCTGAGCGGACGGTCGGGCGCTTTGCGCCCAGTCCCTCCGGCCGGATGCATCTGGGCAACGTGTTCTCGGCGCTGCTTGCGTGGCTCTCCGTCCGCAGTCAAAACGGGCGTCTGCTTCTGCGCATCGAGGATTTGGATCCGCAGCGCTCCAAGCCGGAATATATCGACGCGATCTACGAGGATCTGCATTGGCTCGGCCTCACGTGGGACGGAGAATCGCCCCGCCAGAGCACGCGCGAGGCCGCCTATGCCGCCGCCTTTGCGCGTCTTCCGACCTATCCGTGCTTCTGCACGCGCAGCGAGCTGCTCGACGCCTCAGCGCCCCACGCGTCGGACGGGCAGCGCGTCTATCCCGGAACGTGCCGCAGCCTGACCCCCGCGGAGCGCGCCGCCAAAACGCGCAGACCTGCGTGGCGCGTGGCCGTGCCGGACGAGACGGTCTGCTTCTGCGACGGTGTGTTCGGGCGCGTGGAGCAGTCGCTCCGGCGCGAGTGCGGAGATTTCATTCTGCGTCGCTCCGACGGCGTCTATGCTTATCAGCTCGCAGTGGTCTGCGACGACGGCTCATCCGGCGTGACCGAGGTCGTGCGCGGGTGCGACCTGCTCAGCTCGACGCCGCGCCAGCTCTGGCTGCTCAACCGGCTCGGGTATCCGGCTCCGCGTTATGCGCATGTGCCGCTGCTGGTCGCGCCGGATGGGCGCCGCCTGAGCAAGCGTGAGCATGATCTCGACATGGGGCATCTGCGCGAGCGGTTTTCGCCGGAGGAGCTGATCGGGGTGCTGGCTCATGCGTGCGGCCTGACCGACGAGCCGAAGCCCGTCTGCGCGCAGGAGCTGATCGCATGTTTTTCGTGGAGCCGGATCGGCCGCGAGCCGATCCCGATTCTGCGGTATCTTCCGGTATGAACCGGCAAAAATGCGGAAATACTTCCCATAAATGCTTTATGGGAGGTATTTTTTATGCAGGTGAAGGATCACATGACCAAGGAGCTCGTGCGCGTCGCGCCGGAGGAGAGCGCGGCCGTTGCGGCGAGGCTGCTGGCGCGGCACAACGTCGGAATGCTGCCGGTCTGCTCCAAGGAGGGGCGTCTGCGCGGCGTTGTGACCGACCGCGACATCGTTCTGCGCTGCGTGGCTGCCGACGAGGACGCCGCGCGCGTCAAGGTCGCCGAGATCATGACCCGGCGGGTCATCAGTGTGGACAGCTCCGTCTCGCTGGAGACGGCGGCGGGCGTCATGGCG
>URLT01000020.1 GCA_900548795.1 uncultured Eubacteriales bacterium
CGCCGCCGCCAGCACCGACGCATACCGCCGCACCAGCGGGTCGGCCGCAAGCTGCGCATGGGTACACCCGGCTCCGATCCGGAGCGTGTCCGTCTCCTCGCGCAGCTCCTTCAGCTCGGCAAGGCCGCTCAGGTCGATGGCCAGCTTGCCGTCGAACCGATCCGACTCCCGCGCGGCGACGAGCACATCCGTGCCGCCGTTGACGTAAAAGGCCGCGCCGTTCGCCCGTTCAAAGGCCTCGACGGCCTCCGGCACGGTTTTCGGAACGAAAAGGCCGCTAAAACGCATCCTTCAGTCCCTCCTTCCCGCAGAAAAACACCGTTTCCAGATCGAACGGCAGGTCGTGCAGCCGTCCGATGCCGCGCAGCGCGTGGTTCACGGCGCAGGCGACCGCCGCCGCGCCCGGCTCGGTGGCCGGTTCGCCCAACGACTTGGCGCCGAACGGGCCGCGCGGGTCGGGGTTGTCGACCATGATCGCCTCGTTATCCCCGACGTCCATAAAGGTCGGAATGATGTAGTTATCGAAATTCAAATTCCGGCAGATGCCGTTTTTCGAGCCGAGATCCTCCGTCAGACCCATGCCCGCGCCCATGACCATGCCGCCGAAGACCTGCCCGCAGGCCAGCGTCTGGTTGATGACGCGCCCTGCATCGTGCGAGCCGGCCATTTTCAGCACGCGCACCTGCCCGGTGGCCAGATCGACCTCGACCTCCGCCGCCTGACAGGAATAGGTGAAGGAGACAAAGGCCTCGCCGCAGTCGTGCTCGTGATCCCAGCTCAGCGGATAGTTGATGAACGTTCCGGGCGAGGCGGGCGTCCCGCCGACGGCGTAGCACCGCGCGACGGCCTCGGCAAAGCTCAGCTCGTGCGCCCCGGCATAAACGCGGTCTTTTTCAAAGCGGATCGTCCCGGCATCGACGCCAAATTCGGCCGCAAGCGGCTTTTTCAGGATGTCGAGAATGTGCTTCGCCGCGTCGATGATGGCGTTGCCGCCGGTGAACGTGCCGCGCGAGGCAATGGCCGCGCCGGAGGTCGGCGCGCGGGAGGAATCGGCGACGTTCATGGTGACGCGCTCAAGGTCGCAGCCCAGCGCCTCGGCGGCGATCTGCGCCAGCGCCGTGCGCAGCCCCTGTCCCTGCTCGGTATAGCCGCAGGAGACGAGCACGCTCGCGTCCTCCTCGACCTCAATGTAAACGCGGGCGACGTCCAGTCCCTCCGAGCCGATGCTCACGCCGCGCGCGCTGCACGCGATGCCGACGCCCCGGCGGATCAGACCGTGATTTTCCCGGTTGTATTTTTCGTATTTTTCCTCATAGCCGATGGCAGCGGCGGCATTGTTGAGCACCTCGAGCACGGTGACGGTGTGCTTGTCGAGCACCTGACCCGTGCCGTTGACGTCGCCGGTGCGCAGCGCGTTGCGGCGGCGCAGCTCCAGCGGCGAGATGCCCAGCTTTTCGGCCAGCTCGTCCATGGCATTCTCCATGGCGAAGATCGCCTGCGGCGTTCCGAAGCCGCGCATGGAGCCGGTGTGGATGTTGTTCGTTGTGACGGCGCAGGCGTTATAGAGCACGTTCGGGTTCCGGTACGGTCCGGGGCCGAGGTGCGAGGCCTTGCCGATGATGCCGCAGGCCCAGTTGGCGTAGGCGCCGCTGTCGGCGATCGCCTCGGTGTGCAGCGCCTGAAGGCTGCCGTCCCGATTCGCGCCCAGCCGCACATGGAAGGAAAACGGCGTGCGCTTGTGCGTCTCGCGGATGGAATCCTCCCGCGTCAGGACGTATTTGACCGGCCGGTCGGTCTTGAGCGCCATCAGCGCCGCGCGAACCGCGACCTGCTCGGCGCTCTCAAGCTTTCCGCCGAAGGTTCCGCCGAGCGCGGACTGCACGACGTCGACCTTCGCCATCGGCAGGTTCAGCGAGCGGCAGATCGACGTGCGCACCATAAACGGATGCTGCATGGAGCCGTGGATCGTCAGCACCTTGCTCTCGTGCGACGGCACGGCGACCAGCGCCTCCGGCTCGATATAAGCATGTTCGATGAACTGCGTGGAATAATGTGTGTCGACCACGACGTCGCAGGCGGCCAGCGCCTTTTCCGCGTCGCCCTTGCAGACCCGACTGACCGAAACGACGTTGCCGGGATAGTCCTCCGTGATGATCGGCTCGTGATTTTTCGCCTTGCTCGGGTCAAAAAACGCCGGGAGCGCCTCATATTCGACCCGGATGCGCCTGACGGCCTCGGCCGCAAGCTCCGGCGTCTCCGCCGCAACGCAGGCGACCACGTCGCCAAAAAAGCGGGTCTTGTCGTCTGCAAGAATGTACTGATCCTGCATGACCTCGCCCATGACCTTCATGCCGGGGATGTCCCGCGCGGTGACCACGCAGGCGACGCCCTCCATGGCCTCGGCCTCGGAGGCGTCGATCGACACGATGCGCGCATGGGGGTGCTCCGCATAGAGCCCCTTGCCGTAGAGCATTCGCTCAAACTTCAGATCCGCGCCGTACATGGCCTGACCCGTCACCTTTTCGCCGACGTCCAAGCGCCGCACCGGGCGGTTGATCGCGTGTCCCATAGCTACCTCTTTTTATCGCAGTGTGATGCAGTCTCTCGGGCAGACGGACTGGCAGACGCTGCAGCCGCGGCAGACCGCTTTGTCCAGCGTCGGCACGCTGCCCTTTTCGTGATGCAGCGCCCCGAAGCCCGCATCCTGGCAGGCCGTCGCGCAGCTTCCGCATTTCAGGCAGGCCGTTTCGTCGATGGTGCAGTGCAGGCGGTTGTCCCGCGAAAGCTCGGAGTGGTCGACCAGATACGGAAGCGATTTTCCGACCATGGCATCGAGCGAGGCGAAGCCCTTCTGCTCCATGTAGCGCAGCAGACCCTTCTGCATACTCTGCACCATGCCGAAGCCGTAGCGCGAGATCGCCGTGCAGACCTGCACGTTTCTTGCGCCCAGCAGGAGAAATTCCGCCGCGTCCTGCCAGTTGCTCACGCCGCCGACACCCGCGACCGGAATGTCCAGCTCCTTGGTCAGCTTGCTGACGCAGCCCAGAGCGATCGGCTTGACCGCAGGGCCGGAAAGTCCGCCCCACGTGGACAGGCCGTTGACGTTCAGCTTCGGATAGCCCGTCTCCAGATCGATGCCGATGAAGCCGCGCACCGTGTCGATGCAGCAGAGCGCATCCGCCCCGCCCTCGACCGCGCCGCGTGCAACGTCGACCAGATCGGTGACGTTCGGCGTCATTTTGACGATCACGGGCGTGTTCTTTTTTCTCGCCCGCAGAATGGTCTGCGTTGTCGTGCGCATCAGCTCCCGGTCGGCCGCGGGGATCGCATTGCTGGCCTTTTTGCCCTCGTCGGCAATGCTGTGCTCGCCCTGCGGACAGGACATGCTGCATTCGATCATGTCCGCCCCGGCCTCCTCGAGCCGGTGCACCAGCTCGATCCATTCTTCCTCGCCGGCAGCCATGATGCTGCCGATGAAGCGGCGGTCGGGATAGAGCTGCTTAAAATAGGCGATGTCCTCTTGGATCTCCTCGATCGTGCGCTCGGAGATCAGGTCGATGTTATAAAACGCGAACTGCGGCTTTCCCGCGAAGGAAAGACCCGCCATATTCGGCTCGGCCAGCTTCGGGCTGTGCTGCGGGAGCGCGGTCGTCTTAAAGACAATGCCGCCCCAGCCCGCCTCGAGCGCCCGGCGCACCTTTTCGCGGCTGTCCGAGGACGGCGACGCGGCGACGGTAAACGGGTTTTCAAACGGAACGCCCGCAAAAGAAATATTCAGGTTCATCATGCTCCACCCCCTTGCTTGTCTGTGCGATATGCGATATATCGGTTAACTGTTTTCAGTATATTTACTTTTTTCTCTGCCGTCAATCCGCAAAATACACAAACAAATTCGAATTTTCTTAGCAATTTCGACGGTTATATTTGGCAAAGAATAACGTATACAAATAAATAAAGAAATCAGAAATCCAATATATCGGCTTGCTTCCACCGCATCCGCGGCTGTGTGATTTTTCTCCGGGCAGCCGATTTTTTTCGTCCGGCTGCGCTTTCCGGGCAATTGCACCCTCTGGGCGGCTTTCCTAACGAAACGGTTCTCAGAACGAAACGTTTGATAAAAACGGTGCGGAGCAATACGGCGCGGAAAGGCCGCATGAAACGAAAAGCATCCGTTTTTCAAACGAAGGCGTTCCAATCTCGTTGCAAAACAACACCGCGCAAAAAATGCCCGCATAAAGCAAAAACGTCCGTTTCTAAAAAAAACGTTTCAAATTTGTGTCATTGCGAGGAGCGCAGCGACGCGGCAATCTTAAAGTGATCGACGTGGCATCCCGTGGCGAAGCACGGGAGCGGAAAACGACAGAATCCCCAAATTTTGAATCGTCCCGCAGGGACACCACCACGGCGCTTCTCCGGAAGCGCCATTTCACGCGCGTGCAAGCCGACATTTCCCGTGCGCAGCATCTTTCGCTTGCTCAAAGAGCAAATTTCCCTGCGCAGCCATATTCGCTTGCTCGAAGGACAACTTTCACTGCGCAGCCTCGGCCGTACCTCGTTCCGGGATTCCGTTTCGTTCCGTCAAAGATTGCCGCGTCGGGCGCACGCGCCCTCCTCGCAATGACAAATCTGACAGGGTTCGCTGAAAAACGAAACGGTTTTCGGAACGAAACGTTTGAAAACGGTGCGGAGTAGCGCCGAACGGAAAGGCCGCATAAAGCAAGAACGTCCGTTTTTCAAACAAAAGCGTTCCAATCTCGTTGCAAAACAACACCGCGCAAAAAATGCCCGCATAAAGCAAGAACGTCCGTTTCTAAAACAAAAACGTTTCAAATTTGTGTCATTGCGAGGAGCGCAGCGACGCGGCAATCTTTAAGCCGAAGGTATGGCATCCCGTGGCGAAGCACGGCAGCATGAAACAACAAAACCCCGAAATTCTGAATCGTCACGGAGCGACACCACCACGACGCTTCCTCGGAAGCGCCATTTCACGCGGGCGCAAGCCCGCATTTCCCGTGCGCAGCATCTTTCGCTTGCTCAAAGAGCAAATTTCCCTGCGCGGCCATGCCGCCGCGCACGCGCCCTCTGTCCACGTCTGTCTCCCTGAAATCCGCCCGCTTTCTCTCCTTCTGTTCAAAATCGACAAAAATCCGCCCCGAAATTTATTCAAAAAAACCGCCACTCCCCTCTTGACAAGTATACCGGTATACCGGTATACTAGAATCGCAGGGAGCAGAAGACAGAACCTCACCCCCTCGGCAACCTCTTTCTCTCCCGGCGTCCGGCATCGAGCCGCGCGCGGCAGGCCACAGCCTCCGCCGTCGGCCGGCAGCCTGAACGCCGCCTCCGTCCAGCCGGGAAAGCCGTCCTTTGATTCCGAGGCGATTGCCCCGGGCGTCGCGACCGTCCATCGCAGCGCCCGGGCATGCCGGAGCCATATACGGCTCATTCCGAATATAATCAGGATCTGATCAAAAGCTCTGGCGCTTTTATCAAATTCTGCATGAGACGGCGCAGCATGCGACGCGCACGGGATTCCTGATTATCGACCATGGATCCGCGTGAAGCATGCGCAACCGTTTCAACTCGCCGACTTGACGCCTGTCGGGGACGTTCCTCCCCCGGCGCGCGGGCTGCTCCGGCGCTTTTCCGGCCGCCCTAGCGGGCTCCTCTCCTTCTTAGGAAGCTCTGATTCAATCGCAAGAGCGGTCAGCGAGGGATTTTGTTTCCAAATTGAGGTTTGGAAATCGCAGGAATACTTTGTGTATTTCAAGATTTTCAAACCAATAAGTTGGGACAAAAGACCCGCTGAGCGCCGCAGCTGATTGATTCAGTGGTTCCCTTACTTCTTCATTTTTCTCTGCGCCAAGGAGGCGGCGGTTCTGTCTTCTCTCCCACACCCCACCCAATTCGTCAATGTTATATGCAAAGGAGCATGGATATTATGATTGGTTTTATCGGCCTCGGCATCATGGGCAAGCCCATGGTCAAAAATCTCCTGAAGGCAGGGGCGCCGGTTCGCGTTAACGACCTTGCGCGCAGCGCGGTCGACGAGGTCGCCGCTCTGGGCGCGATCCCCTCGACGCCGGCAGAGATCGGCGCGACCTGCGACGTGGTCTTCACGATCCTGCCCAACGGCGCCATCGTGCAGAACGTTCTCTTCGGCGAAAACGGCGTCGCCTCGACCCTGCGGCAGGGCGCTTTGGTCGTGGATATGTCCAGCGTGACGCCGGGCGAATCCCGCGCCTGCGCCGAGCGGCTGGCCGCGCAGGACGTGTCCTTCCTTGACGCGCCGGTGTCCGGCGGCGAACCGGGGGCGATCAACGGCACGCTCTCGTTCATGGTCGGCGGCGACGAGGAGACCTTCCAGCGCGCCGAGCCGTATTTCGACATCATGGGAAGCTCATATACCCTGATCGGCGGCGTCGGAAGCGGCTCGATCACAAAGCTTGCCAACCAGATCATCGTCAACCTCGGCATTGCGGCCGTTTCGGAGGCCTTCGTTCTTGCCGCAAAGGCCGGCGCGAATCCCGAAAAGGTCTATCAGGCGATCCGCGGCGGTCTGGCCGGGAGCGCCGTGCTCGACGCCAAGGCGCCGATGATGTACAGCCGCAATTTTGCCCCCGGCGGCAAGATCTCCATCAACCACAAGGACATCAAGAACGTGATGAACGCCGCGCACACCATGAACGTCCCGCTGCCGCTGACGGCGCAGCTCTACGAGATCATGCAGAGCCTGATGCTGCACGGCCTTGCCGACAACGACCACAGCGCCATTGTCCGCTACTTTGAGGAGCTTGCAATGGTGAAGGTGGAAAAATAATCATTAGGAGGACTTGTTATGCTGCCTGTACTCGGAATTTCCATGGGCGACCCCGCCGGGATCGGCGCGGAGATCGCCGTCAAAGCCCTCGCAAAGAACGATTGGACGCAAAAATGCGTGCCCGTCGTGATCGGCGACGCCGCCGCCATGGCCGACGCCGTCTCCTTCACCGGCTGCGCCTGCCGTCTGAACAAGATCGAAGACCCCTCGCAGGCCGTCAACGAACCGGGCGTCATCAATCTGATCGACCTCGGCTTCCTGACGCCGCATAGCTGGGAATATAAAAAGGTCTCGGCGCTGGCCGGGAAGGCCGCCTTCCATTACGTCCGCGAGGCAACGGAGCTTGCCATGCAGGGCAAGACCGACGCCATCGTCACAGGCCCCATCAACAAGGAGGCCATCAACCTCGCGGGCTATCATTACTCCGGCCACACCGAGATCCTCGCCGACCTGACCGGAACCAAGGACTACGCCATGCTTCTGACCGGCGGCAATCTGCGCGTGATCCACGTGACGACGCACGTCTCCATGCGCGAGGCCTGCGACCGCATCACGGAGCAGCGCGTTTACACTGTCATCAAGCTGGCGCGGCAGGCCATGGAGCTTCTGGGTATGCCCGATGCAAAGATCGGCGTCGCGGGCTTCAACGCCCACTGCTCGGAGAACGGCCTGTTCGGCGACGAGGAGGCGCGCGCGATCATCCCGGCCATTGAGCAGGCGCAGGCCGAGGGCATCAACGTCGACGGCCCCGTCCCGCCCGACACCGTGTTCGTCAAGGCGCAGGCCGGACAATACGGCATCGTGGTCGCCATGTATCACGATCAGGGGCACATTCCGCTGAAGCTCGCGGGCTTCAAGCTCGATCTCAAGACGAACAAATACACCGCCATGAGCGGCGTCAACTCCACGATCGGCCTGCCGATCATCCGCACCTCCGTTGACCACGGCACGGCCTTCGGCAAGGCCGGTGAGGGGCGCGCGAACGAGGAGAGCCTCGTTGACGCCATGGATATGGCGATTCTGATGGCCAAAAACCGCAAAAACGTGACGAAATAACAGAAGGAGGCTTCATTCATGGAAACCATGTACGGTCTTGTGAAGGCAGCGCCCGCTCCCGGCGCAGAAATTCAGGAAAATCTGCCGATCCCGTCGGTCGGCCCGCGCGACGTGCTGGTGCGCGTGCGCGCGACCGCGATCTGCGGCACCGATTCGCACATCATGGCATGGACGCCCTACGCCCAGCAGCGCGTTCCGACGCCGATGGTCTTCGGCCACGAATTCTCCGGCGACGTTGTGCAGGTCGGCAGCGAGGTGACCGAGGTTCAGGTCGGCAACCGCGTGGCCGGCGAGACGCACATTCCCTGCAACCACTGCCGCATGTGCCTGAGCAACAAGCGGCACATCTGTGAAAATATGAAGATCATCGGCGTGCATGTCCCCGGCGCGTTCGCCGAATACATCAGCTTCCCGGCTGACGACGCGTTCAAGCTCGCCCCCGATTTTCCCTATGAGACGGGCGCGATCCTTGAGCCGATGGGCGTGGCGGTGCACGGCGTGGACTGCGGCGACGTCGCCGGAAAAACCGTCGTCGTCAACGGCTGCGGCCCGATCGGCCTGATGGCCGTGGGCGCGGCAAAGGCATGGGGCGCCAAGCAGGTCATCGCGCTGGACGTGATCGACGAGAAGCTGCGCGTTGCGACGGAGATGGGCGCGGACGTCGTGCTGAACTCCCGCACGCTCGACGCGGCGGCCGAGGTCGTCCGCCTGACCGACGGCGGCGCAGACGTCGCGCTGGACTACACCGGCGTCATCCCGGCAATCAAGTCCCTGTTCCGCATGATCACGAACGGCGGCCGGATCGTTTTGGTCGGTCTGCCGAACGACCCGATCGAGCTGGATCTCACCTCCGAGATCATTTATAAGGAAGCGACCGTCATCGGCTCGACCGGCCGCCTGATGTATAAGACGTGGGAGCAGTGCATCGAGCTGATCCAGTCCGGCAAATTCCCGGTGGAGCCGGTCATCTCCGGCAAATATCCGCTGCGCGATTTTGAAAAGGCCTTCGCCGACATCAAGGCCGGCAAGCCCGGCAAGATGCTCCTGATCCCCTGAGGCCATGCAGCTTCTGGTGATCGCAGACGATTTCACCGGCGCCTTGGACACCGGGAGCCAATTCGCCCGGCACGGGATCGCCACGACTCTCTTTCTCTCCGACGCCCTGACCGCCGACCGACTGGCCGGCTGTCAGGCCGACGTCGTGATCGTCGACACCGAGAGCCGCCATTTGCCGCGCGAGGCAGCCGCCTTGCGCGTGCGCGCCGCCGCACAGCTTGCCCTAGACGTCGGCTGTCGACGCTTCTATAAAAAAACAGACTCCACGCTGCGCGGGAATCTTGGGGCGGAGCTGACCGCCATGCAGGACGTCTGCGGCGCAAAGCAGCTCTTCTTCGCCCCCGCCTACCCGGCGCTGGGGCGCACAACGCGGGGCGGCGTGCAGTATGTGCAGGGCGTTCCGCTCGAGCAGACCGGCTTTGCCGCCGACCCGTTCAACCCGGTTCGCACAGGGCGCATCTCCGCCCTGCTTGCCGAGCAGACCGACCGCCCCGTGCGCATTGCCGCCCCGGCCGCACTGCCGCCGGAGGCCGATCGACCGGAGCTGGTCGTTTTCGACGCCGAAACCGATGCAGAGCTGCTGCAAACGGCGCAAGCGCTTGACAAGGCCGAGAGGCTGACCTGTCTTGCGGGCTGCGCCGGCTTCGCCGCCGCGCTCGAGACCGTGCTCGACCTGCCGCGCACCGCGCAAGTGCCCGAGCTGCCAAACGGAAGCCTGCTGCTCGTTTGCGGAAGCGTGCACCCGCAGTCGGTCGCGCAGTGCCGCGCCGCCGCGCGTGACGGATACCCGGATTTTCCGCTGACCGCCTCACAAATGCTCCGCGCCGACGACTGCGGCGCGCTGCTCGACTCGCTCTGCGGCGCACTGCGCGAGAACGGACGGGCAATGCTGCGCGTGAGCGGCGGACGCGAGCGCCTCGCCGAAACGGCGGCGCTGGCTGCGAGGCTTGCCATCGATCCGCAAACCGTGCCGGCGCGCATTGCCGCGCAGCTCGGCACGCTCACGGCGCAGGTGCTCGCCCGCAAAAAGCCCGCCGCGCTGATCGTCTTCGGCGGCGACACGCTGCTCGGCATCGCCCGGGCGCTGGGCTGCACATCCGTCACACCGCTGACAGAGCTGCTGCCCGGCATCGTGCTCTCGCAAATGCAGACGGACACCGGCGCACTTTTCGTTGTCACCAAGGCAGGCGGCTTCGGCGACGAGGCGCTGCTGCGCCTCATTGAGGAACGCCTGCACACCATTTCTACCGGAGGATAAGCCCATGCAATTTTGCTGTTGTGCAACGCTCGACCGCGCGCAAGCGCTCGCGAGCGCCGGATTTGACCGCATTGCGCTTCCCGGCTCCTATGTCGCCGCCTGCGACGAGGCCGAGCTTGACCGCATTCAAAAAACCCTTGATGAGACCGGTCTGGTCTGTCGTTCCCTGAACGCCTTCTGTCCGGCCGAGATCAAGCTCGTCGGCGAGGGCTATGATTCGTTCGCTCTCGCGCGGTATTCCCGGCGGCTGGCTCAAAACGCCAAGCGCATCGGCGTGCAGGCCGTCGGCATCGGCTCGCCGAATTCCCGCAAGCTCCCCGAGGGCTTTGACCGCAAGCGCGCCATGCGTCAGTGGGAAACCTCCCTGCGTATCCTCTCCGACGCCTTCGGCGCCGAGGGATTATGGGCACTGGCCGAGCCGCTGTGCACGCTCGAATGCAACTGGATGAACACCACCGATGAGGTGCGCGCCGTGCTCGACCGTCTCGGGCTTGCGAACGTCGGCATGGTTTTTGACATGTATCACGCCTTTGTGATGCATGAGGACGCCGCCGCCCTGCGCCGCGCTCTGCTCTACGTCCGCGAGGTGCATATCGCGCAGTTTGTCGACGGTGAGAAGCACTATCTCCGCGAGGAGCACGCCGCCGACTACGCCGCATATTTCCGTGTGCTGCGCGAGGCCGGCTACGCCGGCGAGATCGCCGTAGAAGCGACCTACGACGAGCTGTCCGAGGCGCTGCCGCGCTCGAACGCCCTGCTGCGCCGCTGGGCATCCGCCGACGCAAAACAGGCTTGACAGCGCCCCATCCGGGATGGTATAGTAACTTAAGTATTTAATGTATCCCGCAGGAGCGTACCGATATGCGTGATTTTCAATTTTTACAGGAGCAGGCCTATCAATACCTGCGCGGCAAAATTCTGAACGACGAACTGGAGCCGGAGCAGGTCTATTCCGAGTCGCAGGTCGCGCGGGAGCTGAGCTGCTCCCGCACCCCGGTCAAGGACGCGCTGACCCGCCTGAGCCACGCAAAATACATCGACATCATCCCGAGCCGGGGCTTCCGTCTGCACCAAATGACCGAGGAGGATCTGGTCAGCACCTTCCAGACGCGTGTCGCCGTGGAGAGCTTCTGCGCGCTGAGCATCATGGAGCGCCGCGACCGGCCGGATGGGCAGGACGCGCTGGCGCACCTGCACGAGCTGCTGCAAAAGCAGGGGCAGGCATCCGAACGCGGCGACCTTGCCGCATTTCTGGAGGCGGACATTCTCTTTCACCGCACGATCATGCTCTTTTTGCCGAACGCGGACTTTGCCGAGCTTTATGAGCTGCATGCCTACCGCATCGAGGAGCCGGCGCGGCACAGTCTGCGCGAGCCGGATCGCTGCCGCGACGCGCTCGAGGAGCACCGCGCGGTGGTCGACGCCATTGAGAGCGCCGACATCGGCCGCTGCTATCTGGCCGTGCTGCATCACAACGAGAGCACCTTTGAACACAGCGTGCGCCTGCTGAGCAGCCGCTGAGCACACAAACCCCGCGACCAGAAAAGGGGTTTCGACACGCTAAAAACCCGCGTCCCGAGATCCGGGACGCGGGTTTTTCATACAAGCGGCTCTGATCCGGGCCGTTTTGCTCTTGGGAACCTCTGAATCTGTTAAAAAGCTTGAATATCTTTATAGCGCCTACGGCGCGTCAGATTCTGCATGAGACGGCGCAGCGTGCATTCGCACGCTGCGAGTGTGCATAGCACACGGGATTCTTGATTCAATATTTTAATCAAGAATCAGTTTGACAATCACGGGCAGCCGGTGTATTATATAAATAAAGTGACCCTTATCATCATTTTTAAGGAACCTCGAAAGGTGAACCGGCTCAGGAGGTGCGGAAATGACCCAAAAAATTCGGATCAAAATACTGCTGTCGATCGGCATAGTCTTGCTTCTCTCTGCGCTGCTTGCGGGGTGCGCCGAGAAGGCCGTTTCCCCATTGTGCGGCAATGCCGAGTGTGAATGCATTCAGCTTGACGAAGCTCTGTCCTATTTTGACTCTTATACGATAGAAGACGATGTTGTTTCTATCAAATGCGCCCTGCGGCTCAATAACAGCGGCGAGGCTTGTCGCGTGAGGATCAAGGGCTTCTTTCCGAACGACGTCGGCAAGCTGCTGACCGATTCCCCGCTCGACGGCTACCCGGTTGATTCGCACGCAGAGGACTGCGTTTTTAACATTCAGCGCGGGACGAGCACCGTCTTCGTCGTGTTTCGCGGCAGCTATGCCGGATCGCCCCAAAAGGCGGATCGGCTGCTGCCGGAAATCGTCATTGAGGCGGCATAGCGCCGGAATGCTTGAGGCTCGTCCCCGAGTCGCACCATACGCCGAAGCGTTAAAAAGCGGGAGAGACCGCAGTTTTCTGCGACCTCTCCCGCCTTGGCACGCCAGAAGGGACTCGAACCCCCAACCCTCAGAACCGGAATCTGATGCTCTATCCATTGAGCCACTGGCGCTTGTGGGGTCTATTATAGCAGACGAAAGCCGAAAAGGCAAGCCATTTTTCACAAATTTGCTTCGACAAATTGCACGCTTGACCTTGTCATTTCCCGGTTTGCATGATATAATACAAAAAGAACCAAAAATCGATCATTTCAGACTGAGAGGGTTGGAATATGGAAGGCTTCCGCACGCAAATGAGAGGATTTCACCGCGAGGACGTGATCAATTTCATCCAGCAGCAGACGCAGGAGCATGAGCGCCGCGCTCGCTCGATGCAGGAGGAGATCGCTCGTTTGCAGAGTGAGCTGAGCGAGGCGCAGAAGGACGCGGAGACCGCCCGTTCCGAGCGCGCTCAGACGCTCACGAATTATGCAGAGCGGGAGCAGGCCGCCGAAGCGGCGCAGGAGGAGCTTATCCGCGCAAACACGCGCTGCGCCGAGCTGGAGACCGCGGTCGCCTCCGCACAGGCGGAGGTCGCACGCCTGACCTCCCGCTGCAGGGAGCTTGAGGCCGCGCCCCGCGCTGTGTCCGTCCCCGCGAAACAGTCCGCGCCGGAGGAGCCGGCGCCCGTGAATTATAAAGAGCTCGAGCTTGCGGCCTATCGGCGCGCCGAGCTTGCCGAGCGGATGGCCAAGGATCGCGCGGCAGCATCCGACGAGCAGATGAAGCGGATTCTTGCGCTGACAGACGAGCGCCTGATGCACACGTCTCAGGATTTCCAGACCCTGCTCGAAACCTTCTCCAAGGATTTTGAGCAGCTCCAGCAGGTGATCCGCGCCGCGCAGGCCATGGTCGCCGAGTCGGCAGGCGGCCTGCGCGAGTCGGTCGGCGTCTGCGCTACTGAAGAAAAATGATCCGCGCCGCGGCTCATGGTCGCGCGCGAAGCAATTCATGCATCCGGGAGTCGGCGCGCTCTGCGCCGGCTCCCGCGCCGCTTTTCGGCGCTCCCCGTTTGCGGGAGCGCCGTTTTTTTCATAAAAGGTTTACATTTCCGACTTGTTCTTGTTGCTTTCGCCCGGTATACTAAAATCAGAATAAAGATTGTTCCAAAGAAATGACCGAATGTTTGCCGAGGAGGACGCGCAAGGGCGGCACGCGCGCGGCAGAAGAACGCCGATTTCCGCAGAGCCGTCAATGATCGGAGGCTCAATATGAAGCAGCTTTATCTTATCACGGGCGCCAAGGGGCACCTTGCAAGCACGATCATCCGCTGTCTGCGGGGGCGCGACTGTCTGATCCGTGGGCTGATCCTCCCGTCGGAGATCGGAGAAGACGACGCCCAGCTCACCTACTATCACGCAGACGTCACAAAGCCGGAAACTCTGGACGCGTTTTTTGCCGACGCCGAGGGCTGCGAGGTAACGGTCATCCACACGGCCGCGATCATCAGCATCGCCGAAAGGGTCACAAAGCAGCTCTACCGCGTCAACGTGGCAGGCACGCGAAACATTCTGACCCAGTGCCTGCGCCACAAGGTCAAGCGTCTGGTGTATGTCAGCTCTGTGCACGCCATCCCGGAATCCTGCAGGAACGCGACCGTCTCGGAGGTTTCGTCCTTCTCGAAGCAAGCAGTCGTGGGAGCCTACGCCTCCACAAAGGCGGAGGCGAGTCAGGCCGTGCTGGACGCCGTGAAGCAGGGGCTGGACGCCGTGATCGTTCATCCCTCGGGGATCATCGGCCCGTATGACGACGGTCGCAACCACATCGTTCAGCTCATCCAAATGTATCTTTCAGGCAAGCTTCCGGCAGGTGTCACGGGCGGTTATGACTTTGTGGACGTGCGCGATGTTGCAGAGGGCTGTCTTCTGGCCGCCGACAAGGGGTCGGCCGGGAGCTGCTACATCCTCTCCAACCGCTATTTTACCGTCAGAGAACTGCTGGAGTGCGCGCGGCGCGTGGCCGGCGGGCGGCGGCTTCCGTGTCTGCCGGTGGGGCTGGCGAAGGCCTTTGTTCCGCTTTTCGAGTGGGTCGCCAAGCTGCGCCACACGCGCCCGCTCTTCACGAAATATTCCCTTTACACGATCTCCAACAATGTCCACTTCTCTCACGACAAGGCCACCGTCGAGCTGGGCTACACGCCGCGCGATATGCAGGCAACGGTGCGCGACACGATCCTCTGGCTGCAGGGAAAGGACGTCCCGCTTGCATAATGTCTCCGCGCAGCATTGCGATGCGCGCAAAAAAGGACTCGTACCGACCGGATACCGAGGTATCCCAAACCGGTACGGGTCCTTGCGCTTATGCGATCATGCTGTGTCGCGCGCGGTATCGTCGGGCGCAGTCAGCCGGAGGCTCGGCCTCGTGCCCGCCTGCCGCGCAGTTACTTCAGGTTGTTCTCGTAGGCCTCGATCATCTTCTTGACCATCTGTCCGCCGACGGAGCCGGCCTCGCGGGAGCTGAGGTCGCCGTTGTAGCCGTTCTTCAGGTTGACGCCGACCTCGTTGGCCGCTTCCATCTTGAACTTATCCATGGCGCTGCGCGCCTCCGGGACGTTGATCTGGTTGTTGCTCTTCATGTTTTTTTCACTCCTTTTTTGTTTCGGAAATCACTGACTGACTTCCTCGCTGCTAGTATGAGCCCATCGAAGCAAAATATCATTGTAAATTTATTCTTTGATTCCTGATCCCGATTCAGAGGTTTCCTAGGGCAGCACCGCCCAATTCGGAAAGCAGCTACGTCGGATCCTGCGCCATAAATTGTAGCAACGTTGCATCCGCTCTCTTTTGTGTGCGGATCGTCAACCCATCGGCATTTTTCGCGCGTCTGCATCCATGTGCAGCGCCGATGCCAGAGCTTTCCAAATTTCTTGTCGACATTTGAACGAAAATATGATATTAACTGTGAAAAAATACCGTCTGACTGTGTCGGATATTCCGCCCGACCGGGTTCGGGCGCGGCACGGAGGGAGAAAGCCCATGATCAAGCTGTTTTTGTGTGACGACAACTGTCTGCATCTGAAATATACGGCAAGCTACCTTGCTACCCTTCCCCTTTGTGCAGCCTTCGATATTCAGACCTTCTCCGCGCCGCAGGAGCTCCTCGCCGAGCTTCAAAGCGGGAACACCCCGGACATTGCCGTTTTGGACGTGGAAATGCCGAAAATCGACGGGCTTTCTCTGGCAAAGCGGCTGAACCGCCGGCATTTCTCTGCGCGCAAGCCCGTCCGGCAGCGCCCTCGCAGGCGTTTCATTTCGCGGCGATTATATCATATCTCGCTACTTTATGCAAGTGTACAGTTAATAGAATGTCCTTTTATTATCTGTATGTATGGCTGTGTTTTCCCTTCTCGGCGCCGTCCGCGCGGTTCCCTGCGCCGAAGCCCTTGCTTCCGCAGCTCCCGAGACGATCGCCGACCGGTTGCGCAGCGCTTGAGCGGCCGACTCAAAAGCCGCGCAGAAAAATTGTGTCGTTCGGCTGCACGCTGTCATAGGCTGTCAAAGGAGGGCAGCAAAGTCCTCCGGAGAGGGGTGCGACTATGGCAACATTCAGCAATCGGGCAACCATGACCTACAACGGCAACACCGTCAGCTCCAACCTGGTCACCGGCGAGATCGTGCAGGTTCTGACGATGGACAAAACCGCAGTCGGGACGGAGTATGAACCGGGTGAGACGGTTTCCTACGTCATCAACCTGCGCAACAGCGGCACGGCGCCGATCACCGGGCTGACCGTCACGGACGATCTCGGCACGTACCGTCTGACACCGCCGACGGGCGTTCCGATCTCGGTCACGCCGCTGACCTATACAGAGGGCACGGTGCGGTATTTTCAAAACGGCGTCGCGCAGGCCGCGCCTGCAGTCACTGCGGCGGAAAACGGCATCCGCTTCGATGGGATCACCGTTCCCGCGGGCGGCGTGGCGACGCTGGCATACCGCGCACAGGTAAACGACTTTGCAAACACCGGGGCAGGCGGCCAGATCGTCAATACCGTCACGGCGAACGGCGGCGGGCTGGCCGAGCCGGTCACGGCAACGGAGACGGTCAACGCCACGCAGGCGGCGCGGCTGGTGATCCGCAAGGCCGTCTCGCCGACGCAGGTCAACGACAACGGCACGCTGACCTATCGCTTCCTGATCGAGAACATGGGCAACGCTCCGGCCGACGCAGCGGCTGCCGTCGTTGTGAGCGACACGTTCGATCCGATCCTGAACAACCTCGCCGTGAACTACAACGGAGAGCCGCTCGCGGCAAACGGCTACACCTACGCGCCGGCAACGGGTGTCTTCAGCACAACGGCCGGCGCCGTCACCGTCCCGGCCGCGACCGTCACGCAGGATCCGCTCACCGGTGCGTTTACCACCGTGCCCGGCACCGCCACTCTGGAAGTGACCGGCACGATCTGATGCCGGAAAATGTGCGTGTGCCAAACACACAGGCTTGCTGATTAACAACTCTATTCACGAAGCCGTATGATAAAATCCCGGGGTGCCTCAGACGCGGCATCCCGGGGAGAGAGGAAAACCGAGGCTCCGTCGCGCGCCATGCCGCGTCTGCCGCAGCGCCAAGCATCCGGCTCCGGAGAACCCGGGAGTCTCCCCTGCTCCGGTCAATGACATAAAATCAGAAAAAACCGCCGAAACAGTTGCGTTTCCTGCGATTCTGTGTTAAAATAAAAAAGAAATATTGAACGAAGGGAAGAACAACCATGTCGGGTCATTCCAAATGGCATAACATTCAAAAGACAAAGGGTGCGCAGGACGCGAAGCGTGCGGCGGCCTTCACCAAAATCGCAAAGGAAATGTACGTTGCGGTGAAGGAAGGCGGCGGCTCTGCCGACCCGAACTATAACTCCCGTCTGGCAACCGTCATCACCAAGGCCAAGGCGGCGAACATGCCCAACGACAACATCAAGCGCGTGCTTGAAAAGGCGGCCTCCGCCGGCAGCGGCGACGCCTATGATGCCATCACCTACGAGGGCTATGGCCCTGCCGGCATCGCCGTGATCGTCGAGACCATGACCGATAACCGCAACCGCACCGCCGGCAATATGCGCCACCATTTCGACAAATACGGCGGCAAGATGGGCGCCAACGGATGCGTGAGCTGGAACTTCTCGAAGAAGGGTGTGCTCGTGATCGACAACGAGGACGGCGACTATGAGGAGGACGACGTCATGATGGACGCCATGGACTGCGGCGCAGACGATTTCGAGGCCGAGGAAGACTGCTTCACGATCTACACCCAGCCTGACGACTTCAACGCCGTCGCCGATGGCATGAGCGCAAAGGGCTACAGCTTTGCCTCCGCGCAGATCGAAATGGTTCCGGGCGAGTATAAAAAGCTCGAAAATCCGGACGACATTACCAACATGGAGAAGATGCTCGACATCTTTGACGATGATGACGACGTCCAGAACGTCTGGCACAACTGGGATCGCGACTGAATCACGCCCACTTGAGCAAGGCGCGCTCCTCTCCTGCGGCGCCGCTGCGCTGCTGATACCGCAAATTCCGGCATTAGGCGTTTGCCCGATGCCGGAATTTGCGGTTTTTGCGGTTCTATCAACGCGCCGTGCGCCGAAGAGCCGGCTTCAACGTGAAAAGCGTTCATCAAGAGTCCGCCGTGTCAGCCATTGTCGTCCCTTATCGTTAAACGGAGCGCGCATAAAACGCCCCGATCCCTATCGATCCGAGTCCCGATAAACGCTCCATGTGCTCGTGAAATCCGGATCAACAACCGTCTCGCCGGTCGAGCGCAGCCTATATTCTCCCTTTGGCGCCGGTTTTGTGGAGCGCAAATCAGGAGGGAGGCCAAACAGCTCTCCGTTCTTTTGCCTGAACAGGATCTGCTGCTCGTTTGCCTCGATTACGGTTCCCCAGTATTGCTTCTGCTCAAGGATCTCATTGTCCCTTGTGTAATATGTGATTCCGACCAGAATCGTTTTCCCGAGTAAATCAGAGATGGATCGCTCAGCCATGTCTTTCCCTCCGTAGCACCGGTTTCGCGTTTTGTAATGCATAAAAGAATTGCTGTTTCGGTTTCGGCACGGTTGAATCCTGCGCCAGACTTAAATAGTCAACGCATCCACGAAACCGCCGGTTTTTTGCAACAATTCTCTGAATATCAAGCAAGGTGAAGCAGTCATTTGTCGCCGCATACCAAAGCAACTGTGCATAGGCTTCGGAGCAAATTTTTAGCTTGCAAATGGCGTTTAATGGATACAACGAAATGGAGCAGTATGAAATTGCCACTAAAAATGTCCGGCGCAGCTTCTGATATGTACCCCCAATACAGGGTGTCCAGTATTGGGGGTACATATCACGCAGCTGATTGATTCAGAGGTTCCTTAAATAATTGCGGTTCAAAAGAGCGACCCAAACGCAACGGCATGTGCTTCTATTCCAACAAACCAGCGCCCTCCGACCTCATGTTGTGAAACGTCTACATAAAGTGCTCCGATACCTTTTATACAAATGCACACGCCATCCGTTATTTCGTATCCACTAATCAGAATTGATACACCCGCGTAGTGTTCGTGAATTGCTGCTATGATCTCATCGCGCAGGGCGATCGCATCCGCCGCCCGTTCAAAGTCCGTCTCTGCCGAAAATTGCTCCATCCGATCGGAGCGGGTATCGATCAAAAACTCGACTTGAAACGGCTGCTGTGAAAACGTAAACTTAACGTCGGTATAGCGCAGCTCACGCCAGATTTGATCTTTATCCGGTTCAACCGTCTCAGCGGGTTGTCCCAATTCGGACTTTAGGGCAGATTCTTTCATCCAAAAAGAAATTTTGCGATCCTCAAAAAACCACATTTTTCCCAGTTGATGCTTGCCGATCACAACAACTGCAAAAAACAGGCAAATGAGCACGAGCAGGCCGCACAGAATGCTTCTCAAAATTTTTCGTATCATAATACTGTCTCCTTTGCTTCTGCTATGCGGCGGTTTCCGCTGTTTTCCTGCCGCAAAGATTTTCGGGATTTGATGCATAAATAAGCTGATTGTCTTGATTCATCCCGCTTCTGCTAACTCAGAAGCAGCTCATCCTAATACGGTACACAATTTAATTTCGTTCGCATAGTAATAATACTTTCCCTTGGTTCGCCTTGCAAGCAGAACCGCCTCTTGCCCGTCGCGAATTGGAATATTCACGCCTACATTGCCGTATTCATCCGTCAGCGTGAGCGGTTCTGTCTCATCCTCTGTCGTTATAAATACCAGCAAATATCGGTTTTGTTCCACGTCTCGCATGTCAGCCGTCGTATTATTAATCGGCACAATAATATGTTCAACCTCGGTGTTGCCGAAAAGTGTGTTGCGCGTGTAGAGGTAAAGCTGGGAATCGTCCTCCTCCACATAGCACCGCATAAGCCAGAAGCTTTCGCCGGAAAAAACGGTCTCCATCTTCCAGTCGACCTCCTCCGGGTAATCCTGTTGAATCTGCTCGTAGATTTCCGAATACGCATTGCGTGTATCGTTTCGGAGTGCGTTGGCCGCAATCATGCCACTCGCCAGCATCACAAGCAGCACGCCAAGCGTGATCCACCGGGTTCGCGGCTTGGTTGCCCTGCGCCTATAAATCTTCGCCTGCGGCGCAAATTGGCTCAGGCGCGCCACAAGCTCCGGCGCATTGACGTCGTCCTCTGGGCTGCATTCAAAGAGAAGCGCCTCGCGCATCGCGATGTTCAACACGACCGCGTTGCCGCAGATGCCCATCGACTCAAGGAGGGAATACGGGCGCATACAGGTGTGCTTTCCCGGGGCAGAGACCTCGAAACGATCCTCATAAAATGTAACTGTCATATCGGGCAGCTTGCGCAGCCTTCTCACAGCGCGGCAATAGAAAAACGTGTACAGGCCGAACAAAACGAGCGCGAGCACCAGATCGATCCCGGTGGCCAAGCCCTGATAGCAATACCAGTTTTTGCACGCCCAAGCTCCGAACAGCACAGCGGTGAGCAGCAGCGGCCACTGGGTATATTGGGACAAATAGAGTGCGGCTTTCTCATGCAAATTGCACTTTGTGTTCTTGCAGGTAAACAGTGGTTCCATATTCTCTAATTTCTTTCATCTCATGTAGGCTAGGTAACGGTCTACCACGGAGCAAGCGTCCATCTACCGCCGTCGGCGTCCAGCTCCGCGCTGCGGATCAGGCGGCCGAGGGAATCGTACTCGAAGCGGTAACTCGCAAGCTCGCCCGTCGAATCGCCGTAGCTCAAGCGCGCAAGCGAACCCTCGGCGTTGTAAGTATAGGCAACGTAACTACCGCTATTATACGACTTCCTGACCAATCTGTCAAGCCGGTCATAGGTGTAGCTGACGGAATCGCCGTTGGCGTAGGTCGTGGATTTCAGATTGCCGCCGCGCGTGGTGTCGTTAAATGCGCCGGTCAGTCCGCTTCCGGTAAAAATCCGGCGTACACGAGCAGATCAAGCCAAGGCTTCCCGGAGTAGTTTGAGGATAATTCGATAGAGAACTGTTCATCCGTCACAATTCCTTGATCCACCAGATCGTGATATAGCTCCATATACGGCCAGTGTTCTTCGACGCGACCGTTATCGTTCTGGTCAATCATGACAGCCGCACCCAATATCCATATTTCCGGAACGTCCCCGAGCACCGTATCCCCTGGCACATCCGGACTTTGAAAATAAACTTCCATGTAAGAGCTGTTTTCACATCGCTGTTCGATTTCCGCTTTTTCCACATAGCCCTGTCTGAGCCAATTTGAATTCTCGCTTTCGGAGGCGGCAATAAAATTTAGCAGGCGGAATAGTCTCGGATCGTCCGGCGCGATTTCCTCGACCGTCCCGTCATGAAAAAGCAGGGCATGATCCACCGGTGCAAATTGGTATTCATAATGTTCATACGCATGATCCGAAAATGACTGAAGCTCCGGCAGGTCCGCGACGGCGGCATTCAGCCCGGGACGCTGCGCAGCGGACGGACTCTCGCGCCGTTCCAATACTACGCAGCCGCAGAGAAGCATTACAAGCACAAGCAGCGATAAGCCGAAAGCAACACATCTTTTTTTCATGTCGTAATCCTCCTAATTACCATACAGAAATAAAAATACATGGCACGCGGCCTCCGAATCAACGTTTTGCAAGAGTACGTCACGCGATTTTACCGGTCGTCGACCAGAGAATCTTCCTGTCCGCTCCGGGGCGTGTCACGGAAACATACCTCGCGCGACCGCAGAAGCGAACCATCCAGTACGAGCGGTAGCATTCGTATGTTCGCCCGTTCCGTTTGAGAATCAAGCACCCCGTGTGGTGCTCCCACCCCCGAAACTGCTCGGCCTCGGTATAGGTGCGATCGGACGTTGGCTCACAGCTCAGGCGATTTCCCGACAAGTCAAAGGTCAGCAACAGATCATCCCGAAATGTGAACACGCGCACATACTCGTTGCTGCAAAAAACCGCCATGTCGCCGCCTGCCGTCTCCTCAGCAGTGAAATCGTGAACAAAGCAAAGCGCACCGTCCTCCGAATAGCACCAAAGCCGTTGCTCGTCCATGCTCGCAAAGGCGATCA
>URLT01000021.1 GCA_900548795.1 uncultured Eubacteriales bacterium
GAGCCGTTCCGGCGGCCTCGAGCGTCTGCGAGCGGGGCGAAAAATACTTTGTCCGCCTCGGCGGGCGGCGCATCGGGCTCGGCGCGGTCGACGGCGAGACGCTCTGCGCCGTGGCTTCACTGGAGCGCGGCTGCGGGGCGGACTGCGTGCTGGCGCTGGCCGCCCGAGCCTCCGGAGCGCGCCTGCGGCTGCTCTGCGCGGCGGAGAACCGCGCCGCCATGCGGCTGTACGACCGCCTCGGCTTCGACGTCGGCGAGGCCGTCGAGCGCTGGTATGCGGTCAAATAGAGCCTGTGCACCCGTCGCGGACGGGTGTATTTTTTTGCACAAAAAGCGGGCTGGCGGCGCGGAAATCTGTATAATTATAAAAAATTGGGATTTTGACGTTAATAATATTGAATCATCGGGAATTCTACGCGAAAAGTTTGCGATTTACGTTGTATTTTCGGCGCTGCTGTGC
Source organism: uncultured Eubacteriales bacterium (assembly GCA_900548795.1). Lineage (GTDB taxonomy): Bacteria > Bacillota > Clostridia > Oscillospirales > Oscillospiraceae > JAZOXB01. The sequence goes on from URLT01000021.1 coordinate 460, forward strand.
TATACTGTATAGTAGAGAAAAAGAGCCGGCGCGCCGACCGCGGCGCGCGCGGGAAACAGGAGGGATTTGCGTGTCGATCCAGGTTCAAAGCGAGGTCATGCCGTTGAAGCGGGTTTTGCTGCACCGTCCGGGAGCGGAGCTGGAGCAGCTTGTCCCGAACGCGCTGGAGCGCCTCCTTTTTGACGATATTCCCTATCTGCGCGGGGCGCAGAAGGAGCACGACGCCTTTGCGCAGGTGCTGCGCGACAACGGCGTCGAGGTGGTCTATCTTTCCGAGCTGACGGCGCAGACGCTGGCGCAGGACGTGCGCCTGAAGGAGCAGTTCGTCTCGGACTTCATCAATTGCAGCGGCTGCACGGCCATGAGCTACCGCGAGGCGCTGACGGAGCTGCTGCTGTCGCTGCCGAGCGAGACGGCGCTGGTCGAAAAAACCATGACCGGCGTGCGCTTCGACGAGCTTCCCTTCCACGGGCGGCAGAGCTTGGCGTCCCTGCGCGGCGACCGGCTGCACTTCGTGCTCGATCCGATCCCGAATCTTTATTTCACGCGCGACCCCTTTGCCAGCGTCGGCTGCGGTGTGTCCGTCCACCGGATGTACTCGGTCACGCGCAACCGCGAGACGATCTTCGGCGACTATATCCTGCGCTACCACCCGGACTACGCCGGCAGGGTGCCGTTTTACTACACGCCCGGCGAGCCCTTCACCCTTGAGGGCGGCGACATCCTGAACCTCAGCGCCGATACCATCGCCGTCGGCATCTCCCAGCGCACCATGCCCGAGGCCGTCGAGCGGCTCGCGCGCAATATTTTCCGCGACCCGAACGCCGAGATCCGGCGCGTGCTGGCGTTTGACATCCCGAGCCAGCGCGCCTTCATGCATCTGGACACGGTGCTCACGCAGATCGACCGCGACAAGTTTTTGGTGCATCCGTCCATTCTCGACCAGCTTCGCATCTATGAGCTGACGCCCGGAAAGCAGGGGCTGCCCGAGGCGCGGGTGCTCGAGCAGAGTCTGGAGCAGGCGCTGGCCGGAGCCGTGGGCGTCGACCGGGTGCAGCTCCTGCGCTGCGGCGGCGCCGACAGCATCGCCTCGCAGCGCGAGCAGTGGAACGACGGCTCGAACGCGCTGTGCATCCGCCCGGGCGTGATCGTCGCCTATGACCGCAACTATGTCACCAATCAGCTCCTTGAGGAGGCGGGCGTGCGCGTGCTGCGCATCCCCAGCGGCGAGCTGAGCCGCGGGCGCGGCGGCCCGCGCTGCATGAGCATGCCGCTGCTGCGCGAGGGCTGGCTCTGAGCGGCCGCCCCGGAGAACGGAAAAACGGAGGAGAGCAAAATGGTTCGTCACATCGTCATGTGGAAATTCCGCGAGGGCGCCGACCCCACGGAGTTTCTTGACCGGCTGGAGGCGCTCGAGGGCGTGCTCCCCCAGATCCGCGCCATGCAGGTGCGCCGCACGCTCACGCCCGGAACGGGCTTCGACGCCGCCCTCGTGGCCGACTTCGACTCGCTCGAGGACGTCGCGGCCTACAAAAACGACCCGCGTCATCTGGCCGTCTCGGCGCTCTGCAAGGCCATCCGCACGGAGCGCTGCGCGATCGACGTCGAAGCGTGAAGCAGTGGTGCGTGTACATCCTGCGCTGCGCCGACGGCACGCTCTACACCGGCTCGACCGATGATTTCGACCGCCGCTTTGCCGCCCACAGCAGCGGGCGCGGCGCAAAATATACGCGCGGGCGCGGGCCGCTTGTCCCGGTCTATCGCGAGGACTGCGCCGACCGAAGCGCGGCGCTGCGCCGGGAGGCGGCCGTCAAGAGCCTGACCCGCGCGCAGAAGCTGCGCCTCATTCGCGGCGCGGCGTCCCCCGAAATTTGACCGTTTGCCGCTTTTTGACGAAAAGCAGGGCAGTATTTTGTGCGAATTTGTCTGTTTTCTTCCTGAAAACCGGTGGACGAAACGCAAATTATCTGCTATAATAAAAACACAATCACCGAAAGGGGCGTGTGGGCGATGGAATGGCGAGGCTTCTGCGGCATGGCCGCAGCGGATTGCGCCGCATCCCGTGCGCCCCTGTTCCCTTGTTTTTGCTCGCGTGGCTGTCCGACCGCCGTCTGACAGCGGTGTCGGGCGCTTCTTTTTGACCGGCCGCCTGCGGGGCGGCGCACTACAAAGAGCACTTGGCTCGGAAAAACAGAGGTACTACGAATGATCGCTCACGGTAAAGAAATCAAGGTTTTCAGCGCCAACTCCAACATCTCCTTCGCGCGCGGCATCTGCTCCGAGCTGGGGCTGGATCTCGGCGACAGCACGGTCACGGCGTTTGCCGACGGAGAGATCTCCGTTTCGATCAACGAAACGGTGCGCGGCTGCGACGTTTTCGTCGTGCAGTCCACCTGCAAGCCCGTCAACAACAACCTGATGGAGCTGCTCATCATGATCGACGCCTTCCGCCGCGCCTCGGCCGGCCGCATCACCGCCGTTATCCCCTATTTCGGCTATGCCCGGCAGGATCGCAAGGCCAAGGGCCGCGACCCGATCTCGGCCAAGCTCGTCGCCAACCTCATCACGACCGCCGGCGCAAACCGCGTGCTGACCATGGATCTGCACGCCGCGCAGATCCAGGGCTTCTTCGATATTCCGCTCGATCACCTGATGGGCAATCCCCTCTTTACCCGCTACTATATGTCCAAATTCGACGAGAACGTCTATAACCATGACGAATTCTGCGTCGTCTCGCCCGACATCGGCTCCGTCTCGCGCTCCCGCGCCTTCGCGGCCAAGGTGCACATGGGTCTGGCCATCGTCGACAAGCGCCGCCAGCGCGCGAATATGTGCGAGGTCATGAACGTCATCGGCGACGTCGAGGGCAAGACCTGCATCCTCTATGACGACATCGTCGACACCGCCGGCTCCCTGTGCAACGCCGCCGAGGCCATCAAGACCATCGGCAAGGCCAAGGCCGTTTATGCCTGCGCGACGCACGGCGTGCTCTCCGGCCCGGCGCTCGAGCGCATCGAGAATAGCTGCATCGAGGAGCTTATCCTGCTCAACACCATCCCGCCCATGCCCGGCTACACCGGCAAGAAGATCCGCTATCTCGACGCCGCGCCCACCTTTGCCAAGGCCATCACGCGCATCTATAACGAGACGTCGATCTCCAGCCTGTTCTGATGCTGCTGAGAAGGCCCTCCTGCGATTGGCTGATCGTCGGCCTCGGCAACCCCGGCGACAACTATTCCCGCACGCGGCATAACGTCGGCTTTCGCGCCGTCGACCGGCTGGCAGACCGCCTCGGCGTGCGGCTCGACCGGGCGAAGTTCCGCGGGCTGTACGCCCAGACGCTCTGGCAGGGGCAGAAGCTCATCCTGCTCAAGCCGCAGACGTTCATGAACGCCTCCGGCCTGTCCGTAATGGACGCGGCACGGTTTTACAAGCTGCCGCCGGAGCGCGTGCTCGTCCTCTTTGACGACGTCTCGCTGGAGGTCGGCCGCCTGCGCATCCGTCCCTCCGGCTCGGCCGGCGGCCACAACGGCATCAAGTCCATCATCGGCGCGCTGAATTCCGAGTCCTTTCCGCGCGTGAAGATCGGCGTGGGCGCGAAGCCCTGTGCGGAGTATGATCTGGCCGACTGGGTGCTCTCGAACTTCACCGCCTCCGAGGAAAAGCGCCTCGTCCCCGCCCTCGACGACGCCGGTCTGGCGGCGCTCGAGCTTCTGCGGCACGGCGTCAGTGAGGCAGCCAACCGATTTAATGGAAGAAAACCGGAATTATGACATTTTATAACGCGGAATGACGGAAATCGGGCGCTTGCCCGCTTTCCGCTTTCTGCGTTTGCACGAAGGAACCAAATCCGACAAGAAGGAGGAATCTCCATGACCGAGCAATTGCTTCGGGCGCTGCGCGGCCTGCCCGATTGGAACGCCCTTTGCGCCGCGCTGCGGCGGGGCGAGGCCGTTGGCATCTCCGGCGCCGCGCAGATCAACCGCTCGCATCTGATCGCCGCCCTGCAGGATGAGCTGCGCCGTCCGGCGCTGATCGTCTGTCAGGACGAGCTGGCCGCGCGGCGCCTTCAGGACGAGCTGAAGGCCTTTCTCGGGGTGGAATACCCTCTGCTGCCGACCCGCGACCTGACGTTTTACTCCGCCTCGGCGATCTCGCGCGGCTGGGAGCACCGCCGTCTGCGGCTGCTCTATGCGCTCCTGACGGAGCCGACGCCGCTCATCGCCACGTGGGAGGCGCTCTGCCTGCGCACGATGCCGCCGGAGCTGCTGCGCGCCTGCGCGCTGACCGTTACGCCCGACGCGGCCGTCACGCCCGAGGAGCTGAGCTTCCGCCTGACGCAGTCGGGCTACAGCCGCTGCTCGCTGGTCGAGGGCGTCGGCCAGTTCGCCGTGCGCGGCGGCATCGTCGACGTCTTTTCCCCGGCGCATGAGCAGCCGGTGCGCATCGAGTTTTTCGGCGACGAGATCGACGCGATGGGCTTCTTTGACCCCGTGACTCAGCGCCGCACCGAGAACGCCGAGCGCGCCGTCCTGCTGCCCGTGGCCGAGAGCCTCACGCGCCTGCATCCGCAGGGCACGGAGGGTTTGGCCGCCGAGCTGCGCGCGCTGGTCGCGCGGCAGAGACGCCGCCGCACGCCGAACGAGGCGCTCATCAAGACGCTGACCGAGGACGCCGAGGTGCTCGAGAGCGGCGTGAGCTTCTCGGCCGCCGACCGCTATATGGCGCTGCTCTACCCGGAATTTGCCTGCGCGGCGGACTATCTGCCCAAGGACGCGACGGTCTATTTCTGCGACCACGGCAACCTGCGCCGCGCCGCCAACCGCTTCTCCGAGGAGGAGGGGATGCAGCTCGACAGCCTGCTGCAATCGGGGCTGCTGTGCGGCGAGCTGTGCGAATTTTCCGGCGGCTGGGAGGACGTCTGCGACCGCCTGCGCGGGCACGCGGCGGCCTTCCTCGACTCGTTTCTGGCCGCGTCCTACCCGCGCAGCCTCGAGCCGAGGCTGCTCGTCAGCGTCACGGCCAAGCAGCTTCCGAGCTACGGCGGCAATCTCGACGCCGCCGCGACCGACCTCGCGTTTTATCAAAAAAATGACTTCGCCTCCCTCGTGCTCTGCGGCAACCGCCGCCGCGGGGAGATCTTAGCGCAGCAGCTTCGCGAAAAGGGACTGAGCGCGTTTCTGGCCTTCCCGCTGGAGAAGCTGCCGAGGGCCGGGCAGATCCTGCTGACCGACGGGGCGCTGCCCTTCGGCATGGAATATCCCGACCTGAAGCTGGCCGTGCTGACCGAGGGACAGCTCATCGCGCCGCCGCAGCCGCGCGCGCGCCGCAAGCGCTCCAAGCCGTCCAACCGGCAGAAGCTCGACTCCTTCGCCGACCTTTCGCCGGGCGACCTCGTCGTGCATGAATACCACGGCATCGGCCGCTATGTCTGCATGGAGCAGATGAAGGTCGACGGCGCGGTCAAGGACTATGTCAAGATCGCCTATCAAGGCTCGGACGTGCTCTATGTCCCGGCGACGCAGCTCGACCTGATCTCCAAATACATCGGCGGCGGCGAGGAGACGGCCGTGCGGCTCAATAAGCTCGGCGGCGACGCGTGGGAAAAGACCAAGACCCGCGCCAAGGGCGCCGCCAAGGAGCTGGCCGTCGACCTCATCAAGCTCTATGCCGAGCGCAAGCGGCGCATGGGCTTCGCCTTCGCGGCCGACAGCCCGTGGCAGGCCGAATTCGAGCAGAATTTTCCCTATGCCGAGACGGACGATCAGCTTCGCTGCATCGAGGAGATCAAAACCGACATGGAGGCGCCGCAGCCGATGGATCGCCTGCTCTGCGGCGACGTCGGCTTCGGCAAGACCGAGGTCGCGCTCCGCGCGGCCATGAAGGCGATCCTCGACGGCAAGCAGGTGGCCATTCTCGTGCCGACGACCGTGCTTGCCCAGCAGCACTATACGACGGCGGTCAACCGCTTCCGGGGCTTCCCGGTGCAGATCGGGATGCTCTCGCGGTTCTGCACCCCGGCGCAGATCAAGAAAAACATGGCCGACCTGCGCGCCGGCACGCTCGATCTCATCGTCGGCACGCACAAGCTGCTGCAAAAGGACGTGCAGTTCCGCGACCTCGGCCTGCTGATCGTCGACGAGGAGCAGCGCTTCGGCGTGACGCACAAGGAGAAGCTCAAGGAGCTTTCCCGCGGGGTGGACGTGCTGACCCTCTCGGCCACGCCGATCCCGCGCACGCTGAACATGGCGCTGTCGGGCATCCGCGATATGTCCACCATTGAGGAGCCGCCGCACGACCGCTATCCGGTGCAGACCTTCGTGCTCGAGTATGCCGAGCCGGTGCTGATGGACGCCATCCGGCGCGAGCTGGAGCGCGGCGGGCAGGTCTACTACCTGCACAACCGCGTCGAGAGCATCGAGCAGTGCGCCGCGCGCATCAAAAAGGCCTTCCCGGACGTCGAGGTCGGCGTCGCCCACGGAAAAATGGGCGAGGAGGGGCTGAGCGACGTCATGCAGCGCATGGCCGAGGGAGAGATCCGCATTCTGGTCTGCACGACGATCATCGAGACGGGCATCGACATCCCGAACGTCAACACGCTCATCATCGAGGACGCCGACAAGCTCGGCCTTGCCCAGCTTCACCAGATCCGCGGACGCGTCGGCCGCAGCAGCCGCCACGCCTTTGCATATCTGACCTTCCGCCGGGGTAAAGTACTCACGGAGGTCGCCGAAAAGCGCCTGAACGCCATTCGCGACTATGCCGAGTTCGGCTCGGGCTTCAAGATCGCCATGCGCGACCTCGAGATCCGCGGCGCGGGCAGTCTGCTCGGCGCGGAGCAGTCCGGCCACATGATCTCCGTCGGCTATGATCTCTATCTGAAGCTGCTCGAGGAGGCCGTTTTGGAGGAGCGCGGCGAGAAGCCCGTCGAGGAGGCCGCCTGCACGGCCGATCTGGACGTCACGGCGAACATCGCGCAGGACTACGTCTCCTCCGGCGAGCAGCGCATGGATCTTTACCGCCGCATGGCCGCGATCCGTTCGCAGGAGGACGCCGACGAGCTGCTCGACGAGATGGTCGACCGCTACGGCGATCTGCCGCGCGGCGCGATGAACCTGATCGACATCGCCCTGCTTCGTGCAAGAGCCGCCGCCGCGGGCGTCAGCGACATCAGCCAGCGGGGCAGGACACTCTGCCTCACGCTCTCGGGCTTTGACTTCAACGCCATCGGCGCGCTGTGCGCCAAGCCGGAGTATCAAAAGCGCCTGTTTCTCTCGCCCAAGGCCGAAAAACCGACGCTCACCTACCGGCTGGCCGCCAAGGAAGACGCGCTGCGCGCGGCGCAGGCGCTCATCCGTGACTACGCCGCCGAGCGCGGCGCGGAGCCGTTCGGCCATGCCGAATCGTGAAGTCTGCGCGGAAAGTTCATGCATTTTTTACAAATTTCTGCAAATTGTCTGTAGAAAAGCCCACAGACTCATGATATAATGGTATTCGGTAAGCAATGGCTTTCAGCCAACGGCAAAGCGAGCCGCCTTCCGGCTCGCCCAGCATATTTTTGAAAAGAGGTTTTAACTATGGCAGAACTGAACCTGAGCAAGTACGGCATCAACGGTGCGACCGAGATCCTCCACAACCCGTCCTATGAGACGCTCTTCGCCGAGGAGACCAAGGAAGGCCTGTCCGGCTACGAGGTCGGGCGCGTCAGCGAGCTTGGTGCGGTCGACGTCATGACCGGCATCTACACCGGCCGTTCCCCCAAGGATAAATACATCGTCATGGATGAAAACTCCAAGAACACCGTCTGGTGGACGTCCGACGAGTATAAGAACGACAACCACCCGATGAGCGAGGAGACTTGGGGCAAGGTCAAGGCGCTGGCGCAGAAGGAGCTGTCCGGCAAGCGCCTGTTCGTCATGGACGCCTTCTGCGGCGCGAACAAGGACACCCGCATGGCCATCCGCTTCGTCATGGAGGTCGCATGGCAGGCGCACTTCGTCAAGAACATGTTCATCCGCCCGACCGAGGAGGAGCTGGCCAACTTCGAGCCGGACTTCGTCGTCTACACCGCCTCCAAGGCCAAGGTCGAGAACTACGAGGAGCTGGGTCTGAACTCCGCCACCTGCGTCGCCTTCAACATCACCAGCCGTGAGCAGGTCATCATCAACACCTGGTACGGCGGCGAGATGAAGAAGGGCATGTTCTCCATGATGAACTACTATCTGCCGCTCAAGGGCATCGCCTCGATGCACTGCTCGGCCAACACCGACAAGAACGGCAAGAACACCGCCATCTTCTTCGGCCTCTCCGGCACCGGCAAGACCACCCTCTCCACCGACCCGAAGCGCCTGCTCATCGGCGACGACGAGCACGGCTGGGACGACAACGGCGTCTTCAACTTCGAGGGCGGCTGCTACGCCAAGGTCATCAACCTCGACAAGGAATCCGAGCCGGACATCTATAACGCCATCCGCCGCGACGCCCTGCTCGAGAACGTCACGCTCGACGAGAACGGCAAGATCGACTTCGCCGACAAGTCCGTCACCGAGAACACCCGCGTTTCTTACCCGATCGACCACATCGAGAACATCGTCCGCCCGGTTTCCTCCGGTCCGGATGCCAAGAGCGTGATCTTCCTGTCCGCCGACGCGTTCGGCGTGCTGCCCCCGGTCTCCATCCTGACCCCGGAGCAGACCAAGTACTACTTCCTCTCCGGCTTCACCGCGAAGCTGGCCGGCACCGAGCGCGGCATCACCGAGCCGACCCCGACCTTCTCCGCCTGCTTCGGTCAGGCCTTCCTCGAGCTGCATCCGACCAAGTATGCAGACGAGCTGGTCAAGAAGATGCAGAAGAGCGGCGCGAAGGCCTATCTGGTCAACACCGGCTGGAACGGCACCGGCAAGCGCATCTCCATCAAGGATACCCGCGGCATCATCGACGCCATCCTCTCCGGCGCGATCAACGAGGCTCCGACCAAGAAGATCCCCTACTTCAACTTCGAGGTCCCGACCGTGCTGACCGGCGTTGCCACCGAGATCCTCGACCCGCGCGACACCTACGCCGACCCGTCCGAGTGGGACGCAAAGGCGAAGGATCTGGCCGCCCGCTTCGTGAAGAACTTCAAGAAGTACGAGGGCAACGAGGCCGGCAAGGCGCTCGTCTCCGCAGGCCCGCAGGCCGAGTAATTCCGGCTTCCCCATAAAAGCCCGAGGCGCTGGAGCGGATTCTTCAGAGATTATGATAAAGGATCCGAAGCAAGCATCCGCGTGAAAACAGCGCAAGGGAAACCTGCTGCGAAAGCAGCCGAAGGCAAAAAGCAGAGCGGCGCCCGGTTCATTGTGAGCCGGGCGCCGTTTTCGCGCGATCATACTAGAATCTGTTAAAAAGCTTGAAGAGCTTTTTATAGCGCCAACGGCGCGTCAGATTCTGCATGAGACGGCGCAGCGTGCATTCGCACGCTGCGAGTGTGCGTAGCACACGGGATTCTTGATTCAATATTTGAATCAAGAATCAGTATAAGAAAGCCGAGCCGGGAAAAAGCAAAGCCGCCGAGATCGGCGGCTTTGCTCGATCTCGGCGGCTTTGCTCATGATTTTGCGCCGGAGGCGGCGGCCTCCTTGCGGTGATGCTCCATGCGCTTGTTGAAGACAAAGAAGCGCTGGCCGAAGTAGTTGACGATGGCATAGGCGATCGAGCCGACCGTCATTTTGCAGTTTCCGGCGATGTTGTCCTGCCCGCCGAAGGAAAACAGCCGCAGCAGCCTCGGCGAACGCAGGATCAGGCGCGAGAGCAGCGGGGCGATAATGTAATAGGTCAGAATGTAGCAGGCAAGAACCTCGATGACGAAGCGCACGAGCTGCTGACCGGTCGACATTTTGTCGCGAAACAGCAGGTATTTGCACGAAAGATACCAGATCACGCTGCCCAAGCCGTAGTTCACCAGCGGCGCAAGGTGCTCGCTCATGCCGCAGAGGTTGAAGAGCAGGAACATGATGCCCGTGCAGACGATGAAGTTCAAAATGCCGATGATGAGATAGTAGACCGTTGTGCGGTCAATAAGCCGGCGGAATTTTTTCATAGCGTTCTCCGATCCAGATACTCACTCCCGCGCCGAGCCTCGGGGCGGGGTCGCGCCGCATCGGCCGCAGACCGGCGCCTCGGGAGGCGAGCCGTCCGCAGTGAGCGACAGCAGTTCGACCCATTATACCGGAAATGCGCCGGAAAATCAAGCCCGGATTTCGGGCGTCAGGCCTGCGCCGCCAGCTTGAACACCTCGTTGCTGCGCCCGAGGACGATGATGTGGTCGCCCGCGCGGAAGCGATCCTCCGCAGAGGGGTTCGGGTTCAGGCGCTCGCCGGTCTTCAGGGCAAGAATGTTGATGCGGTATTTGCGGCGCGGCTCCAGCTCGGCCAGCGTGCGGCCGTCCCACGCGGCGGGCACGGCGATCTCATAAATGGAGTATTCCTCGGTCAGCGGAACAAAATCAAAGATGTTGTTCGCGTTGTGCCGCACGGCCAGCTTCTCGGCGATCTCGACCTCCGGATAGACGACCTCGTCGGCGCCGATTTTGTGCAGCAGGTCTGCCTGAATGTCTTGGCTGGCCTTGGCGACGATGCAGCGCGCGCCGTGCTTTTTCAGCAGGCTCGTGATGACCAGCGACGCCTGAAAATCCTCGCCGATCGTGACAAAGCAGATGTCGAAGTTGGAAACGCCGAGCGAGCGGATCACGGACTCGTTTGTGCAGTCGCAGATGCTCGAGTCGACATATTTCTCGCTCAGTCCCTCAATGATGTCGCGGTTGTGGTCGACGATCATGACCTCGTTGCCGAGCTGGGTCATTTTTCCGGCAAGGTGGCGCCCCATGCGCCCCATGCCGATGATCAAAACAGATTTCATCGCAGGTCTCCCCTATCCAATCAAAAGTTTTCCGCTCGGGCGGTCGAGCGGCGGCTCGCTGCCCCGCTGCGCGAACAGCAGCACGAAGGTCAGCCCGCCGATGCGCCCTGCATACATCAGCAGGATCAGAACGATGTGGCTTGCGTCGGAAAGCGTCGGCGTCGCGCCGAGCGACAGGCCGACCGTCGCGATGGCCGAGTTGACCTCGAACATCGCCGCCTTGAGCGCGATGGGGTCAAAGCAGCAGATCGCCATGATCGCTGCGGCGGCCATGCTCAGGTATACCAGCAGGATCGAGCTTGCCTGCCGGATGGTGTCGCGGTCGATGCTGTAGCGGAAGGCGTGCACGCGGGTGCTGCCCCGGCCGGAGGCGAACGCGCTCAGCAGCAGCACGGCGACCGTCGTGGTCTTGATGCCGCCGGCGGTCGAGCCGGGGCTTCCGCCGATGAGCATGAGCACGTTCGTCAGCAGGTTGCCCGACTCGGAGAGCCGCGCCATGTCGACCGTGTTGAAGCCCGCGGTGCGCGGCGTGACCGCCAAAAAGAAGGCCGACAGCAGCCGCTCGCCGGGGCGAAGCCCGTCCAGCGCCGCGCCGCGCTCAAAGAGCAGGAACAGCAGCGTGCCGCCGCCGAGCAGGATGCCCGTGACCGTCAGCACCAGCCGCGTGTGGAGCTGGAGCCGCGAGAAGCGGAAGCGGCAATGCACAAGGTCGCGCCAGACCACGAAGCCCAGCCCGCCGATGATGATGAGCGCCGAGATCGTCAGCGTGACGAGCGCGTCGCCCGAGTAGGCCGTCAGCGACGAGAACGGCGCGCGCGCGCCCATGAGGTCGAAGCCGGCGTTGCAGAAGGCGGAGATCGCGTGGAACACCGAGAAATAGACGCCGCGCCCCCAGCCGAACTCCGGCACGAAGCGGATGCACAGCAGCGCCGCGCCCGTCAGCTCAAAGGCGAAGGAAAACGGCACGACGCGGATCAGCGAGCCGATGCCGGAAAAGGTGATGCTCCCGGCCGACTGCATCAGCACCTTGCGGTCATAAAGCCCGAGCTTCTTGCCCAGAGCAAAGGAGACGAGCGTGATGACCGTCATGAAGCCCAGCCCGCCGAGCTGGATCAGCAGCAGGATCACGACCTGCCCGAAGGTCGTCCAGCCGGTGAAGGTGTCGCGGACGATCAGGCCGGTCACGCAGGTCGCGCTCGTCGAGGTGAACAGCGCGTCAAGAAAGCGCACGCCGCCGTGCGAGGCGACCGGCAGCGTCAGCAGCACCGCGCCGGCCAGAATGACTGCAAAAAAGCCCAGCGCGATCAGCCGCGCGGGGGAAAGTCGGATTTTGTTCATGGCAGCTCCCGAATGCGTTTGCGGATATTGCGCGGACGCCCTGCGCCCGCAGCACATACGTAGTATAACGCAGAAGCGCCGAAAACGCAACCGATTTTTTCCGGCTCGTGCGAATTCGGCGCTCCCTCGCGCAAGCCGCGGCGTTGAGAGGTTTCCGGCTGCGCCGCTCGGCAGGGCATCCCGCGACGATACCTTAAAAACTGCCGCGTCGGGCATTGAAAATGCCCTCCTCGCAATGACAGAATTGGAGGGTTTTGCGGGGAAACCGACGGGACAGGTTTCCGGCGGCTTGTTCGCTGACGGGCTGCTTTCCGGCGGCGTATTCGATAATGGGCTGCTTGCCGGTAAAGATTTCACGGCGGATTGTTCCTTCGCGGGCAGAGCTGTCGGCTTCCTGATTTTTTCGCTTTTTCCCGGTTTTTCCGAATTTGGAAGCGGGAATTTGAAATAATTGTGTCAAAATCCGGCGGGCTATTGTATTTTTCGTCCGTATGCGTTAGAATGAAAGACAACGCAGGGGCAGCCCTGCGCAATAATCGAGAGGAGAACCGTATGAATGGGTTTGTGAGCAAGCTGTGCGATATGGACGGCTTGGAAATACCGGCTTGCCTGCCGGAGCGGCAGCCGGACGAGCGCCGGATCGAGGACGCCATCGCGCATCTGGCGCTGCGCTACGCCGCGCAGTCGCCGTCGGAGCGCGCCGAGGCGGGCGATCTGGTCTGCTGCGAGGCCGACCGGACGCGCTATCCCGACGGCCGGACGATCCTGCTCTATCCCGGCGCGGCGCTGCCCGGCGCGGAGGACGCGTCGCAGGCGGCGCTGGGCAGGGCGCCCGGCGACGTGCTGGAGACAACGCTGCTGGGGCAGCCGGTGCGGCTGACGGTGCGAAGCATCGTGCACCGGACGCCGGCGGAGGTCAACGACGCGCTGATCGCCTCGCTGGGGCTTCCGGGCGTGGCGAGCGTCGCGGACTACCGCGCCGAGCTGCGCAAAAAGGCGGCCGACGAGCTGAAAACGGAGCGCCGCAAGGCCATCGTGCGCAATTGGCTCGAGACGATGCTCGCCGAGAGCGAATTTGTCTATGATGAGGCGGAAATGGATGCCTATGCGCGCGAGCGCGCGGCCGAGTTTGCCGAGCAGGAGGAGGACGCCCCCTCGGACGACGAGCTGCGCGCCTATGCCGTCGCCGAGGCGAAGCGCGGCTGGCTGGCCGAGGCGTTTTGCAGGGCGCGGGGCTTCGAGCCGGACGAGGCCGAGGCCGCGCAGGAGGCCGAGCAGACCGCGCAGCTTTTGCAGCTTCTGGGCGAGTCCGTCCCGCCTCAGGACGAGCTGCTCGCAGAGGCGCGGCGGGAGCAGTGCATGACCCGTATGCTGCTCGCGCTGGACGAACGGATCGGGCAGAAAATGGGAGGTTCCAATGGCAACGATTGAGCTGAAGGATCAGCAATGGCAGGAATTTGTGAAGCAGGACTACGCCGTCGTGGACTGCTACGGCGAAAACTGCGCGGCGTGCGTGATGCTCGCGCCGGTGTTTGACGCCGTGGCCGACGAGCGCAGCGGGGTCGCCTTCGGGCGCGTCAACATTTCGCTCTACCCGGACATCGCCGACCGCTTCGGCATCGACGCGATGCCGACGGTGCTGTTTTTCCGCCGGGGCGAGGCGGTGCACCGCGCGCTCGGGAGCATGGAGCATGAGGAGCTGCTCGAGCAGCTCTCCGTGCTGCTGTATCAATAAAAAAACCGAACGAAGGAGGACGCAGACATGGCAAAGATCAGACTGAACGAGGACGCGCAGGTGGTCGCGACGGTCAAGGAGGGGCTCAAGCGCACGGGCGGCTACTGCCCCTGCCGCCGCGAGCGCAAGGAGGAATACCGCTGCATCTGCGAGGAGTTCAAGAAGCAGATGCAGGACCCGGATTTTGAGGGCTACTGCCACTGCCGTCTCTATTATAAGGAAAAATAAGCGCCGGAGCCGCGTCTTCGGCTCCAAAGAAAAACAGAAGGAGAACATTCATGAAAAAAATTGCTGCACTTGCGCTGACGCTGGCGCTGCTGCTTTCTCTGGTCGGCTGCGGTCTGTTTCGCAGCGAGGACGTCCTGAAGCTGGGCGACTACGACCACCACGACCCCAAGGGGCTGACCTATGACGAGCGGCTGGCGCTCAAGGCCGAGGACTTCGGCGCAACGCTCGGGGAGAGCCTGTCGGCCGCGGCCTATCCCGATCTGATGCTGCTTGACGAATCGGGCAGCATGGTCGGGCTTTATGACTACGACGAGGAGACCGGCCTTGCCAAGGGCTGGACGAGCATGGCCGACGGAAGCTACACGGCCTTTGAGCCGGGGCAGGAGGTCGACCTAGGCAAGCCCGACGAGTCGAAAATTGTCACCCTTGCCGGCGACGTGACGCTGTATTTCGTCGTCTATGGCAACAAGGACAAGGTCGTCGAGGTCGACGGCTATCTGTTCCTGACCGACGCCAAGGACAAGGACACCGTGATGGATGCCATGCAGGAGCTTTACGGCGCGGAGTGCACCGCCGAGAGCGACACCGTGCTCAAGTGCGTCCAGAGCGGCGATGCGCTGACGCAGGAGCTTGCGGCGCTGGGCTATTCCGACGGCTGCAGCGCGAAGACCTACGCGAGCCTGCTGCAGCAGGTCTACGGCGTGCACACCGACGGCGGCGAGGCGGCCTTCCGCCCCTACAGCGGCCACACCGACCCGAGCGACCTGACGTTCGATCAGCGCGTCGTGCTGACCGGCTCCGGCACGGCGTCCGTGACCGAGGAATACGCGGCGGACGTGTCGTCCATGACCGACTATCTCTACGGCAGCGAGGGCAAGCTCGTTGCGCAGTATACCTATATTGAGTGCCCCTCCAAGGAGGCTGCCGACGCGCTGGTCGAGGGCGAGATGTTCCCGAAGGCCGAGCGCATTTCCGACACGGTGCTGCTCAACAAGCTCGACGGCAAGGAGCTTCAGGACACCCTCGCGGCCTACATGGGCTACAGCGTTTTGAAGGACGACTCCGTCGAGGAATACGTCCGCATGATCGAGGAGACCTATTTCTCGGTCGTCTGTGAGCAGTGACCGGACGCCGCATGAGCAAGCAATGGAGCGCCGGGCGGCGCCGCGACGGCTGGCGCGCGCTTCTGCGCACGCTCGGCAGGCTCCGGCTCCCGTGGGGCTGGATCGCCGTCGCGCTGGCGCTGAACCTCGGCTTTAACACCCTGATCCTCTATCTGCCCGACACGACCGCCGCCCTGATGAGCGGGCAGCTCACGGGCGGCGCGCTGACGAAGGCGATCATGCATTTCGTCTCGCTGGCGTTGCTGTCCTTCGTGCTGGTCGCGGGGCAGGCGCAGGCGCGTGCCTGCGGCGCGCGCTGCGCGCGGCAGCGCATCTGGCGGCGGATGCTCCACATGCGTATGCCGTTTTTTGACCGCAACGACCCCTCCGACCTGATGAGCGCGATCACGACCGACGCCCGCTCGGCGGTCGAGGGGCTTGTGAACTGCATCATCTATCTCATTCCCGACCTGTATTACATTGTCATGGCGCTGCGGCGCATCAACCAGTATCACTGGATCCTCGCCGTCTCGTGCTTTGCGCTTCTTCCGATCAAATATCTTTACGCCCTGCTCATGGGCAAGCAGATGCAGAAGCACACCGCGCGGCTCTATGATCGGATCGGCCGCCTGACCGGCTTTCTGGCCGACCGCATCCATCACCTGCCGCTCATCAAGGTCTGCGCCAACGAGCAGGCCGAGGGCGAGGCCGGCGAGGCCGCGTCGGAGGAGCTGCTGCGCGCCAACATGAAGCTCGTGCAGCTCGACAACCTCTCCGTCGGCGCGACCGCCGTGATCGACCTGCTGCAAAAATTCATCGTGATCGTCGTTGCGGTGCTGCTGCTGCAGCAGCGCCGGATCGATCTGGCCATGTGGCTGGCCTTCTTCCTCTTTTCGCAGAACCTCTTTCCGACAATGGACGAGGTCTTCGACCTCTGGATCCGCATCAAGGGGATGCACGGCAGCTTCCGCCGCATCGTCGAGGTCATGGAGGGCGAGGTCGAGGACACGCAGGGGCTCAGCCCCTTCCCGCAGCGCGGCGATCTGCGCTTTGAGCACGTCTCCTTCACCTATCCGGGGACGGACGAGCCTGCCCTGCGCGACGTGAGCTTCACCGTGCCGCGCGGCACGAGCGCCGCGATCGTCGGCCTCTGCGGCAGCGGCAAGACGACCGCGCTGAGCCTGCTCGAGCGCTTCTACGAGCCGACGGAGGGGCGGATCCTCCTCGGCGAAACGCCGCTCTGCGACATTCCGCTGCACGAGCTGCGCCGCCGCATCGCCTATGTGCAGCAGGGCGCGGGCGTCTTCGGCGGGACGCTTCGTCAGGCGCTGACCTACGGCATCGACCGCCCGCTCTCCGACGAGGAGCTGCTTGCGGCGGCCGAAAAAACCGGCTTTTCGGACTATCTGGCGCAGTGTCCGCAGGGACTGGACACGCCGGTCGCTCCCGGCGGCGGCTCCATGTCCGGCGGGCAGAGCCAGCGGCTCGTGCTCACGCGGGAGCTGCTGCGCGGCGGCGAGCTGATTTTGATGGACGAGCCGACCTCGGCGCTCGACGTGCGCATCTCGGCACGGCTCCGGCAGGTCACGGACGAGCTTTTTGCGGACAAGACCCGCCTGCTCATCACGCACGACCTGAGCCTTGCGCGGTGCTATGCGCGCATTCTCGTGCTGGAGAACGGCCGCCTGATCGGCGACGGCAGCCACGAGACGCTGCTGAAGACCTGCGCGGCCTACCGCGAGCTGAACGAAAACGCGGGAGAGGAGGTGCCGGCATGAACCCGAACGCCCACCGTTCCCTGCGCCGCTACGGCGGCGTGCTGCGCGGCGTGCGCCTGCCGTGGCTGCTCATCCTCTTCAGCTTTTTCTGCTCCGTGGTCATGATGCTGCTCGAGCTGCGCGTCGCAACGCTCACGGCCGACATCATCGACGCCAGTCAAAAGGCCATCAACGGCCAAAAGCTCCTGCCCTACGTCGTTATGACCGCCCTGACCGCCGTTTTCACCATTCTCAACAACTATTTCACGCGAAAAATGGAGGAGACGATCACCCTGCGCGTGCGCGCCAAGCTATGGCGGCGGATCATGCGCCTGCCCACGCGCTACTACGACGAGGACAACGGCGACGAGCTGGTCAGCCGCGTGACCTCCGATGCCGAGGCGCCCGCGTCGCTTTTCTCCATGGCGGTGTCCTTCGTGACCTGCGTGGTCACGAGCGTGCGGGGCTTCGCCGGGCTCTTTGAAAAGAACGCCATGCTCGCGCGCTATTCGCTGCTCATTCTGCCGCTGACGCTGGGCGTCTGCGTGCTTTACGGCAAGCTCATGTTCCGTCTGGGCGTCTATTCCACCGTCACCACGGCCGAGAGCCTCGGCTACCTTGCCGAGCGCGTGCGGAATTTTCGCCTCATCAAGAGCGCCGTGGCCGAGCGGGCCGAGGGGCAGCGCGGCGACGGCGCCTTCCGGCGGATGTACCGCGCCGATTTCCTGAGCTGGCTGATGGTCGCGGGATACCAGCTCGCCTCGGGCATTTTTTCGATCTTCTTCCTCTTCCTCGTCTTTGTCGTCGGCGGACGGCTCGTGCCCAAGGGCATCCTGACCGTGGGCGACCTGACGAGCTTTTACCTGATCTCCGGCATCGTCTCGCTGCAGCTCATGCAGTTTTTCATGAACGTCGGCTCCGTCTCCGGCACCTTCGGCACGATGAAAAAAATCGCCGAGATCCTGGACACGCCCACGGAATGCGACGCGGGCGAGCCGGCGCCGCCGGTGCGCGGCGAGCTGAGCCTCGAGCGCGTGTGCTTTGCCTACGGCGACGGGCCGGACGTGCTCCGCGACCTGAGCCTGCGCATCCCCGCCGGGAAGGTCACGGCCGTCCTCGGCGGCAACGGCGCGGGCAAATCCACGCTGTTCAAGCTGCTTGCCCGGCTCTATGAGCCGCGCTCGGGCGAGATCCGGCTCGACGGGAGAAGCATTTCCGACTTCAGCCTGCCGCAGTGGCGCAGCCGCTTTGCCTATGTTTTCCAGCGCGACCCGCTCATCGGCGGCACTGTGCGCGAGAACCTGACCTACGGCCTTGACCGGCCGGTCAGCGACGAGGAGCTGGCCGCCGTGACCAAGCAGGCCAACTGCTACGAGTGCATCATGGAAAAGCCGAACGGCTTTGACGAGGACGTCGGGCAGGACGGCTCGAGCTTCTCCGGCGGGCAGGGGCAGTGCATCGCCATTGCGCGCGCCATGCTGCGCAACGCGGACTGCCTGCTGCTCGACGAGGCCACCGGCAGCCTCGACGCGACCAGTCAGGCGCGCGTGACCGAGGCGCTGGAGCGGCTGACGAAGGGTCGCACCACCCTCATGATCGCGCACAGCTACGCCGCCACGCGCTGCGCCGACCACATCGTCGTCATGAAGGACGGCGCGGTCGAGGCCGCCGGCACGCCCGACGAGCTGCGCAAAACCAGCGAGTTTTATCGCCTGTTCGCCAAGACGCTCTGAGCGCAGGCGACGTTCTTTGGCAGCACCGCGCGATCGCGTCGACGCGCTTCGCCGGCTCGCGCGAGGCTGCCCTATAAAAACAGAGGAAAGCTCTGATTCAATCGCAAGAGCGGTCAGCGAGGGATTTTGTTCCAAATTGAGGTTTGGAAATCGCAGGAATACTTTGTGTATTTCAAGATTTTCAAACCAATCAGTTGGGGCAAAAGACCCGCTGAGCGCCGCAGCCGATTGATTCAGAGGTTTCAGAGGAAAATACATGATTTTACAACAAATTTCTTTGAAAAACACGGCGGACGGCACGCTCCTGCACGGCTTCGAGCTGATCGGACGCAGGCCGGTGCCGTCGCACGGCGGCGAGCTGTTCACCCTGCGCCACCGCAAGACCGGCGCGGAGCTGCTCTATCTGGAGCGCCCGGTCGAAAACAAGACCTTCGCCGTCTGCTTCAAGACGCTGCCCGAGGACGACACGGGCGTGTTTCACATTCTTGAGCACAGCGTGCTCAACGGCTCGAAAAAATACCCGGTCAAGGAGCCGTTCGTCTCGCTGCTGCAAAGCTCGATGCAGACCTTTCTCAACGCCCTGACCTACAGCGACAAGACGCTCTTCCCCGTCTCGAGTCGCAACGAGCAGGATCTGTTCAACCTGATGTCGGTCTATCTCGACGCAGTGTTCTGCCCGCTGCTGCACGAGCGCCCCGAGATCTTCATGCAGGAGGGCTGGCATTATGAGCTTGACGCGGACGGCACGCCGAGCTGCCACGGCGTCGTGTTCAGCGAGATGAAGGGCGCGTTCGCCAACGTGAACACCCTGCTCGGCGCCGAGACCGACCGCCTGCTCTTCCCCGACACGAGCTACGGCTTTGTCAGCGGCGGCCATCCGGAGCACATTCCGGAGCTGACCTACGAGCAGTTCCGGCAGACGCACCGCCGGTTCTATCATCCGTCGAACGCGCGCTTCTTCCTCGACGGGCGCATGGACGTCGGCCGCATCCTCGCGCTTCTCGACGGGGAATATCTCTGCAAATTCGAGCGCCGCGCGCCGGACTTTGATTTTGTCGAGCAGACGCCGCGCGTCGCGGAAAAAACGATTTTTTATGAAACGCAGGAGCCGGACGCAATGGCGCATATGGTCGCCGCGAAGCTCCTGTGCCGCCATGACGAGACGGAAAAGCTCTACGCCGCGAACATTCTCGCCGACTATCTGACCGGCTCGAACGAGGCGCCGCTCACGCGGGCGTTTCTGGAGCGCGGGCTGGCGCAGGACGTCTCGCTGGACGTCGACGCCGGCGTCTATCAGCCGAGCGTTTCGCTCGTGCTGCGCAACGTCGAGGCCGCGCGCTTCGGCGAGCTGCGCGCCCTGCTGCCCGAGACGGTCGCCGCCCTGCTGCGAGACGGCCTGAACAAGGAGGCGCTCGAGGCGAGTCTGGAGCGCGCGGCCTTCCAGAACCGCGAGCTGAGCGAGCCGTCCGGCATCGAGCTTTGCTCCCGCGTGCTCGAGGGCTGGCTCTACGGCGACGACCCGCTGACCCATGTCGAAAACGCGGGGATCTATGCCTCTCTGCGCGAAAAGCTGCATCATTCGGACTATTTCGAGTCTCTGCTTGCCGAGATGCTCGGCGACGCGTCGTCGCTGTGCTGTCTCTATGCCCTGCCCTCGCTGACCAAGGGACAGGAGGACGCGCAGGCCGAGGCCGCCCGCGCTGCCGCCGCCTGCGCCGCGTGGAGCGATGCCGAGCGGCAGCGGGCGCAGGACGCCGTGCTTTCCATGCAGCGCTGGCAGCAGACGCCTGACAGCGACGAGGCGCTTGCGGCGCTGCCCCGCCTCAGCCTGCGCGATGTGCCGGAGACGCTGGCGCAGCAGCAGACCGAGCTGGGCGCCCTCTGCGGCGCGCCGGTGCTCACGCTCCGCGAGAGCACGAACGGCGTGGTCTACCTGAACCTCTTCTTCGCGCTCCCGGATTTCACGGTCGAGGAGCTGCGCCTGCTCAGCCTTGCGGCGGCCTGCTTCGGCGAGCTGCGCACGGAGCACATCCCCGCCGACCGCCTGCAGACGCGCCTCAAGGCGACGATGGGCTGGCTCAAGGCGAGCGTGAGCCTGTCCGCGCGGCACGGCGAGACGACGTCCTGCACGCCGCAGCTCCTGATCTCCGCGGCCATGCTCGAGGAGAACGTCCCGGCGGCGCTGGAGCTGCTGCAGGAGCTGCTGCTGAACGGGCGCTACGACGAGACGGATCGCATTGCCGAGACGGTGCGGCAGTATGCCTACGAGCTCAAGCAGTCGCTGACCTCCGCCGGGCACTCCTACGCCATCACCAAGGCGCTCGCGCCGTTTTCCGCGCTCGGCGCCTATCACGAGGCGCTGACCGGGGAGCGCTACGTCCGCTGGTTTTCGGCGCTGGCCGGCCGGCTCGAGACGGAAGGCGCAGCCGTCGGCGAACGGCTTGCGGCGCTGATGCGGCGCGCCGTTGCGCGCTGCCGCCTGTTCGTCGGCTGCGCCGGCGGGCTGCGCCCCG
>URLT01000022.1 GCA_900548795.1 uncultured Eubacteriales bacterium
CAGCGCCGCCATGGCGCGCGACTCGGGCTGATCGAGCGGCGCTTCGCCGACATAATCCCGCGGCGCGGGGGCATCAAAGCCCAGCGCCGCTTTGATTTTCTTTGCTTCCTGCCATGCGGCCGGGTAATTCAGGTTCAGGTCGACGCCGCTGAGATTGGCCTTCCAGCCGTCGGGGAAGCGGATGGACGGGTAATAGGCGGCGATCCGCTCCGCGGCGCGGTAAAACGGATCGTCCGGCGCGAGCGCGCCCGTGACGAGGTCGACGCCGTCCGGGTTGACCATCGGCACGAGATAGAGCTGCGTGCGCCGGAACAGCGTCCGCGCGTCCCGGTCATAGATCGTCCCGCCGCTGGCCGCGGCGGCGGCATATTGCTCCAGAAAATGCAGCAGCAGCGGCGTTGTGAGCCATTCGTTGGCGTGGTGGCTGGCATTATAGAGCACGGAGCGCGGCCCCTGTCCGAATTTCAGCAGCGTGACGGGGCGGCCGCGCAGGGTGAAGGCGAGCGACCGGCTGCTGAGCGCCGGGTAACGCGCCGTCAGGCCGCGGACGCACAGCGCCAGCAGCTCCGACGAGAACGGAACGTCCGTCGGGACGACCGGGAAGCCGAGCGGAACGATCAGGCTCTGCCCGACGCGCAGACGCTCCGCGTCGAGCAGCGGGTTTGCGATTTGCAGCGCGCGCAGACTCGTGCCGAACCGGCGTGCCAGCGCCCAAAGCGTGTCGCCGCGCCGGATGCGGCGGCGTACATAGCCCAACAGAAGCGGCAGGAGCCGCTCCTCGGTCTGCGCGTCAGCCTGCCCGGTCTGCGGCAGCCCCTGCGCCCGCTGAAAATCCGTGAGATCCTGCGCTCCGGCGCGCCGAAGCGCCAGCTCGATCAATCGCTGCTGCATAGCACACACCCCTTCGGAGCATCATATTCCGAAGGGGTGCGGTTTATGCCGGTGTGCGGGAAATTCTGCAAAAACCGAGCTTATTCGCGCTCGGCCTCGTTCAGAAGCAGGGTCAGATATTCATAGGCCGTGAGCAGCTTTTCCAGGTGATAATTCATGACCAGCGTGTCCTGCCGGGTGCACTTGCGCCCGTGGATCCCCGCCTCGGGGATCGGCAGCCCGAGCGCCTGAAGCCTTGCGCCGTTTTCGGTCGAAAGATCGCCCAAGCTGTCCATTCCGCAAATGGCCTCAAGCTCCTGCGTCATGCGCTCGGCCAACTGCAGGCAGCCGCGCAGCAGCGCCTCGGCGTCCTTGCGCCGGTGCAGAAGGCGCTGACTGTGGTAAAGCTCCAGCTCGCGGTCAAGCTGGCGCAGCAGCGCGATCTCGGGCTGCAGGTCGGGGTAGCACTCGCGCACGACGATCTGCGCAAGATCGTCGGCAAGGGTGTCGCGCAGGCGGCGCAGCATGGCCGTGATCCGGCGGCGGTTGTTATAGGGACGGATGGAGACGTTGATGACGAGCGCCGTGACCAGACCGAGTGCCGTGCAGATCAGGCGCTGGGCGGAGTCACGCACGAGGTTCTCGGTCGGCAGCAGGCTCGAGGAGAGAAAGATGATGCACGCCAGCGAGGCGGAGAAGCTCAGGCGCAGGGCGTTGAGCAGCAGGATGAGCAGCAGCACGCCGAGGCCGACGACCCAGAACGGCGCAGGGGGCGGGAAGAGCAGCACGCAGACATAGCCGAGCACCGTGCCGCAAAGCACGCCGATGAGCTGCACGATGCCCTGCCGCGGCGCCTTGGAGAGCGTGGTCTCCATGGTGATGAGCGCGCCGAAGGCGGCATAAAACAGAGACAGCTCGCTGGTCACGAAAAGTCCGGCCAGCAGCACCGAGACGGCGACGGCCAGCGCGGTCTTGAGGATGCGGGGGCCGGGATAGAGACGGTTCATGAGATGGGCTCCTTTCCACGCGGATGCTACTATCAGCATACCAGAAATTTATTTTTTTGCAAGCCCCGGTTTTGCCGAACGGGCTTTACTTTTGGAGCCGAAGTGAGTAAAATAGAGCCTGAGGTGAGAAAATCGTGACGATTCGTGACGCAGCCGCGTCGGATGTGCCGGCCATGCTTGCAATTTACGCGCCGTTTGTCGAGCGCACGGCGGTCAGCTTTGAATATGAGACGCCGACGGAGGCGGAATTTCTGCGCCGTCTGAGGGCGCATCAGGAATCCTTCCCGTGGCTCGTGTGTGAGGAGCGCGGCCGGGTCGTGGGCTATGCCTATGCCGGGCGCGCCTTTGAGCGGGCGGCCTACGGCTGGAATGCCGAGATCTCGTGCTACCTTGCGCCGGAGGCGCGGGGGCGGGGCATCGGGCGGGCGCTCTATGCGCGCATCGAGGCGCGCCTGACGGCGTTGGGCTATTATAAGCTCTTTGCCGTCGTCACCTCCGCAAACGAGGCCTCGGTGGCCTTTCACCACGCGCTGGGCTTTCGCGACGCGGCTCGGTTCCGAAGCGTCGGCTATAAGCTGGGCGAGTGGTACGACGTGCTCTGGCTGGAAAAGGAGCTGCGGCCGCGCCCGCAGCCGCAGACGCTGCCGCAGGCCGACCGGCCGGACGGGATTGCCGAGTGAAAAAAGCATCCTCTGTGCAGTGCAGACACAGAGGATGTTTTTTGGCTCTATAATAAATGTTGGGGTCAGGCTCATCACCTGACCCCAACATTTATTATAGAGCCTATTTCAAGAATCAGTATCAGATCGCGTATTGGCTGTTATAGATCTGATAATAAAAGCCCTTTTTCGCCAGCAGCGAGCGGTGCGTGCCCTGCTCGACGATCCTGCCGTGGTCGAGCACGAGGATCAGGTCGGAGTCGACGATGGTCGAGAGACGGTGGGCAATGACGAAGCAGGTGCGCTCGCGCATCAGGTTGTCCATGGCCTTTTGCAGCAGCACCTCGGTGCGCGTGTCGACGTTCGAGGTCGCCTCGTCGAGGATGAGCAGCCGCCGGTCGGCGAGCATGGCGCGCGCGATGGTCAAAAGCTGCTTCTGGCCGCCGGAGAGGTTGCTCATGTCGTCGCCGACGACCGTGTCGTAGCCCTCGGGCAGGGTGCGGATGAAGTGGTCGCAATAGGCGCGGTCGCAGGCGGCGATGATCTCCTCGCGCGTCGCGTCGGGCTTGCCGAAGGCGACGTTTTCCGCCACCGTGCCGCGGAAGAGCCATGTGTCCTGCAAAACCATGCCGAACTGCCTGCGCATCTCGTCGCGCGAGAGCGTGGCGCAGTCGACGCCGTCGATCAGAATGCGGCCGCGGTCGACGTCGTAAAACCGCATGAGCAGGTTGACGATCGTGGTCTTGCCGGCGCCGGTCGGCCCGACGATGGCGACGTTCTGCCCCTTCTTGACATCGAGGCTCAGGTGCTCGATGAGCGGGCAGTCCTTGTCATAGGAAAAATCGACGTCCTCAAAGCGGATGTTGCCCGCGACCTCCTGCGGCAGTTTGCCGTCGGCGTCCGTCTCCTCGGGCAGGTCGAACAGCTTGAAGACGCGGCGGCAGGCCGCCTTCGTGTGCTGAAGCTGGCCGAGACCGTTGGCGATCTGCTCGAGCGGCGAGGAAAACTGCCGCGCATAGAGCAGGATCGTTACGACGATGCCGACCGAGGCGCCGTCCCGGTTCACGATGAGCCAGCCGCCGATCAGGCAGATCAGGATATAGGCCAGCGCGTTGGAGAAGACGATGACGGGGCGGACGATCGAGGCAATGAAGTTCGCGTGATATTCGGCGTCGGCGCGGCGCTTGTTGACGACGGCGTGCTTCCGCTGTGCGTAGTCCTCAAGATGATAGGCCTTCGTCGTGGCGAAATTCGTGAAGCTCTCCTCAACGAGGGAGTTGAGGTTGCCCATCTCGGTGAACATCTCGTGGTAGTGCTTTTCGCTCAGAGACGAGAGCTTGGTCGACAGGAGGAGCGAGGCGGGCGTGAAGATCAGAACGAAGACCGCCAGCAGCCAGTTCTCGCGGAGCATCATGCCCGCAATGGCGATGAGCATCAAGAAGCCGCTCATCAGCGTGTCAATGATCTGGTGCAGCGAGTTGCCCATGGTCGACACGTCGTCGGTCATGCGCGAGAGCACGTCGCCTACGGGCGTCTGGTCGACATAGCTGACCGGAAGACGGCGGATCTTGTCGGAAATGCGGATGCGCAGGGTGCAGGTGAAATAGCGGCTGACCATGTTGTTCAGCAGCAGCATTTTCAGATAAAACAGCAGGCTGTAGGCGGTGTAGATCACGAGCAGCGCGGCAAGCCCGTTTGTCAGCTCGCCCATCAGGTCGCCCGTGCCGCTGCCGTCCCAGTAGTCATAGAGCCGGTCGATCAGCCCGCCGAGCAGCTTCGGCGCGGCGGCGCTGCAGGCGATCATGACGATGCTGATGAGGCAGCCCAGCAGCAGCCATTTCCAGATCGGCCGCGCCTCGCGCACCAGGCGGCGCAGGGTGTGATCCTTTTCGGTGGGATGCTTTTTCATTTTGCGCCACCTCCCGTCTGAGAGGCATAGATCTCCTGATAGATCCCGCAGCGCGCGAGCAGCTCGTCGTGCGTTCCGGCGCCGACAAGCCGGCCGCGATCCATCACGAAGATGCAGTCGGCGCTCATGGCCGAGGTGATGCGCTGCGTGACGACGAGCTGCGTGCGGCCCTGAATTTTCTCGTTGAGCGCGGCGCGGAGCTTTTTCTCCGTTAAAAAGTCGAGCGCGGAGAAGCTGTCGTCAAAGATGTAGATCGGCGTTTTGCGCACGAGCGCCCGCGCGATGGAAAGCCGCTGCTTCTGCCCGCCGGAGAGGTTTTTGCCGGCCTGCTTGACCTCGTAGTCCAGCCCGCCGGGGCATTCGTCGACGAACCCGCGCAGCTGCGCAATGTCCACGGCCTGCCAAACGGCGGCCTCGTCGGCCTCGGCGTTGCCCATGCGGATGTTTTCGCCGATCGTCCCGGAGTAGACCGAGGCGCCCTGCAAAACGCAGCTGATCGAGCCGCGCAGGCAGCGTCTGCTGAGCTGCTCTGCGGGGATGCCGTCAAAGCGGATCGTCCCGCCCGTGGGCGCGCGGAAGCCGAGCAGCAGGGAGATGAGCGTGCTTTTGCCGCTGCCCGTGCCGCCGATGACCGACACGCGTTGGCCGGGCAGAATGCGCAGGCTGACGTGGTCGACGGCGTTCTCGCTGCCGCCGTAGGAGAAGCTCACGTCGTCGAGCTCGATCCCGCCGGTGAGCGCGGCCTCGCGGCCGCCGGTGTTGTCGTCGACGCCCGTTGCGCCGAGCACCTCGTTGATGCGCCCGGCGGCGACCTGCGCGTGCGGGAGCATGACAATGGCAAACGAGCCCATCAGCACGCCGTTGATCGCCAGCGTGACATATTGGATGATGACGTAAATATCGCCCGCGCTGACGGCGCTGACCCTGTGCGCCATGCGCCAGCCGCCGAGATAGACGATGACCAGCACGGCGAGGTTCAGCAGCAGCATCGACAGCGGCTCGATGATGCCCATCGAGGTGTTGCCGCGGATGATGTTGTCTGCCATGATGTTCGTCGCGTCGGCCAGCCGCTTATGCTCGCGCGGCTCGGCCAGAAAGGCGCGGATCACGCGGATGCCGCGCAGGCGCTCGCGCAGGATGGCGTTTTGCCGGTCGATGTACTTGTCGGAATTGATCCACAGCGGCACGACCTTGCGCCCGATGAGGATCACGGCCAGCAGGATGAACGGGATGAAGGCGAGCATCACGAGCGAGAGCACGACGTCCTTGCGCAGCGCCAGCAGGACGCCGCCGAGGAACAGGATCGGGATCGTCGCGACCGTGCCGGAGAGCATGGAGGCGACCCACGAGAGCGTCTCGACGTCGTGGGTGGCGCGCGTGACGAGCGCGGCCGTGCCGAGCTTGCCGAAGGCGTCGAAGGAGAGCGTGTTGACCTTGCGGAACACGTCGGAGCGGACGTCGGCGCAGAACGCGGCGACGACCCTTGAGGAAATTTTGCTGCCCCAGATCACGCAGCCGAGGCTGACGCCCGCCAGAAGCAGCATGTGCAGACAGGTGCGCAGGATCACGGTCTGATCGCCCTGCGGAATGCCCGTGTTGAGGATGTCGGACATCAGCGTCGGGAGCATCAGGTCGCAGAGCGTCGAGGCGGTGATGAGAAGCGCAGCGAGCAGCATTTTTCGGGTGTAGGGTTTCAGATATTTGAGGATCGTTTTCATGTTTCTTCTCTTTTTGGGCGGAAGGGACGGATATTGGGAATCTCTGAATAAATCGGCTGCGGCGCTCAGCGGGTCTTTTGCCCCAACTGATCGGTTTGAAAATCTTGAAATACACAAAGTATTCCTGCGATTTCCAAACCTCCATTTGGAACAAAATCCCTCGCTGACCACTCTTGCGATTTAATCAGAGGTTCCCTTGATACGCATTCATAAAAATTATAGCACCCGAACGGAAAAAAAGATAGCCCGATCGAAAAAAATCTATACTTTTTCTGAAAAAGAATGTATAATAAACCGGATACCGCTTCAAAGGGAGTGCGAAATATGACGAATCTGCTGCTCCGTCTGTTTGTGAAAAATTACCGTGATACGAAAAATCCCAAGGTGCGCGCAGCCTACGGCAAGCTGGCCGGGGCGGTGGGCATCGTCTGCAATCTGCTGCTCTTTGCCGCGAAGCTGGTCGCCGGTCTGCTCTCGGGCGCGGTGTCCATCGTGGCAGACGCCGTGAACAACCTGTCCGACGCGTCCTCCTCGCTCATCACGCTGCTGGGCTTCAAGCTCGCCGAGCGCCCCGCCGATGACGAGCATCCCTACGGCCACGCCCGCATCGAATATCTGACCGGCCTTGCCGTCTCGGCGCTGATCCTCATCATCGGCTTCGAGCTGGGCAAAAGCTCGTTCGAGAAGATCCTGCATCCCGAGGAGATCGCCTTCACGTGGCTGACCGGCGCGATCCTGCTCGGCTCGGTCGCGGTGAAGCTTTGGATGTATGTGTTCTGCGAAAAGCTCGGGCGGCGCATCGGCTCGACCACGCTCGAGGCCACGGCCGCCGACAGCCGCAACGACGTCATCACGACCGGCGCGGTGCTGCTCGGCTGCCTTGCGTGGCAGCTCTGGGGCGTGCGGGTCGACGGCTATGTCGGCCTGCTGGTCGCGCTGTTCATCTTCTGGTCGGGCATCTCCATTGCGAAGGAGACGATCAGCCCGCTGCTCGGCGAGCAGGCCTCGCCGGAGCTGGTGAGCAGCATTTCCGAGCTGGTGCTGCGGCACGAGGGCATTCTCGGCATCCACGACCTGATGGTGCACGACTACGGGCCCGGGCAGTGCTTTGCCAGCGTCCACGCCGAGATGAGCGCGGCGGAGGATCCGCTCTATTGCCACGACATTATAGACGACATTGAGCGCGACGCGCTGCACGATCTGCGGGTGCATCTGGTCATCCACTATGACCCCGTCGTCACGGACGACGAGGAACTCAACCGCCTGCGCCTGATCGTGCGCGAGCTGCTGCAGGGGATCGACCCGGCCATCCATACCCACGATTTCCGCATGGTGCGCGGCCCGTCGCACGCGAATTTGATCTTCGACATGGAGATCCCCTTCGACCTCGGAAGCCGCCGCAGCGAGCTGTACCACGCCGTGCAGCAGCGGGTGCGGCAGGAAAATGCGCGTTATTACACCGTGATCACCTTCGACGAGGTGCCGCGCGAGCACGTATAAAATTTGAATTTTCTGTAAGGATTGCGCGCCCCGGCTTTTCAAGCGGGGCATTGTGTGCTATACTTATTTAATAATTGCACGATCAACAGCATTGCGAAGCTGGATTCGGAAAGGGTAGCTATGGGACTTTTTACTAAACTGTTCGGAACGCGGTCGGAGCGCGAGGTCAAAAAGCTGACCGCGACGGTCGACCGTGTGGAGGCGCTCGGCGCCGATATGAAAGAGCTGACGGACGAGCAGCTCCGCGCGAAGACCGACGAGTTCAAGGCGCGCCTGCAAAAGGGCGAGACGCTCGACGACCTCCTGCCGGAGGCGTTCGCCGTCTGCCGCGAGGCGGCCGACCGCGTGCTGGGTATGCGGCCTTACCGCGTGCAGGTCATCGGCGGCATCGTCCTGCATCAGGGACGCATCGCCGAGATGAAGACCGGCGAGGGCAAAACGCTCGTCGCCGTTCTGCCGACCTACCTGAACGCGCTGACCGGCAAGGGCGTGCATATCGTCACGGTCAACGACTATCTGGCCAAGCGCGACGCCGAGTGGATGGGCAAGGTGCACCGCTTCCTCGGCCTGACGGTCGGTCTGATCGTTCACGACCTCACCTCGAAGGAGCGCCGCGCGGCCTATGCCTGCGACGTGACCTACTGCACGAACAACGAGCTGGGCTTTGACTATCTGCGCGATAATATGGCGCTTTATAAGCAGGACATGGTGCAGCGCGGGCATAATTTTGCCATCGTCGACGAGGTCGACTCGATCCTGATCGACGAGGCGCGCACGCCGCTCATCATCTCCGGCAAGGGCGAGGAATCGACCAAGCTCTATGAAATGGCGGATTTCTTCGTCTCCGGCCTGCGCAAGAAGGTCTTTGCGACCATGGACGAGAAGGAGGATCAGGACGATCTCGACTGCGACTACTACGTCGACGAAAAATCCCGCACGGCCAACCTGACGGCCAGCGGCATCGCCAAGGCCGAGAAATATTTCGGCGTCGAGAACCTCTCCGACATCGAGAACACCACGCTGCTGCACCATATCCATCAGGCGATGAAGGCGCGCGGCGTTATGAAGCGCGACATCGACTACGTCGTCAAGGACGGCGAGGTCATCATCGTCGACGAGTTCACCGGCCGACTGATGTACGGCCGCCGCTATAACGAGGGGCTGCATCAGGCCATCGAGGCCAAGGAGGGCGTGTCCGTCGCCGGCGAGAACAAGACCCTTGCGACCATCACCTTCCAGAATTTCTTCCGCCTTTACCACAAGCTCTCCGGCATGACCGGCACGGCGCTGACCGAGGAGGAGGAATTTTCCGCCATTTATCAAATGGACATCGTCGAGATCCCGACGAATAAGCCCGTCATCCGCGTTGACCACAACGATCTGGTCTACAAGACCGAGGCGGGCAAATTCCGCGCGGTCATCGCCCAGATCAAGGAGTGCCACGAAAAAGGGCAGCCGGTGCTGGTCGGCACGATCTCCATCGAAAAATCCGAGCTTTTGAGCAAGCTGCTCAAGCGCGAGGGCGTGCCGCACGTCGTTCTGAACGCGAAGCACCACGAAAAAGAGGCCGAGATCGTCGCGCAGGCCGGCAAGCTCGGCGCGGTCACGATCTCCACGAACATGGCCGGCCGCGGCACGGACATCATGCTCGGCGGCAACGCCGAATATATGGCGCTCAACGATCTGCGCAAGGAGGGCGTGCCCGAGGAGCTGATCGCCGAGGCCAATTCCTACGCCGAGACGGACGATCCGGAGGTTCTGGCCGTCCGCGCGAGGTTCAAGGAATCCTATGCCAAGCATAAAACGGACGTCGACGCCGAGGCCGAGCGCGTGCGCGCGGTGGGCGGCCTGTTCATCGTCGGCACGGAGCGCCACGAGTCCCGCCGCATCGACAACCAGCTCCGCGGCCGCTCCGGCCGTCAGGGCGACCCCGGCGAGACGCGCTTCTTCCTGTCGCTTGAGGACGATGTGATGCGCCTGTTCGGCTCGGAGCGCGTGATGAACATGATGAACTCCCTCGGCATCGACGAGGACACGCCGATCGACGCGAAGATGCTCTCCAGCGCCATTGAGAACGCGCAGCGCACGGTCGAGAGCCGCAACTTCCAGTCCAGAAAGAACGTGCTCGAGTACGACGACGTGATGAACACCCAGCGCATGGTGATCTATGAGCAGCGCCAGAAGGTGCTTGACGGCGAGGATCTGAAGACGACCATCGACGGCATGATCGACTATGTCATCGACAGCGAGGTCGAGGACGCCTTCGGCGTCGAGCCGACCGGCGGCGCCGAGCAGCTTGCCGCGGTCAACGCCAAGTTTGAGAACGTCTACTATGCCCGCGGCGCCTTCCCCGCGGAGGGCAGCCTGAGCAAGGAGGAGGCCAAGGAGCGCCTTTCCAAGCTCTTCCACGAGACCTATACGCGGCGCGAGGCCGAGTTCACGCCCGAAAAAATGCGCGAGATCGAGCGCATCGTGCTGCTTCAGGTCGTGGATGAATACTGGATGGACAACATCGACGCCATGGAGGATCTCAAGCAGGGCATCCGCCTGCGTGCCTACGGCCAGACCGACCCGGTCGTCGCCTATAAGCGCGAGGGCTTCCAGATGTTCGACGGCATGATCAACGCCATCCGCGAGGAGACGGTGCGCCGTCTGTATCTCGTGCGCCTGCGCACCGACGCGGATATGAAGCGCAAGCAGGTCGCCAAGATCACCGGCACCGGCGGCAGAGATCAGACCGTCAAGCGTCAGCCCGTGGTCAAGAAGATCAAAATCGGCGCAAACGACCCCTGCCCCTGCGGCAGCGGGAAGAAATACAAGCATTGCTGCCGGGATAAGGACGAGGCGAAGTAATGGCGTTTGAGGTGAATCGTCGCGGCGCGCTGGAGTACCTGACCAGCTCGCTGCTTACCGGCGCGGCGCATTGCTTTTCCACGCGCTTCGGCGGCGTCAGCGAGGGCTATCTTGCCTCGCTCAATTTGGGCACGCATCGCGGCGACCGTCCGGAGAACGTCCGCGAGAACTATGCCATTCTCGGCCGCGCGGTCGGCTTCCTGCCGGAGCGCACGGTCTTCACCAGGCAGGTGCATTCCGACGTCATTGAGCGCGTCGGCGCGGCGCAGTGCGGCCGCGGCCTGCAATACGAGGCGACCGAGGACTGCGACGGCCTCATCACCGACGAGCCGGGCGTCGCGCTGACGGTCTTCTCCGCCGACTGCACGCCGGTGCTGCTGTATGACCCGGTGCGCCGCGCGGCGGGCGCCGTCCACGCCGGCTGGCGCGGGACGGCGGCGGGCATCGCGGCCAAGGCCGCAGAAAAAATGGTGCGCGAGCTGGGCTGCAGACCCGAGAACATCCGCGCCGCCGTCGGCCCGTGCATCGGCCCGTGCTGCTTTGAGACGGATGCCGACGTGCCGCAGGCCATGCTGGCCGCGCTCGGCACGGAGGCCGAGCCATGCATCTGCGCGGCCGGCGAGAAATATTATGTTAACCTAAAGGAGCTGAACGCGATCTGGCTGCGCCGCGCCGGCGTGCGGCAGATCGACATCAGCGCCGAGTGCACCTGCTGCCGGCCGGAGCGCTTCTGGTCGCACCGCCGGGTCGGCGGGCACCGCGGCTCGCTGGCGGCGATCATTTCACTGAAGGAGGGGTCGCTGTGAAACGACTGATCGCGCTGCTGCTGGCGGCGCTGCTGCTCCTGAGCGGCTGCTCCGAGCAGCAGAACGGGAAGGAGACGGGCGGCGGCCTTTCCGACGAGACGGAGTCGACCGCGCCGGAGCCGATCGCGCAGAAGCAGGCGGGCGTGTTTGGCCTGTCGTATTATCCCGAATACGGTCTGAATCCCTATAGCTGCTATGCCACGACGAACCGTGCCATGTTCTCCCTGCTCTATGAGTGCCTGTTTGTCGTCTCAAACGGCTTTGCGCCGGAGCCGGTGCTCTGCAAGAGCTTTTCGGTCTCGCCGGACGGCCTGACCTATACCTTCACGCTGCAGCCGAACGTCCTGTTCTCCGACGGCAGCGAGCTGACGGCGGATGACGTGGTAAATTCGATCAACGTGGCGCGCGGCAGCAACCTCTTCCGTTCGCGGCTGGCGCACGTGATCTCGTGCAGCGGCGCCGACGGTGTGGTGACGATCCTGCTCGACACGCCCTATGAAAACCTGCCGCTGATGCTCGACGTGCCGATCGTCAAGCAGGGGACGGCGCAGTCCGAGCGCCCCATCGGCACGGGGCCGTATAAGCTCTACGGCTCCAAGCTGGTCTACAACAACGACTGGTGGCAGGACACCAAGCGCATCATGGAATATAAAGAGATCAACCTGAGCGCGGCGTCGAGCACCGACGAGGTGCGCGATCAGTTCGAGTTCGGCGGCACCGATCTGGTCTATTGCGACCCGAATGCCGCGGCCTCGGCGGGCTACCGCTGCGACTATGAGGCGTGGGAGGTCCCCACGACGGTGATGGATTTCATCGGCTTCAACCTCAAGGAGGGCTGGTTCACCAACGCCGAGCTGCGCAAGGCCGTGACCTATGCGCTTGACCGCACGACCTACTGCAACGAGATCTACGGCGGCTTTGCCAAGCCGACGGCCATCCCGTGCAGCCCGGTCTCTCCGATGTTTGACGAGACGCTCGAGGAGCAGTATGACTATGCCCCCGAGAAGTTCCGCGAGGCGGTCAAGTCCTCCGGCGTGACCACGGCGACGGAGTTTGCCGAATATACCGGCACCGTGCTGGTCAATTCCGAGGATCCGGCGCGGGTCGAGGTCGCGCAGCGAATCACGGACGCCCTGAACGAGGTGGGCGTGCGCGTGGAGCTGCGCCCCTACAGCCGCAGCAATTTTAACTATATGGTGCAGCAGGGCGACTATGACCTCTACATCGGTCAGGTGCGCCTGACGGCGAATTTTGACCTGACGGCGTTCTTCAGCCAGTATGGCTATATGAACCCCGGCGAAATGACGACGGACGAGGCGCTGCTGTCCATGTGCACGCAGGCGCTGGAAAATTCCGGCAACTTCAGCGCGCTCTGCGCGCAGGTCGTGCAGCGGGCGCAGATCTGCCCGATCCTCTTCCGCAGCTATGCGATCTATGTCACGCGTGGCATGATCTCTGCCATCGAGCCGGGGGTCGACTATGTGTTCCGCGACCCGGCCAACGTGCGCCTTCTGGCTGACGCAGATGAAACGAAGCTCCCGGAGCCGACCGAGCCGACCGACGCCTCGGATGTGTCGGAGGGCGACGGCGAGCCGGACGGCACCGACGCGACGGACTACGGTCAGAGCGCGGAGGATTATTACGATCCGGATGCAAACGGATAAACCGACGCCCCTCGGCAGACTCAGCCGGGGGGCGCCGTGCAAAGGAAAGAGAGAAGCGGAAAAATGGAACAAATCGAGATCCGGGGCCTGAGAAAGGCCTATACCACGCACAGCACGGAGATTTTGATCGATCACGAGGCGCGCCCGTCGCGCACGCGCACGGTTCTGCGCGACCTGAGCGTGAATTTCCCGGCCGGAAGGATCAGCGTGCTCGTCGGGCGCAGCGGGTGCGGAAAGAGCACGCTCCTGCGCCTCATCAACCGCGAGGAGGAGCCGGACGGCGGCGAGATCCGCCTTCCGGCGGGCTGGCGCAGCGTCCTGCTGGGCGCAAATCCCTATGTCATCACATGGACGAGCGTTCTGCGCAACGTGGCAATGGCCTCGGGCGTCGGCAAGACACCCGAGGAGCGGCTGGAGCACGCGGCGGACTTCGTGCGGCTGGTCGGGCTGGAGGAATTCTCCGACCTGACGCCGGACGAGCTTTCCACGGGCATGAAGCAGCGGCTCGGTCTGGCGCGCGTGCTGGCCAGTCAGGCGCAGCTTCTGCTGATGGACGAGCCGTTTGCCGCGCTGGACTTCCTCACGCGCGCGGAGCTTCAGGCGGAGCTGCTGCACCTGCAGAGGAGGCTGCCGCGCACGATCCTGCTCGTCACGCACCAGCTCGACGAGGCGCTGCTGCTGGGCGACAGCGTGACCGTCATGCATTCCGACAGCAGCCTGCGCACCTTCGACCTGTCCGGCCTGCCCCGGCCGCGCGACCCGGAGAGCGACGCCCTGCGCCGTTTGCGCCGGGAGATCACGGACGAGTGCCGCCTTTGAGCAGGGCTAAGATCTCGGTGTCGGCCGGGCAGAAGGCATAACGATCCAGCTCCCCGACGGTGACCCACGCGAGCGCCTCGTGCTCGAGCAGCTGCGGCTCGCCGGAGACGATCCTCGCGCGAAACAGCGTCAGATGCACGGTCAGGTCGGGGTAACGGTGCGTGACCTCGGTGAAGACCGCGCCGACCGCGATCGACACGCCCAGCTCCTCGCGGCATTCGCGCGCGAGCGCCTCGGGCTTCGTCTCGCCCGGCTCGACCTTCCCGCCGACGAATTCCCAGAGCAGACCCCGCGCCTTGCAGGCCGGGCGCTGACAGATCAGAATTTTTTTGCCGTGCTCGATCAGCGCGGCGACGACCTCCGTCATAACGACCACATCCCTTTGTTTTTTGCTTATTGTTTTTGCTTATCTTACCACAACTTCCGTCCCGGAACAAGGAGGGATCTTCGGTGTATCAAATTTTTCTCGTCGAGGACGACCCCGGCATCGCCGAGGCAATCGCCGCGCGCGCGGCGCAGTGGGATCTGCGCGTCACGGCGGCGCAGGATTTCCGCAACATCCTGCCGGAATTTTTGGCGCTGCGGCCGCACCTCGTGCTGCTGGACATCGGCCTGCCCTATTTCAACGGCTATCACTGGTGCGCCGAGCTGCGCAGGATCAGCAAGGTGCCGATCCTCTTCCTCTCCTCGGCCTCGGATAATCTGAACATGGTCATGGCCATGAACCTCGGCGCGGACGATTTCATCGCCAAGCCCTTTGACGGCGACGTCCTGATCGCCAAGATGCAGGCGCTGCTGCGCCGCGCCTACGATTTCGGCGAGTCCGTGCCGGTTCTGGAGCATCGCGGCGCGCTGCTGAACACCGGCGACGGCACGCTGCGCTTCGGCGAAAGGACGCTCACCCTCTCGCGCAACGAATTCCGCATCCTGCTCTGCCTGCTGGAGAACAAGGGACGCGCGGTCAGCCGCGAGCGCCTGATGGAGCGCCTGTGGCAGACCGACCAGTTCGTCGACGAGAACACCCTGACCGTCAACGTCAACCGCCTGCGCAAAAAGCTCGACGCGCTCGGCCTGCCGGACTTCATCGTCACGCGCTTCGGCGTTGGCTACCTTGTGGAGTGAGCCTATGCTTTTGCAGTATTTGCGCCAGCACCGGACGGGGCTGCTGGCCGCCGCGCTCTGCGCGGGGATCTTTGCCGTTTGCTTCGCGCTCTATGACCTGCCGCTCGGGGCGGTGCTCTATCCTGCGCTGCTGTGTCTTCTGACGGGCGGCGTGCTGCTGACGGTCGGCTATTTGCGTGCGCTTCGGCGGCACCGCGCCATGCTCGAGAGCCGCAAGGCGGCGCTGCTGGCGCAGCTTCCCGAGCCGCGCACCGTTGCCGAGGCTGACGAGCGGGCGCTCGTCGAGGCGCTTCGGGAGCAGCTGCTCGCGCAGCAGAGCGCCTCGGACGAGAAGCTCCGAAATATGACGGAATACTACACCGTCTGGGCGCACCAGATCAAGACGCCGATCGCGGCCATGCACCTGACGCTGCAAAACGAGGACACGCCGTCCGCGCGGCGGCTCTCGGCCGAGCTGTTCCGCGTCGAGCAGTATGTCGAGATGGTCATGACCTATCTGCGGCTGGAGCCGGGCAGCAGCGACTATGTGTTCCGCGCTTGCGCGCTCGACGGCGTGATCCGCGAGGCCGTTAAAAAATTTTCTCATGAATTTATCGACCGCAGACTCCGCTTGGATCTCGAGCCGACCGGGCTGACCGTGGTCACGGACGAAAAATGGCTGGGCTTCGTGCTCGAGCAGGTGCTCTCCAACGCGCTGAAATACACGCGGCAGGGCGGCATCCGCATCGGCCTGAGCGCGCCGCGCGTGCTCTGCATCGCCGACACCGGCATCGGCATCGCGCCGGAGGATCTGCCGCGCATTTTTGAACGCGGCTACACCGGCCGGACCGGCCGCATCGACCGGCGCGCCAGCGGCATCGGGCTTTACCTCTGCCGCCGGGTCTGCGAAAGGCTGGGCGTCGGCATCTCGGCGCAGTCCGAGCCGGGGCGCGGCACGCGCGTGTTTCTGGATCTGGAGCAGTACGAGCTGCACGCCGAGTGAGCCGCTGTGCCGAAATATGACGCCGATGTAAGATTCTGAGCGGGAAATGTAAGCCAATTCGATGGAGCGCATTTCCCGCTCCGTGTATAATGGAGACAGAAACAACAAGGAGGTAATCATTATGAGCCTGTTAGAGGTTTCCGGTCTCCGGAAAATTTATACCGCGCGCTTCGGCGGCAATCAGGTCGAGGCGCTGCACAACGTCAATTTCAGCGTCGAGCGGGGCGAATATCTCGCGATCATGGGCGAGTCGGGCAGCGGCAAAACGACCCTGCTCAACATTCTCGCCGCGCTGGACAAGCCGACGGCCGGCGTCGTGAAGCTCGAGGGCAGGGAGCTGTCCAAGATCAAGGACGCCGAGCTGGCAGCCTTCCGGCGCGACCATCTGGGCTTCGTGTTTCAGGAGTTCAACCTGCTCGACACCTTCACGGTCGAGGACAACATCTATCTGCCGCTCGTGCTGGCCGGACGTCCCTACCGCGTGATGCACGAGCTGCTGACGCCGCTTGCCGAGCGGCTCGGCATCACCGAAATTCTGAAAAAATATCCCTATGAGATCTCCGGCGGGCAGAAACAGCGCGTGGCCGTCGCGCGGGCGCTCATCACGAAGCCGGAGCTGCTGCTGGCCGACGAGCCGACGGGTGCGCTCGACTCCAAGGCGACGGACGAGCTGCTGCGGCTCTTCGCCTCGGTTAACCGGCAGGGGCAGACCGTCCTGATGGTCACGCACTCGGTGCGGGCGGCCAGCACGGCCGGGCGCGTCCTGTTCATCAAGGACGGCGAGGTATTCCACCAGCTCTATCGCGGCGAGGCGACCGACGAGCAGTTCTATCAGCGCATTTCCGACACGCTGACCATGCTCACAACGGGAGGGATGCGGCAATGAGGCTCTATCCCCGCCTTGCCTTTGACGCCATGCGCAAGAACAAGCGGCTGTATCTGCCGTTTCTTCTGACCTGCACGGGCATGGTCGCCATTTTTTACATCATTTCCTATCTCTCCTATAACCCCACGATCCGCGATATGCGCGGCGGCGAGACGCTGACGAGCATGATGTCGCTCGGCAGCTTCGTGATCGGGATCTTCTCGCTGATCTTCCTGTTTTACACGCACTCCTTCCTGATGCGCCGCCGCAAGCGCGAGTTCGGCCTGTATCACATCCTCGGCATGGGCAAGGGCAATCTGGCGATGCTCCTGCTGTGGCAGACGGGGATCCTCGCGGCCTATGCGCTCGTGAGCGGGCTGGCGCTGGGCATTGCGCTGTCGAAGCTGGCGGAGCTGGGGCTGGTGCGGCTGCTGGGCGGTCAGACGGGCTTCGAGCTGCTCGTCTCGTGGCGGGCGCTGGGCATGACGCTGCTGATCTTCTCGGTGATCTTTCTGCTGCAATATCTCAGCGCGCTGCTGCAAATACGGCGCAGCTCGTCCGTCTCGCTCCTGCGAAGCGAGCAGTACGGCGAAAAGCCGCCGCGCGCCAACTGGGTGCTGGCGCTGCTGGGGCTGCTCCTGCTGTGCGCGGCGTATTACCTCGCCGTGTCCATTGAGGAGCCGATCTCGGCGCTGGGCTGGTTCTTTGTCGCCGTGGTCATGGTCATTGCGGCGACCTATCTTCTGATGATCGCCGGGTCGGTCGCGCTGTGCCGCCTGCTGCAAAAAAGAAAGCGCTATTATTATAAGCCCAACCATTTTGTCTCCACAGCCTCCATGGCCTATCGCATGAAGCGCAACGGCGCGGGGCTGGCCTCCATCTGCATCCTTGCGACGATGGTGCTCGTCATCCTCTCGTCCACGACGAGCCTCTTCTTCGGCGTCGAGGACGCGCTGCACACGCGCTTCCCGAGGGATATGAACGTCGATTTCCGCATGAGCCGGCTCAGCGAGCTGGAGCACGGCAACACCGACCGGATCGGCGCGCTGACGCAGCAGATCGTCCGCGACCACGGCGGCACGGCGCAGAACGCCTTTTCCGTGCGCTATCTCTTTGATGTCGCCGTCCTCGACGGCTCCGGTACGCTCCACCTGCGGCGCGGCGAGGAGACCATGCAGGAGCCGCAGACGTTCGTCGAAGGGCAGAGCTGCGGCCTGTATATCCTGCCGCTCGAGGATTATAACGCCCAGACGCAAGGAACCGAGCGCCTGAACGCCGGCGAGGCGATGCTCTATACAAGCAATCTTGCGCTGCAGGGCGACACGGTGCGATTCTCTGACGGAACGAGCTTTTCCGTCGCCAAGCGCATCGACGCGGCGCCCCGGCTCGGCGAGCTGAACGCGTCCGCCTCGCAAGTAGTGATGCTGGTCGTGCCCGAGCTGAGCGCGGCGCAGCCGCTTGTGCGGTCGGTCGGCAGCGCGATGAGTATGCGCTATTATTACGGCATCGACACCGGCCTGAAGGGGGAGAAGCAGGACGCGGCCAATGACGAGCTGATCGACACGGTCTGCCGCGGAACGAGTCTGCAATGCAGCTACGATTTCTTCAACGTCGAGAGCCGCGAAAGCAGCCGCGCGGACTATTACTCGATCTATGGCGGCCTGTTCTATCTCGGCGTTCTGCTGTGCGTCGTGTTCGTCTGCGCGACCGTGCTCATCATCTATTACAAGCAGGTCTGTGAGGGCTACGAGGATCAGGCGCGGTTTGACATCATGCAGAAGGTCGGCATGACCCGCCGCGAGATCCGCAGGAGCGTCAATTCGCAGCTCTTGACGGTGTTCTTCCTGCCGCTGCTGGGCGCGGGGCTGCATCTGGCCTTCGCCTTCCCGATGCTCCGGCGGCTGCTGATGCTCTTCGAGCTTCAGAACGTCGCCCTGTTCGCGTGGACGAGCGCCGTCAGCTTCGCGATCTTTGCGGTGTTTTATTCCGTGGTCTATCGCCTGACCTCCGCCGCATACTGCCGTATTGTGATTCAGATCCATGATTAATACGGATTCTTGATTCAAATATTGAATCAAGGGAACCTCTGATTCAATCGCAGGAGCGGTCAGCCGAAGGCGATCGGCTCCTAGCTTCCCCGGCGCGAGAAAATCAAGAAAAGCCCGCCGTTTTTCGTTGAAAACGCCGGGCTTTTCGGGCTTTTTGCGATGATTACGGAAGGCGGGCGAGGGCATCGGAAAACGGCGTCCACGGGGCGGCCTGCGGCGGCAGCCTGCGGAGGGTCATCGCCTCGCCGGTCTGCGGGTGCAGGAAGGAGAGCGACCATGACCACAGGCCGATGGGGCAGTCCTCTCCGCAGCCGTATTTCCGGTCGCCGAGCAGCGGCATCCCGCGGCCGGAAAACTGGACGCGGATCTGGTGCGTGCGCCCGGTCAAAAGCCGGATGCGAAGCAGCGCATATCCCGCGTGCTCGTCCAGCACGACGTAGTGCAGACGCGCCTCCTGAGCCTGCGGGTCGCTTTCGTCGGCAATGCGCGTGGTG
This sequence comes from uncultured Eubacteriales bacterium, assembly GCA_900548795.1. Lineage (GTDB taxonomy): Bacteria > Bacillota > Clostridia > Oscillospirales > Oscillospiraceae > JAZOXB01. The sequence continues at coordinate 19,317 of URLT01000022.1, forward strand.
CGGCGCCCGCGGTCGCGGATCAGATGGTCCGTGAGCGTGCCCTCGGGCTGCGCGGGGCAGCCGCGGACGACGGCGAGGTATTCCTTTTGAAAGACGCCGCTGCGGATCTGCTCGGAGAGCAGCGCCGCCGCGCGGTGGGAGCGGGCAAAGACCATCAGGCCGCTGACCGCCCGGTCGAGCCGGTGCACCGTGAGCACACAGCCGTGCGGCTCGTGCAGCTCCTGCCGGAGCAGCTCGGGCATCCCGCCCGGCTCGTCCGTGGAGAGCACGCCGCAGGGCTTTTCCGCCGCGAGAATGCGGCGATCCTGATAGATGATCGTTTTGATCTCCTCCTTGCAGCGGGCGCTGCGCTGTGATACGGAAACCATCATAAAGAAAAGTGCGCTCGCTGTCAAGCGATTTTTTGCGCAAGAACGTTGCAACGCTCGCCGATCTGTGGTAAGATACCAAAAAACAGGGAGCCCGAGCCGGCCGCGCCGGTGCGCGCCCCGAAAAGGAGGCGGCCGCATGGAAACCGTCTTTGATCTGAAGATCGCCGAGATCCCGATCCGATTCACGGCGCCCTTTGCCATGGAGGTGCCGCCGGAGCTGCGCGCCTTTCTGACGCCGCGGCAGGAGCCGGAGGAGCGCTATGAGCTGCTCGCGGTGCGCAAGCCGCCGAACGGAGACGGCCTGACTCCCGCTGCGGAGCTTTACGGGATCACGGTCTACCGGATGCCCGACGGCTGGCTTCGCCGGTTTCACGGGCTGACCGCGCCGGACGGAGAGCAGACGGCGGGGCACTATCGGAGCAGCGGGCGCAGCACGATCTATCTTCCGGCCTCTGAGCTTGCGCGCTACACGCATCGCTGCACCTTTGCCCCCATGCTGGCGGGGGAGGCGCTGTTCGCGCGGCACGGTGCGATGATCCTGCACAGCTCGCTGGTGCGCACGGCGCGCGGCGCGCTGCTGTTTTCGGGTGCCTCCGGGGCGGGGAAATCCACGCAGGCCGCGCTCTGGGAGCGCTTCCGCGGCGCAGAGGTGCTCAACGGCGACCGCAGCGTGATCCGCCGAAGAGACGGGCGCTTCTGGGGCTACGGTTCGCCGTTCTGCGGCTCGTCGGGGATCTATCGCCCCGAGGGAGCGCCGATCCGGGCGGTCTTTTTCCCGCAGAAATCGACGCAAACCGCCTGCTGCCGCGTAGGTGCGCTTCAGGCGCTCCGGCTGCTCTACCCCGGCCTGACCGTCAATAGCTGGGATCCGGAATTTATGCGCGTCGTGACCGAGCAGCTCTCCGCCTTTGCGCAGGAAGTGCCGGTCTTCGTGCTGCAATGCCGGCCGGACGAGACGGCGGTGGAGGCGGCCGAGCGCGCGCTGGAAACGATTTGACGCCGGACAGACGCCCGATCGATCGCCATCGGCCGAGCGGCTGAAATTTTAAGGAAGCTCTGATTAAATCGCAAGAGCGGTCAGCGAGGGATTTTGTTTCCAAATTGAGGTTTGGAAATCGCAGGAATACTTTGTGTATTTCAAAATTTTCAAACCGATCAGTTGGGGCAAAAGACCCGCTGAGCGCCGCAGCCGATTGATTCAGAGGTTCCCTAAGTTATGACAGAAAAATGAAACTGTGATTTTTTAAAATTCTTTGTAAGATTTTGCTCTTTGCTGAGTCTTATAGTTGGAAGGAGGTGGTAGGATGACGGAGTTCGAGAAAATATACCGTACTTATTTTGACAATGTGTACCGATACATCCGCAAGCTGACCGACAACGAAAACATGGCGGAAGAAATTACGAGCGAGACTTTTTTCAAGGCTATGCACTCCATCAACGGTTTCCGGGGTGATTGTGATATTCGAGTGTGGCTTTGCCAGATTGCAAAAAACTGTTATTACACGCATCTGAAAAAGGCAAAACAAACGGTCAGTATTGACGATAAAGTACTGCCCGAATTGCCGACTGAAGAAGATATAGAAGAACAGTATCTGAAGCACGAGGAGGCAACACAAATAAGGACGGTTTTGCATCATGTGACGGAGCCG
>URLT01000023.1 GCA_900548795.1 uncultured Eubacteriales bacterium
CAGCCGGTCATATTCAAAGTCCGGCATGGTCGGCGCGTCGAGCACATAGTATTCGTGATTCGCCTTTTCGAGCCGCCTCGTGAGCTGCCCGATCAATTCCTTGGGATCCATAACTCCACCGTCTCCGTTTCAGAGTTTTTTCATCCGCTGCGAGGCTGTCCTTGCCATCAGGTGCTTGGTGCCGACCTGATCGAAGGCGATCTCGAGCATGGCGTCGTTGCCCGTCGGCACGACCGATAGGACCATGCCCTTGCCGAAAACGTCATGCTGCACCATTTCGCCTTTTAGATAGCTCACCGGCGGCGCCGCGGCGGCGCGCGTCTGCGGTATGTAGGTTCGGAAGCTGTGCTGCGGCTTGGGCGCCGCCGCCTTGGCCGCCGCCGAATAGCTCGGCCGCGCGGCCGATTTTTCGATCAAAAGCTCCTGCGGGATCTCCTCGAGGAAGCGCGAGGGGCGGTTGACCGTGGTGTGGCCGTAGAGCATCCGCTGCCGGGCGCTCGTGAGCGTCAGGCGCTTTTTCGCGCGGGTAATGGCGACGTAGCACAGGCGGCGCTCCTCCTCCATCTCGTCCGGGTCGCCGACGCAGCGAGCGCTCGGGAAAAGGTTTTCCTCGCAGCCGACCACGAACACGTTCGGGAACTCCAGCCCCTTGGCCGAGTGCATCGTCATCATGACGACGGCGTCGGCGTCCTTGTCGTACTGCTCAATATCGGTATAGAGCGCGATCTCCTCCAAAAAGCCGGCCAGCGTGGGCGTGTCGGCGCTCTCCATATAGGTCACGATGGAGGATTTCAGCTCGCGGACGTTTTCCAGCCGCGAACGGCTTTCCAGATCGTTCTTCTGCTCGAGCATGGCAACGTAGCCCGTGCGCAGGAGCAGCTCCTCGTAGAACGCGTCGAGCGGCATCGTGTCGAGCAGGGCGGCGCACTGCTCGATCAGCACGGAGAACTGCATCAGCTTGCCCGCCGCGCGCTCGAGCGCGGGGTAGGTATACGGGTCGCAGATCACGCTGTAGAGCGGCGCGCCCTGCGCCGCGCAGAGCCGCTCGACGCCCTCGAGCGCCTTGGCGCCGATGCCGCGCGGCGGCTGGTTGATGATGCGCTTGAGGCGCAGATCGTCGGTGCGGTTGTTGATGACGCAGAGATAGGCCAGCATGTCCTTGATCTCCGCGCGGTCAAAGAAGCGCGTGCCGCCGATGATGCGGTAAGGCACGCCGCTGCGCTTGAAGGCATATTCCAGCGCGTTGGACTGCGCGTTCGTGCGGTAGAGGATCGCATAGTCCCGATAGCCGCTCGTGCCCGCCTCGGAGAGGATCTGATTGGCGACAAAATTTGCCTCGTCCTGCTCGCTTCCGGCCTCATAGTGCAAGATCCGCTCGCCGACGCCGTTGTTTGTCCATAGCTGCTTGCCCTTGCGGCCGGTGTTGTGGCGAATGACGGCGTTGGCCGCGTCGAGGATGCTCTGCGTGGAGCGGTAGTTCTGCTCGAGGCGGATGACCTTTGCGCCGTGGTATTCGTTCTCAAAATCGAGAATGTTGCGGATGGTCGCGCCGCGGAAGCGGTAGATGCTCTGGTCGTCGTCGCCGACGACGCAGATGTTCTCGTGGCCGCCGGCCAGCAGCGAGGCCAGAAGATATTGCAGGTGGTTCGTGTCCTGATATTCGTCGATCAGAACGTAGCGGAATCTGCGCTGGTAGCGGCGGCGGACGTCCTCGTGCTCCTGCAAAAGCTGCACCGTCAGGAGGATGATGTCGTCAAAGTCAAGCGCATTGGATGCCTTGAGCCGCTTGGCGTATTCCTCATAAAGCTCCGCGATCTTGTGCAGACGGTAGTCGTCCCCGGCATCGGCGCGGAACTCGGCCGGACCTTGCTGCTTATCCTTGGCCTTGGAGATGAGGCCGAGCACCTTGCGCGGCACGAACACCTTGTCGTCCAGATTGAACTCCTTGAGAATTTCCTTGATGACGCGCTCGGAATCCGTCGTGTCATAGATCGTGAAGCTGCTCGAATAGCCCAGCGCCTCGATCTCCCGCCGGAGGATGCGGCAGCAGGCCGAGTGGAAGGTCATTGCCCAGACGTCCTCGCCGGCCGTGCCGCCGATCATTCTCGTCAGGCGATCCTTCAGCTCGTTTGCGGCCTTGTTGGTAAAGGTGATCGCAATGATCGACCACGGCGCAGCCGGCTCATAGGCCGCCAGCGCGTCGGCACGGGCGGGGTCGGTCGGCCGGTCGAGCGCTGCCTGTGCCTCTAAAAAGAGCACGTCGTCCTCCGTCAGTCCCTCGGGCAGCTCTGGGCTGTCCGCGCCGGAGCCGAAGCGGATCAGGTTGGCAATTCGGTTGATGAGCACCGTGGTCTTGCCGCTTCCGGCGCCTGCCAGCAGGAGCACCGGTCCCTGCGTGGTCAGGACGGCCTCAAGCTGGCGCGGGTTCATGCTTGCGTACTGCTTTGCAATATACGCGCGGCGCGCCGCGCGGAATCGTTGTTCAAATTGTTCTGTCATCCGTCATTGATCCTCGTTTGCCAAAATTATTCCCGTATATTTTACCGCATTTGCCCGAAAAAAGAAAGAGGGCAGTTTCATTTTCGGAAAAAAGCCGCCCCGGCGACGCGCGTCGCTTCCAATTCGCGAAAAAAATGGTATAATGAAGAAAACACAAGGCTCAAATCTCAGGAGGTCTCCCATGCCGCTGTCCGCAGAAGCCCCTTGGCTGCGCTTTTACGGCGATATGCCAAAGCATCTCGATTATCCCCGAAAAACCGTCTATCAATGCCTCGCGCAGACCGCGCGGGCGCACCCCGACGCCGTCGCCTATGAGTTTGAGGGCGCGCAGGTACGCTACGGCGCCCTTCTGCGCCGCATCGGCCGCGCCGCTGCCGTTTTTGCCGCGCTGGGCGTGCAGAGGGGCGACCGCGTGACGCTCTGTCTGCCGAATCTGCCGCTCGCCGTCGACTGCTTCTATGCCCTCAGCCGCCTCGGCGCAGTGGCGAACATGATCCACCCGCTCTCCGCGCCCGAGGAGATCACCTTCTATCTCGACCTGTCCCAAAGCAAGGCGATCCTTGCGCTCGACGGCTTCTGTGACCGCGTCGTTCCGGCGTGCCGCGCCGCGAAGAAACCGCCGCTGCTGCTTTTGACCCGCATCTGCGACGCGCTCCCCTTTCCGAAGCGCGCGCTTTATCGGCTCAAAACGCACCGGCACGCGCCGGCGCTGCCGCAGGACTATCCCTTCCGCCTTTGGAGCGCCCTGCCCGCAGGCGCCGCGCTCCCGCCCGACAGCGGGCAGGGCAGCGACTGCGCCGCGATCCTCTATTCCGGCGGCACGACCGGGCGAACCAAGGGCATCTGCCTCTCCGGGAACAACTTCAACGCGCTGGCACTTCAGACCATTGCCGCAAGCGGCTGCCCGACCCTGCTGGGCTGCTCGATGCTCTCGGTCATGCCGATGTTCCACGGCTTCGGTCTCGGCATCGGCATCCACACGGCGCTCGTCGGCGGCGCGCGGTGCATCCTCGTGCCGAAATTCAGCGTCAAGCGCTACGCCGCGCTGCTGCGCAGGAAGCGCCCGAGCTTCATTCCCGGCGTCCCGACGCTGTTCGAGGCGCTGCTGCGCGCCCCAGGTCTGGAGGGCGTCAGGCTTTCCTTCCTGAAGGGCGTGTTCTGCGGCGGCGACTCGCTTTCCGTCGAGCTGAAGCGCCGCGTCGACCGGTTTCTTGCCGAGCACGGCGCGTCCGTGCAGATCCGCGAGGGCTACGGCACGACCGAATGCGTCACGGCAAGCTGCCTGACGCCGCAGCACGGCGCGCGGGAGGGCTCGATCGGCCTGCCGTTTCCCGACACCTATTATAAAATCGTCCGCGTCGGCACGACTGAGGAGACGGATGCCGGGCAGGACGGCGAGATCTGCATCTCCGGCCCGAGCGTGATGACGGGCTATCTGGACGACCCGGAGGAGACGGCGCAGGCGCTGCGCCGTCATGAGGACGGCCGCCTCTGGCTGCACACCGGCGACCTCGGGCATATGGACGCCGACGGCTTCGTCTATTTCACCCAGCGCATCAAGCGCATGATCGTCACCTCGGGCTACAACGTCTATCCGAGCCGGGTCGAGGCCGTGCTCGACCGGCACCCGGCCGTGCAGCTCTCGTGCGTGATCGGCGTGAAGGACGCCTATAAAATGCAGCGCGTGCGCGCCTACGTTGTGCTGCGCGACGGCTTTGCGCCGGACGAGGCGCTCCGCAGCGAGCTGCTGGCCTACTGCCGCAGGCATATCGTGCGCTATGCCGCGCCGGATGAGCTTATTTTTCGCGCGGAGCTTCCGCAGACCGCCGTGGGCAAGGTCGCCTACCGCAGGCTCGAGGAGGAGGCCGCGCAGGAGGAGTCGACATGAGCGAAAAAAAGGAACGCATCTGGGAGCTGGACGCCCTGCGCGGGCTGTGCATCCTCGGCATGATCGCCGTGCATTTCTGCTTCGATCTGCAGGCGTTTGGCGGGCTGCGTCTTGACCTTCCGGACTGGTTCCTGTTCATGCAGCAATACGGCCACGTTCTCTTTATCCTCATCAGCGGCATCTGCGCCACGCTGGCCGGAAAGACCGCGCGGCGCGGCCTGATCGTTCTCGGCGCAGGGCTCCTTGTCAGCTATGTCACGCTGATGCTGGAGTTTCTCGGAGGCTTTTTCGGGCTGGGCATCTGGTTTGGCATCCTGCACCTGCTCGGTGTGTGTATGCTGCTTTATCCGGCTTTCCGGCATCTCCCCTATTGGGCGCTGCTCGCGCTCGGCGCGCTCTGTCTGGCGCTGGGCGTTTGCTTCAGCCGACTCTCCGTCGGAACGCCGTTCCTGCTCGCGCTCGGTCTGCGGCCGAGCCGGCTTTTCGCAGGCTCGGATTATTTCCCGATCTTCCCCCATCTCGGCTGGTTTCTGATCGGCGCGGCACTCGGAAAAACGCTCTATCGGCGGCAAAAAACGTTGCTTCCCGGCGTCCCGGCGCGCAACCCCGTCCGCAGGGCGCTCTGCCTGATCGGCAGACATTCGCTCGAGATCTACCTTCTGCACCAGCCGATCTTGGCGCTGGCGGCGCTGCTTGTGGCCTGAGGCCGCGCAGCATTCAGCTTTTATGCACGTTTCTTCCCGTTTTTTGTCATTTTGCCCTGTCGACAGCGTTTTTTTGCAAATCATTCGTATAATTTTTCAATTGACTTTTCCGCTTTAACGCAGTATAGTAAAACAAATTTTTACCGTCAAGGGAAATTCTTTTTTACGTAACATTCCGTCTCCTCCATCGGCGGAGGCGGTCTGATATTCACTACTCGTGAAAGGGGAAAAAGAAAATGAAAAAAATGCTTGCTATGCTCCTCGCTGCGGCGATGCTGCTCGTTGTCTTTGCCGGCTGCGGCAAGGGCAAGGACACCTCCGACGCCACCGTGTTCAAGATCGGCGGCTGCGGCCCGCTGACCGGCGGCGCCGCGATTTACGGCAATGCCGTCAAGAACGGCGCGCAGATTGCCGTCGACGAGCTCAACGCTCTGGGCGGCATCCAGCTCGAGCTGCGGTATGAAGACGACGCCCACGACGCAGAGAAGTCCGTCAACGGCTACAACACTCTGAAGGACTGGGGCATGCAGATCTTCCTCGGCTCCGTCACCTCCACACCCTGCGTGGCGACCTCTGCCGAATCCTCGGCCGACAATATTTTCTGCCTGACGCCGTCCGCCTCCGCCACCGACGTGCTCGGCGGCGTGCAGAACCCGCTGACCGGCACGGTCGACGTCGAGCGCAAGGCCAACACCTTCCAGATGTGCTTCATGGATCCGAACCAGGGCTCCGCCTCGGCGCAGTATATCTCCGAAAAGCAGCTCGGCTCCGCCATCGCCATCATCTATAAGAACGACGACGTCTACTCCGTCGGCGTTTACAACAGCTTCGTCTCCAAGGCGCAGGAGCTGGGACTGAACATCGTCTCGACCACCACCTTCACCGAGGACACCCAGAACGACTTCTCCGTTCAGATCGCCGACGCGAAGGACAACGGCGCCGACCTGATCTTCCTGCCGATGTACTACACCCCGGCCTCTCTGATCCTGCGTCAGGCCAACGACATTGGCTATAAGCCCGCCTTCTTCGGCGTGGACGGCATGGACGGCATTTTGACCATCAACGGCTTTGACGCCTCCCTTGCCGAGGGCGTTATGCTGCTGACTCCGTTCAACGCCGACTCCGACGACGCAAGAACGCAGAGCTTCGTTTCCAAGTACCAGAGCCAGTACAAGGAAGTGCCGAACCAGTTCGCCGCCGATGCCTACGACTGCATCTACGCGATCTACAACGCCCTTGAAAAGTCCGCCGCCACGCCCGACATGGAGCCCAGCGCCCTGTGCGAGCTGCTCAAGACGGCCTTCACCGCCCCCGACTTCACCTACAGCGGCCTGACCGGCGACAACATGACGTGGGACGCCTCCGGCGCCGTCACCAAGGAGCCGAAGGGCATGGTCATCAAGAATGGCGCTTACGTCGGCATGGACTGACCGTTTTCAAAAACACATCGCTGATTTTCCCGGAAAGGGCTGCCCCCAGCAGGCAGCCCTTTCCGCCATAAATACAAAACGGAAAGAGAGTTGAGAGCCCCGTGAGTTTTTTGAACCATCTGATCAACGGCGTGAGTCTCGGCAGCGTCTACGCGATCATCGCCCTGGGCTATACCATGGTTTACGGCATTGCGAAAATGCTGAACTTTGCCCACGGCGACATCATCATGGTCGGCGCGTATATCTGCTTCTTCGCCGTCTCCGGCTTTGGGCTGCCGCCGGTCGTCGGCATTTTGCTGGCCATGCTGGTCTGCACCGTGCTCGGCATCCTCATCGAGCGCCTTGCCTATAAGCCCCTGCGCGCGGCGCCGTCTCTGGCCGTGCTGATCACGGCGATCGGCATGAGCTACTTCCTTCAGAACGCCGCCCAGCTTCTCTGGTCGTCGAACCCCAAAATTTTCCCCTCCCTCTTTGGGGATTCCGCCATTCACCTCTTCGGCGGCGAAATGACCATCCGCGTGACCACGCTCGTCACGATCGCAGCCTGCGTCGTCATCATGGTCGCCCTGACCCTCTTCACGGGCAAGACCAAGATGGGCAAGGCCATGCGCGCCTGCTCGGAGGACAAGGGCGCGGCGCAGCTCATGGGCATCAACGTCAACCTGACGATCTCCGTCACCTTCGCCATCGGCTCGGCGCTGGCCGCCATTGCGGGCGTGCTGCTCTGCTCGGCCTACCCCACCCTTCAGCCGACCACCGGCTCCATGCCCGGCATCAAGGCCTTCACGGCGGCCGTGTTCGGCGGCATCGGCTCGATCCCCGGCGCGCTGCTCGGCGGCGTCCTGCTCGGCGTCATTGAGATCCTCTCGAGCGCATATATCTCCACGGAGCTTTCCAACGCCATTGTCTTTGCCGTTTTGATCGTCATCCTGCTGGTCAAGCCGACCGGCCTGCTCGGCAAAAAGATCCGCGAGAAAGTGTAGGTGCGGCATGATGAAAAAAAGAAAACTCAGCAAGACGGCGCGACGGGACTACCTGACCTACGCCGTCGTGCTCACGGCCTTCGTCGTGATGCAGATCCTCAGCAGCACGGGCAGCATCTCCTCGACCCTGCGCGGGCAGCTCGTCCCCATCTGCGCCTATGTCATCATGGCGCTGTCGCTGAACCTCACGGTCGGCGTGCTCGGCGAGCTCTCCCTCGGACACGCCGGCTTCATGAGCATCGGTGCCTTCACCGGGGCGGTCGTTGCCTCGGCCATGAACGGCTCCGGCGTTCCGGACACATGGATCCTCGTCATTGCGCTGGCAAGCGGCGCCCTGCTGGCGGCCGTCGTCGGCCTGCTGATCGGCATCCCCGTCCTGCGCCTGAACGGCGACTACCTCGCCATTGTGACGCTCGCCTTCGGCGAGATCATCAAGTCCGTTTTCAACAACCTTTACATCGGAATCGACTCGAACGGTCTGCACGTCTCCTTCCTCAAGAACACGATCGAGCTGCAAAGCGGCGGGCGCATGATCCTCAGCGGCGCCATGGGCATCCCCGGCATTCGGAAGATCTCGACCTTCTTTGCCGGCGCAGTCCTCGTTCTGCTTTCGCTGGTCATCATCTTCCACCTCGTGCGCAGCCGCGCCGGACGCGCGATCATGGCCATTCGCGACAACCGCATTGCAGTCGAATCCGTCGGCATCAATATCACGACCTACAAAATGATGGCCTTCGTCCTCTCTGCCGCGATCGCGGGCGTCGGCGGCGCACTGTTCGGCCTCGGGCAAAACACCATCATCGCCTCGAAGTTCGATTTTAACGCCTCCATTCTGATCCTCGTCTTCGTCGTGCTCGGCGGTCAGGGCAATATGCTCGGGTCGATCATCGCCGCGACCGTCCTGACCATTCTGCCGGAGGCTCTGCGCCAGTTCGCCGATTACCGTATGCTGGTCTATGCCATTGTGCTGATCCTCGTCATGCTCGTGACGAACAACCCCACGCTCAAGGGTCAGCTCGGCAGACTGGTCAGCGGCATCCACCCCAAGAAGCATCAAAACGCGCCAAAGGAGGTCGAGCGCAATGAGTGAAACCAAACGCTTTGTCAAGGGCAAAATGGTTGCCGTTCCGAGCAATTCCATCATCCCCGAGCGCGACATCGGCGCGCATCCGATCCTTGAGTGCATCCACCTCGGCATCGATTTCGGCGGTCTGCGCGCCGTGGACGACTTCAACCTGACCATTGGCCGCACGGAGATCGCAGGTCTGATCGGCCCGAACGGCGCCGGCAAGACCACGGTCTTCAACCTGCTCACCGGCGTCTATCAGCCCACGCGCGGCACGATCATCGTCGACGGCATGGACTGCTCGGGCAAATCCACCGTGCAGATCAACCGCATGGGCATCGCCCGCACCTTCCAAAACATCCGTCTGTTCAACAAGCTGACCGTCGAGGAAAACGTGATGATCGGTCTGCATAACTCCATGAGCTACAGCCTGCTTGAGTCCGTTCTTCGTCTGCCGCGCTACTGGAAGCAGGAGCGCCTCGCCCGCGAGCGCGCCGGAGAGCTGCTGTCCATTTTCCACATGCAGGATATGGCGAAATACGTGGCAGGCTCCCTTCCCTACGGCGCACAGCGTCGTCTGGAGATCGTCCGCGCGCTGGCGACGAATCCGAAGCTCCTGCTGCTCGACGAGCCGGCCGCCGGCATGAACCCGTCTGAGACGGCCGAGCTGATGGAGAACATCGTCAAGATCCGCGACACCTTCCACATCGCCGTCATGCTCATTGAGCACGACATGAATCTTGTCATGGGCATCTGCGAGGGCATCTGCGTGCTGAACTTCGGACAGGTCATCGCAAAGGGCACCGCAGACGAAATTCAGGCGAATCCCGCCGTGATCGAGGCCTATCTCGGCAAGCAGAAGGAGGCATAAATCATGCAGGAAATTCTCATTGTCCAAGATCTGGCCGTTTCCTACGGCTCTATCCGCGCGATCAAGGGCATCTCCTTTTCGGTCAACGCCGGGGAGATTGTGACCCTGATCGGCGCAAACGGCGCCGGCAAGACCACCACGCTGAACACCGTCGCCGGTCTGCTGCACCCAAACTCCGGCTCCGTCACGTTTATGGGCGAAAATCTCGCCAGCGTGCCGCCGCACGCCATTGTCTCGCGCGGTCTGGCGTTGGTTCCGGAGGGACGCCGTATTTTCCTGCAAATGACGGTCGAGGAAAACCTCGAGATGGGCGCCTTCACGCAGAAGAAGGAAGCCGTCAAGCCGCTTCTCGAGCAGGTCTACGAGCAGTTCCCGCGCCTGAAGGAGCGCCGCCGTCAAGTCGGCGGGACGCTCTCCGGCGGCGAGCAGCAGATGCTGGCTATGGGGCGCGCTCTGATGTCCTCTCCGAAGCTGCTGATGCTCGACGAGCCGTCCATGGGCCTTGCGCCGATCCTCGTCGACCAGATCTTCGAGATCATCCACACGCTGCACCAAAACGGGACGACCATTCTGCTCGTCGAGCAGAACGCGCAGATGGCGCTCTCGGTGGCCGACCGCGGCTATGTGCTCGAAACGGGGCGCATCATCCTCAGCGGCACGGGCACGGAGCTCGCAAGCAGCGAAGACGTCAAAAAGGCCTACCTCGGCGGCTGAACGCCGCCCGGTAGGCCGAAAAAATCGATCGATATAGAAAAAGGATCCCTCCGGGTCGTTCTGCTGAAGAACGGCTCGGAGGGATCTCCGCCCTCTGCGGTGCGGGCTCTTTCCAGACAATACGGGTCAAAAAAGAGCACGAACACGTTGCGAACCATAAAGATGGAACACAAGGTGTTCGTATAAACTCCTTTTGGTGACCCGTACGGGACTCGAACCCATGTTACCGCCGTGAAAGGGCGGTGTCTTAACCACTTGACCAACGGGCCTGGTAGCGGCAATCTGACTCGAACAGATGACAACACGGGTATGAACCGGGTGCTCTACCAACTGAGCTATGCCGCCATGTGGCTTTGCTGTGAAACAGCATAAATGATTATAGTAGAGTATTCCGATTTTGTCAAGCGTTTTTTCTCGCTTTTTGAAATTATTTTTCGCTCTGCGTTTCGTCCTTGAGGTAGAGCAGGTCGTGGCTGATCGGCTTGCAGAACAGCCGGCGGATCTGCGCCGGATCCTTCGTTTGGCCGAGGATCCACATCAGCTTCGCCAGCGCGGCCTCGGTGGTCATGTCGTAGGCCTCGAGCAGCAGCAGATCGTGCTTGAGATGGAAGCCGACGTCGTAGACGGCAAGATTGCTGCCCTCGTTCTGCACCTGCGTGGTCATGACGACGGTCTTGCCGCTCTCGACGGCGCGGCGGATGCCGTCGAAAAAGCCGCTGCCCTGATACGACGGCAGACCGCCGACGCCGTAGCTCTCGATGATGACGGCGTCGTTATGCGCCAGCAGATAGTCAAGCAGACCGCAGTCTGTGCCGGGAATGATCTTGAGAAGGCCGACGCGCGGGTCGAGCTTGCGGAAAAACCGAGGTGCAGGCAGGCACTCCGGCCGGATATATTCCATCAAAAAGCCGTTTTGCAGCACGGCCAGCAGCGGATAGTTGATGCTCGAGAAGGCCTGAAAGCTGGTCGTGCGGGTCTTGCGGGCGCGGGTGCCGAGAATGACGCGCCCGTTAAAGACGATCATCACGCCGCAGAGATCGGAGACGGCGCAGCGAAAGGCGTCGGCCAGATTGGTCTTGGAATCGGTGTTTTCAAACAGGATCGGCTTCTGTGCGCCGGTCAGGACGATCGGCTTGGGCGAGCACTGCACGAGATAAGACAGCGCGGCGGCGGTATAGGCCATGGTGTCGGTTCCGTGGGCAATGACGAAGCCGTCGTAGCGGTCAAAATTCCGCTCAATGGCGTCCTCGAGCAGCAGCCAGTGCTCGGGCGTGATGTTTGTCGAGTCGATGGAAAAAAGCTGCTCGCAGGTGACGTCGCACAGCGCGGCGATCTCCGGGACCTGCGCGACGAGCTGCTCGCTCGTGAGCGCCGGCGCAAGGCCGCTGCCTGTCATTTCCGAGGCGATCGTTCCGCCCGTTCCCAGCATCAAGACCCGTTTCATATCGTTCCCTCCGGTTCGGTTTCTACCCGATATTATAGCACATTTTCGCCGCCGAGCACAAGGGCGATTGACAAAATTTCATTTTCCGGTTAAAATAGAATGACGTGAGGTGATTCGATGTTATCCGTAGTGATCCCCGCATATTATGAAGAAGAGACCGTCCCGGCCGCCTCGAAGGAGATCGGCGCGGTGTTGACCGCAGCGGGCATCCCGCATGAGCTGATCTTCGTCGACGACGGCTCCAAGGATGCCACATGGGCGCGCATCCAAGCCGCCGCCGCAGAGGACAGCGCCGTGCGCGGCGTCCGCTTTTCGCGGAATTTCGGCAAGGAGGCCGCGATCTTCGCCGGCCTGCAGCACGCAAAGGGAGACTGCGTCGCCGTGATCGACTGCGACCTGCAGCACCCGCCGGAAAAGCTGGTCGAGATGTACCGCCTGTGGGAGCAGGGCTTTGAGGTCGTCGAGGGCGTCAAGGCCGACCGCGGGCAAGAGAGCGCCGCGCACCGTCTCTGCGCCAAGGCGTTTTATTCGCTCATCAGCCGAGCCACAAAAATCGACATGTCCCGTGCGTCGGATTTCAAGCTGCTCGACCGCAAGGCGGTCAACGTGATTTTGACCATGCGCGAGAAGCGGGCGTTTTTCCGCGCGCTGTCGTCGTGGGTCGGCTTCCGCACCTGCGAGGTGAGCTACGAGGTGCGCGAGCGCGCCGCCGGCAGCTCCAAGTGGTCGACATGGTCGCTCGTGAAATACGCCGTTTCCAACATCACGGCCTTCACCTCCGTCCCGCTGCATCTGGTCACGGTCATGGGCGCCGTTGCGCTGGTCGTCTCGGTCGTGATGGGCGTGATCGCCATTGTCCAGAAGATCATGGGCGTCGCCCTCGGCGGCTTCACGACCGTCATCATTCTGCTGCTCTTCCTCGGCAGCCTCATCATGCTCAGTCTCGGCATCATCGGCTACTACGTCGGCAATATCTATGAGGAGATCAAGGACCGTCCGCGCTACATCGTCGCGCAGACCTGCGGCGATACGCACTGAAAGGAGGAGGCTCATGCCCTCATTTACACGAAAAGCGATCAAGGAGTCCTTCCTGAAGCTGCTCAACGAGCGTCCGATCAGCCAGATCACGGTGCGCGACGTGGTGGAGGACTGCGGCATCAACCGCAATTCGTTTTATTACCACTATCAGGATCTTCAGGCGCTGGTCGTGGAGATCCTTCAGGAAAACACCGACCGCATTTTGGCCGAGGGGCTGCGCGAGCAGTCCGTGGAGGCCTGTCTCGACGTCGCGGTGGATTTCGCAATGAAAAACCGCCGCGCGGTGCTGCACATCTGCAATTCCGGCAGCCGCGAGACCTATGAGCGCGAGCTTTCGCGCATCTGTGACTACGCCAGCGAGAGCTTTTTCAAGCTGCGCTTCGGCGATGCGGCAAGCTCCGAGGAGGATCGGCAGGCGCTGGTCTTCCTGCTCAAGTGCGTGCTCTATGGCCTCATCATGGACTGGCTGAACGACTCCATGCGCTACGACATCCGCGCGCGCTACCATCGCATCTGCACCATGCTCAAGGAGATCCCGGTCGGCCGTCTGCCGCAGCAGCTTGCCAAGGCTGCGCAGGAAACGGGCTGAGCCGCAGTCTCCGGCCTTTATGGAACCTCTGAATCAATTGCAAGAGCGCTCGGCGGGTCTTGCGATTGATTCAGAGGTTTCTTAGACAAAAACGCCTCCGTGCCTAATTTTTCGGCGCGGAGGCGTTTTTGTCCGTTTTCAAAGCCGTCTCTCGGCATTACAATACACAGCGTGAGGTGAGTGATATGCGTTCTACCGTACCGATGCGCACCGCGAAGATCGGGTGCTATATCGTCTCTGCATTGCAGCTCGTGCTCGGCGTGATCCTGATTGCCGCGCCGGAGCTGAGCGCCAATGCGCTGTGCTATCTGCTCGGCGCGTGTCTGCTTGTGACCGGGATCGTGCGGATCATCGGTTATCTTTCCCGCGACCTGTACCGTCTGGCCTTCCAGTTTGACCTGTCCTTCGGCATTCTGACCGCTGCGCTGGGGCTGCTCCTGCTGCTGCGTCCAAAGGCCGTGATGAATCTGGTGCTTCTTGTGGCCGGGATTTTGGTGCTGACCGACGGTCTGTTCAAGATCCAGATCGCGCTCGACGCGCGCGGCTTCGGCATCCGCCGCTGGTGGCTGATCCTGATGGCCGCCGTGGCCGCGGGCGCCTTCGGCCTGCTGCTGATCCTCAGACCGGACACCAGCCTCGTGACCGCAATGATCCTGCTGGGCGTCGCGCTCGTGCTCGACGCGCTGCTGACCTTTGCCGCCATGCTGCTGCTGGTGAAAATCATCCGTCATCAACGTCCGGATGATATTATTGATGTAGAAGGAGAGGAAGTTGAATGAAATTCGGAAAAGCCGTAGTCAAGGCGCGTGTGCCGATCGTCATCGTCTCGCTGCTGCTGGCGGCGCTGTCGGTGCTCGGAATGCTGGGCACGCGCATCAACTACGACATGCTGACCTATCTGCCCAAGGACATGGAGACGTCCATCGGGCAGGAGATCCTGCTTGACGACTTTGGAAAGGGCGCGTTTTCCTTCGTGCTCGTCGAGGATATGCCGGACAAGGACGTCTCGGCGCTGAAGCAAAAGCTCGAGCAGGTCGATCACGTGGAGAGCGTGATCTGGTATGATTCGTTTGCGGATATTTCCGTCCCGAAGGAGCTGCTGCCCGGCGAGCTTTACGACGCCTTCAACAGCGGCGATACGACGATGCTCGCGGTGTTCTTTGACACCTCGACCTCGGCCGACGAGACGATGCAGGCCATTACGGACATCCGCTCGATCGCCGGCAAGCAATGCTTCATCTCCGGCATGTCGGCGCTCGTCACCGACCTGAAGGAGCTTTGCGAGCAGGAGGAGCCGATCTATGTGGCGATTGCCGTCGTGCTGGCGTGCGCGGCCATGATGCTGCTGCTCGACGGCTGGCTGGTGCCGTTCGTGTTCCTTGCCTGCATTGGCATCTCGATCCTCATAAACCTCGGCACGAACTACTTCATGGGCGAGATCTCCTATATCACCAAGGCGCTCTCGGCCGTGCTGCAGCTTGCCGTCACGATGGATTATTCCATCTTCCTCTGGCACAGCTACAACGAGCAGCGTGAGACACACGACGACCCCATGGAGGCCATGGCCGCCGCCATTCAGGAGACGCTGACCAGCGTGGTCGGCAGCTCCGTGACGACGATCGCGGGCTTCATCGCCCTGTGCTTCATGAGCTTCACGCTCGGCAGCGACCTCGGCATTGTCATGGCCAAGGGCGTGATGTTCGGCGTCATCGGCTGCGTCACAGTGCTCCCGTCGATGATCCTGCTGCTCAACAAGCCCCTGCAGCGCACGCGCCACAAATCCCTGATCCCGCGCATGGATCGCCTTTCCGGCTTTGTCTGCAAGCGCTTCTGGATCTTCCTCATCATCTTCGCGCTTCTGATCGCTCCGGCGTATTACGGCTACAGCAAGACCAACGACGAGGTCTACTACGACATGGGTCAGTGCTTGCCGGAGGATCTGCCCTTTGTCAAGGCAAACGAGAAGCTGAGCGAGGACTTCAGCATCTCCTCCACGCTGATGCTGCTCGTCAACGCCGACACGCCGCGCGAGCAGGTCAAGGCAATGGCTGACGAAATGGAGCAGGTCGACGGCGTGGCCTATGTGCTCGGCATGGATTCCCTGCTGGGCGAGCGCATCCCGGAGGAAATGATCCCCGCCTCGGTCAAGAACACGCTGCAAAGCGACAACTGGAAGCTGCTGCTGGTCAACTCGGAATACCATGCCGCCTCCGACGCCGTGAACCGTCAGATCGACACGCTCAACGGCATCCTCAAGCGCTATGACCCGGACGGGATGCTCATCGGCGAGGCGCCGTGCACGAAGGACATGATTGAAACCACCAACCACGATTTTCAGGTGGTCAACGCGATCTCCATTGTCGCGATCTTTCTCATCATCCTGCTCGTTGAAAAGAGCCTGACTCTGCCGTTCATCCTGATCGCAGTCATTGAGCTGGCCATCTTCATCAACCTCGGCCTGCCGCATTACTTCGGGCAGTCGCTGCCGTTCATCGCCCCGATCTGCATCAGCACGATCCAGCTCGGCGCAACGGTCGACTACGCGATCCTCATGACCACGCGCTACAAGGCCGAACGCAAACGCGGGAACGGCAAGCGCGATGCCGTCTGCACCGCGCTGACTGCTTCGATCCCCTCGATCCTCGTCAGCGGCTTGGGTCTGTTCGCTGCGACCTTCGGCGTCGCGGTCTATTCCGACATCGACATCATCAGCTCCATGTGTATGCTCATGGCGCGCGGCGCGATCGTCTCGATGCTCTGCGTCATCTTCTTCCTGCCGGCGCTTCTGCTGCTCTGCGACAGACCCGTCTGCGCCACCACGCTTGACCTGCGTAAAATTCGTAAATAGGAGGTAGCTTTTCCATGAAAAAGAAACTGAACCGTTCCGTTCTGCGTCTGGCAGCCTGCATTCTGGCCGTCGCCGTTCTGACCACAGCGGTCGGAGCGTTCGGCGCGGTGCGCAATACGTCCAAAAACGACGACGGCACGCCGGCCGAGTCGAAGAAGGACGAGATCGTCTACGTCTTCACCGACGCAGAGGGCAAGACCAAGAATATCCTTGTCAGCGACTGGCTGACCAACCCCCAGAAGAGCGCCACGCTCGCCGACCGCTCCGACCTCTCCGGGCTGGAGAACGTCAAGGGCGACGAGGGCTACACCGACAACGGCAGCGGCGCGCTGACGTGGCAGGCCGACGGCGAGGACATCTACTATCAGGGCACGACCGACCGGACGCCCGCCGTGTCGATCCAAGTCGAATACCTGCTCGACGGGCAGAAGCTCTCCGCCTCCGAGCTGGCGGGCAAGAGCGGCGTTGTGACCATCCGCTATCGTTACACGAACAACGAGACGCGTCAGGTCGAGATCGACGGCAAAAAAGAGACCGTCTGCGTTCCCTTTGCGGCGCTGACCGGCATGATGCTCGACAATGCGCACTTCCGCAACGTCACCGTGAGCAACGGCAAGCTCGTCAACGACGGGCAGCGCACCATCGTCGTCGGCTTCGCCCTGCCGGGCATGAACGACGCGCTCGACACCGAGCTGCTTCCCGACACCGTGGAGATCCAAGCCGACGTGACCGATTTCAAGCTCAGCACGACCATGACGCTCGTGACCAACGAGGTCTTCAGCTCGCTGGAGCTTGACAAGGCGGAGGATCTGAAGGCCGAGCTGACCGATGCGGTCGACCAGCTCTCCTCTGCGCTCGACGAGCTGATGGACGGCTCCTCGCAGCTCTATGACGGCCTGACGCAGCTTCTCGAAAAATCCGACACACTGGTCAGCGGCGTGAACGAGCTGAAGGACGGCTCTCAGGCGCTGGTCGACGGCACAAGCGCCCTGCAAACCGGCATGGCTCAGCTTCAGGACGGCGCAAATCAGCTCACTACGGGGCTGAATTACCTCGACACCCAGAGCAAGGCGCTCGTGGACGGCTCCACGCAGTTGTTCGACGCCGTGCTCGCCACCGCAAGCTCCCAGCTTGCCGCGGCCGGTGTGGAGGCGCCCGCGCTGACGCGGGATAACTACCGCGGCGTTCTCAACAGCGTTTCGGCGCAGCTCGACGAGAGCACCGTCCGCGAAATGGCGACCGCGCAGGCGCGCGCGCAGGTCGAGGCGGCTGTCCGCGCCAATTCCGCGACCATCCGCGCCTCCGTGACCGCGCAGGTGCAGGCGCAGGTGACCGCGAGCGTCATGCAGCAGATGGGGCTGGATGCCGCAACCATCACGCCGGAGCAGCAGGCGGCCGTCGACGCGGCAGTCGCGCAGATCATGGCCTCCGCCGAGACGCAGGCGCAGATCGACGCGGCCGTGGAATCCGCCATTCAGAGCATGATCGAAACGCAGATGCAGAGTGAATCCGTGCAGGCCAGCATTGAGGAGGCCGTTCAGAAGGCGGCCGCAGGCAGCGGCATGATCGCCAACCTGCTTGCGCAGCTCGATCAGGTCGCGGCCTTCTGCGACGGCGTGAGCCAGTACACCGGCGGCGTCGCCACAGCAAAGGCCGGCGCGAACACCCTGCTCAAAGGCACCGACACCCTTTCGGCCGGCATCGATCAGCTTGCCGGCGGCACGGGTCGGCTGAACCTCGGCCTCTCCCAGCTTCAGGGCGGCGTGCGTCAGCTTGTCGCAGGCGTCAGCAAGCTCAAGGACGGCCAGATGAAGCTGTCCGAAGGCCTGAAGCAGTTCAAGGAGGAAGGCATCGACAAGCTGACCGAGTCCGTCAACGGCGACCTGAGCACGCTCTACAGCCGCGTGAAGGCCATGCGCGACCTGTCGCAGGACTACCGTTCCTTCGGCGGCATCGCCGACGGCATGAACGGCACGGTGCGCTTCCTTTATCGCACGGACGCGATCGGCGACGCCGAATAAGCTTGTTTGAACCGGCGAAACGCCGTTCAAAAACCCATAACCCCCTCCTCCGCCGCCGCAAGAGTCAAGCTTGCGGCGGCACTTTTTTGCGCGAAAAAGGTTGACAGATATTCATTTCTGTGGGAAAATAGAAAAAATGGAAGCGCCGTTTCCGAGAGGGCGGGAGCTTCCGAGCTTCAGGAGGTATGACCATGTCCGAAATGCGAAAAATCACCTGTCCGCAGTGCGGCAATGCGCTGGATATCCCCGCCGAGCTGGAGGAGTTCTCCTGTCTCTACTGCGGCGCGCGCACGAAGCTCGCCGACCTGCTTCCCAAGCCCGCCGTGCAGGGGGATTATGAGCAGGAGCTGGCCTATCTCCGGCAGGAGCTTCCCAAAACCGTCGTTCGCTATCCGCAGCACTATATGAAGATCACCAAAAAGGAATACCCGAGCACCTATGCGGCTTACGAGGCCGAAAACGCCGACATCGTCGCCCATCTGGATCTGTGCGGCAGCTCTGCGCCGGAGGGCATCGAGGCCTGTATGCAGACCGTCTGCGAGGAATACCTCGACGCGCTCGATCGCCATATGGCGTCGGACAAGCGCTGGAAGCGCGGCCGCGCGAGCGTGCTGTTTCAGTATAAGCTTGTGCTGGCGCTGTTCCTCTGCCCAATGGTCAAGCGTCTGGGGCTGCAAACGGCCGAGCCGTTCTGCACTGCGCTGCTCGAGCAGTGGCTGCGCCGCTATCCGAAGGAGAAATGGCTGCCCGGCGACTATGACGTGCTGATGGACGGCTTCCGCAAGCGCAAATGGTGCTTCATCACCACCGCGGCCTGCCGCTATGAGCACCGGAGCGACGACTGCGCCGAGCTGACCTGCCTGCGCGGCTTCCGCGACGGCTGGCTCTCCGAGAGCGAGGGCGGCCGCGCGCTGATCGAGGAATATTACGAGATCGCTCCGACGCTCGTCGCCTGCATCGACTTCTGCGACGCACCGGAGGTGCAGTATCCGCGCCTGCAGGAGCAGTTCCTGCTGCCGTGCTGCAGAGCCATCGACGAGGGGCGCTTTGAGGACTGCCGCGCGATGTACACCGAAATGGTGCAGTTTCTGAAAAAAACATATCTGCAAAGCTGACCGGCGCGCTGCGCCGTGTCGATCTGCGGCCAAATGAAGACGGGGCGGCAGCAAGCGATGCTTGCTGCCGCCCTGTTTGATGCCGACGGACGGGTTTTTGTTCCGTTAGATTACGGGCGGACATCCTCCGCCTTGGTCTTGCGGCCCGGCTTGATCTTGATCTCGCCCTTGGAGATCGCGGAGACCGGGCAGACCAGCGCGCAGAGGTGACAGCCGACGCATTTTTCGGTGTTGCAGTGCGGCTTGCGGGTCTCCTCGTCCCATTCCATGGCCTGATGCGCGCCGTCGTAGCAGGAAATGTAGCAGCGGCCGCAGCCGAGGCACTTGTCCTCGTCGATCTTCGGATAGACGATGTAGTCGCGGTTCAGCTCCTCGGCGGGGATGATGTTCGCGTTCGCGCGGCCGACCAGCTCCTCGAGACGGTCGACGCCCTGCTCGGCCATGTAGTGCATAAGGCCGTTCTTCATGTCCTCCACGACGCGGTAGCCGTATTGCATGCAGGAGGTGGTCATTTGCAGCGTGGTCGCGCCCATGAGAATGAATTCCGCAGCGTCCTCCCACGTTTCAATGCCTCCGATGCCGGAGATCGGCAGATCCTTCAGGCGCGGGTCGGAGCGCATCTGCTGCAGGAAGCGCAGCGCAATGGGCTTGACGGCCTTGCCGGAATAGCCCGAGATCGAGGACTTTCCGTCGACGATCGGCATACCGATATAGCGGTTCAGATCGACGTTGCAGACGCTCTTGACCGTGTTGATCGCGGCGATGCCGTCCGCGCCGCCCTCCAGGCTGGCCAGCGCGACCGGAACCATATCCGTGACGTTCGGGGTCATCTTCGCGAGGATGGGCAGCTTGCTGCCGCGGCGCACCGCCTGACAATACTTGCGGCAAAGCTCCGGACTGGTGCCGACGTCGCTGCCCATGGCGTGCGAGGTCATCTGCGGGCAGGAGAAGTTCAGCTCGAGCATATCCGCGCCGGCCTCCGTGACCAGCCGCGCCAGCTCCTCCCACGTCTGCTCGTCGTTGCCCATGATCGAGGCGATGAGCACCTTGTCCGGGAACTCCGCCTTCAGGCGGCGCAGGTCGGCCAGGTTCTCCTCAAGCGGATGCTCGGCGATCTGCTCCATGTTTTTGAAGCCGACGAAGCTCGTGGACTCCTTGTCCAGCTTGTCGAAGCGCGGCGAGACCTCGTCGATGAAGTAGCTCTTCGGGCCGATGGTCTTGAACACCACGCCGCCGAAGCCGGTCTCGTAGGCCTTTTTGCACATGTCGTAGCAGTTGCCGACCGGGGAGGAGGACAGGCAGAAGGGGTTTTCAAATTTTACGCCCAGAAAATTGACGGAAAGATCTTTTTTCACCATGATTAGTTTCCTCCCAGATAGGCATGGATGTAGGCCGCGGCGAGCTTCGCGCTCTTGACCGCGCCGACCACGCTCTTTTCTTCGTTCTTGGAAATGTCGCCCACAACAAACACGTTGCTCGCGCCGACGCGGAATTTCTCGCTGTCGGCCTCGTTGCGGGTGAAGCTCAGCCCGAGCCCCTCGGCCTCGAGCGTCTGGCCGACGGCAAGGATGATCTTGTCGGCCGTGAAGGTGACGGTGCTGCGGAGCTTGCGGTGCTCGAAGGTGACGGTCTTGCCGTCGACCTTGGTGGGGATGTAGCCGTCGTAGATGGAGACGTTCTCGGCGCGCGCGCCTGCAAGCTCCTTCTCACTGGCCTTGAATTCGCAGAATTCCTCGTAGACAATAGAAGTGACGTTCCTCGCGCCAAGCAGCTTCAGCGAGGTGCAGACGTCCATCGACACGTCGCCGCCGCCGACGACCAGCACATTCTG
>URLT01000024.1 GCA_900548795.1 uncultured Eubacteriales bacterium
GCGCGCTGGAGATTGATGGGCAGAAATATGATGGGCTGACTTTCAAGATAAATAAATGATTACGCACAGATCATTTCGTAGTGTGAGGATAAATCGATGAGCAGAACAGAAAATGTTGAACTGACAGTATTATGCTTAATCGAAGACGGCAATAAGATCCTGCTTCAAAACAGGGCAAAGAAGGACTGGCAAGGGTACGCATTGCCGGGCGGGCATGTGGAACCCGGAGAATCTTTTGTTGATGCAGTGATCCGTGAGATGAAAGAAGAAACTGGCCTAACGATCCTTGATCCGAGATTGGTTGGAGTAAAACAGTTTCCCTTAGAGAATGGAAGGTATGTTGTCCTGTTGTTTAAGGCAACACAGTGGTCGGGTGATCTTATCTCATCAGAGGAAGGCCAAATGGAATGGATCAAGTACAGTGACCTTTCTGTAGTAAAAACCGTGGATGATTTTGATGATCTTCTGAAAGTGATGAACACGCCGGAGCTGACAGAATTTCAGTATTTGGTTTCGGGAGACGAATGGACTGTATCAATCAAATAAATCGGAATTTAACGGAGGAATAGTGATGTTGATACAGGAAGCGTGTAAGCTGTTGAAGCAAGAACTTTTGAATAATGGTTACGAATATGGATTTTATTTGAATGGTAAAATATATAAACCTGATATGACGAAAGGTGTTGATAAAGCGTTCTTTGAGCGTTTATTGACCGAATACTGCATTCAGGATCCTAAAGATACCATGAAAGCAAAGGTGGGCACATGCAATGATGCTGTTGTTTTGATGAGAGCCATTCTTGATGAGCGTGGTATTCCGAGTAAGATTTGGCTCTTGCATGATAGGCAAAAACAGAAGTACCATACTGTTTTAACATTTTATCTTGAAGGTAAAACTGTATATTTGGAACTTACTCCTCAATCCGGAAAATTGTGTTATGGAGAAGAGCTTGTTTTTGACAGTGAGGAGAGTTTTGTGGATGAATACGCGAATGATAATCGTGAAGTAATAGATGTTACTGACTCTGTTTTAATAGGCGAGCGTCCTGCTTTTTTGCTGTCGAGAATGGAATGATAAATTCCAATTTGTAGAGGTAACACATGGACAGACCAATTACAACCTTATTCATGCTGATCACTACCCGGATATCAGATATGGGATCAAGCTGTCAAAGAACAATATCGGGCATGAGGACAGGATATACACCTTCCCGTACTTCTGCACATTTCTGCTGAAAAGATTTATGGTTGGTTTTCACGCTGAAGAAGCGGAATAACAAAGACAGCATGGGGAGCAAACAGCAAAAAATCTGGTAAAAGTTCCCCGAAAAATGGAAAAAGAGCAAGAATAAGACATCGATGATTGGAATTTGAGGAGGCAAAAATGAGCGATTTAGAATATTTAGAGTATCCCATATCATTTTGAAGAATCCCCGCACACGCCGACTAAGAATGCGGATAGGGCGATGAAACGATTCAGGGACAATGATACTTCCCTATGGGGCTGGCAGAGTACCCAGCAGAGGTGAAATTCCTATGAGTTCGGTCAGCAGCCGAACGCCTGTTGACTTCCTTTTCTGCATTTTGGGTTCGAGGAAAAATGAAATGCAGCGACGAAAGCCCCAAAAGGTATTTTGAGGCTTTCGTGGATCAGAAATGATTCAAATAAAGAGAAAGGAGGAAAGTCATAAAGCTCTGTGTACAGTCGAAGAAGCTCAAAAGATTTTATGTTGAATTTATACTATTTTTCAAGAAAGCGCTTGATTTGTCGTGGGGGATGCTATAATATATCATGATAGATTATATTCGGTGGGAAGGGAGTTTTTTGTCTTGGGAACCTCTGATTCAATCGCAAGAGCGGTCAGCGAGGGATTTTGTTCCAAAATGATGGCGGCGATGAAGCCGAGCTGTTCCTTGCGAAAAGCAAAAACGGTGAAGCAGGCACCGCATATGTGAGGTTCAACCGTGACAGATTGCTCTTTGAAAATAAGTGATCCACGCCATTTTAGCGGGGCTTCCGGCTTTGGAAGCTCCGCTAACTGCAGCCTTGCCAAATGGCGACTGGGGGAGGCGTGATGCATCGC
Source organism: uncultured Eubacteriales bacterium (assembly GCA_900548795.1). Classification (GTDB taxonomy): domain Bacteria; phylum Bacillota; class Clostridia; order Oscillospirales; family Oscillospiraceae; genus JAZOXB01. The sequence continues at coordinate 2,085 of URLT01000024.1, forward strand.
AACGAAGACGGCAGGGAGCGCGCTCCCTGCCGCCTTTGTCTGAAGCGGTATGCAAAGCATCACTCGCCCAACAGCATGATGTTTCTCGCAGTGTTGTATTTGTTCGGCGATTCCCGCCGTGGGAGCGTAGTTGTGCTGCTGCGGCGTGCGGCGGGGATCGCCGCAGCAGTCGTGGAAATTTGTCCCGGGCGCAAAGCGTCAGCGTTCCTCCTTTTCCTCCAGGTCATTTTTCAACCCGGCGAGCGGAAGAATTTCGGAGCAGTAGTCTTGGGGAAACTCCGCTTCGGCATATTCTTGCGCGCGTATTTGATGGTATGCACGGACGAGCAGGTCGACGTCGATCTTTCCCTTGAGGAAATTGCCGAGCGCGATCTGGATGCGCTTTACACCGGTGAGCAGCTCCTCGGGGCAATATTCAAGATCCATATAGTTGCTGTTGCTGGTTTCATAGTAAAGGCCGCCATCCTCGTCCTGAAAATACCCGCCTGTACACATATCGGTCGTGTCGCCGCTTTCCTTCAGCCGCGCCTTGTGCTGCTCGGTCAGCCAACCGAGTGCGCCTTCATCGCTCATCACAAACGGTCCGGAGCAGAGCGGCCCGAGCCGCGTGCGACAGGGGTCAAAAACGATGTCGCCCTTCACAAACGGCGTCGGGAAGTCAAACCAAAGCCATTCAAAAACATCGTCGATCACCGGCTCTGCTTCCCCCAAAGGTGTGGCGGCGGAGTCGATCTGCATCATTTTCAGCTCTGTCGAGAGATACAGCTCCTGACAGCGTTGTTCCCCATCTAATTCGAATTTTTGGATGATGACTGCGTCCTGATCGTCATACACCTCCACGGCTGCCAGCGCCGCAGGGTAAGAGGAATAGAGCGTATCGCTGTAGGAATATCGATCCGAATAACCGCATTCCTCGCGGTAGCTATACTTGACCCGGTAGACATACGGCCGACCGTTTACGGAGACCGTGTCTTCGCAGAATGAACGGATCCGCTCGTTCTCAAGCCGCATATATCCGCGCAGGTAGGTGTGCAGGCTGGGCAGATCGATCCCGCATCGGCCGCGTCTGACTTCGCAGTCCGGCATGGTTTCGATCAGCTTGTCCCACGCCGCGTGCTTTTCCTCCACGGTCGCAGAGCGGCACTGATAGATCAGCCACGCTGCCTCCAACGGGCTGCATTCATAGCCGATATCCCGCAGGTGCTTGCGGATGTCCTTTGAATTGACGAATTTGAGAACATCCATGCTCCCGGCACGGCACGGCGCTTCTTTGATTTCCATTTGTTGCTCCTCCTATATATTCGTTATCGCTGCGTTTTGCCGATATTCTGCTATAATTATTGCTCAAACCAACTGCCGAGCTTTGCGTCGGTGCGGATGCCGAGGTTGGAATTTGCAAGGTTGTGCAGAATGCGCCCCAGCGCCTTGCGTTCCAGAACGATCTCATAGGGACGGTCGGCAAGCGCGTTCAGGATCTCCTGCTGCTTCATCGAATGCCCCTCAGAGGTGCGCTCCTTCAGCAGCAGATAGACAAAAAGCGGCGCCATGCTTTTGCGGGTGTTGACGTTGACGCGGTCGGTGTAAGCGTCGAGCACATCGTCGGGAAGATAATCCGACAGCTCGCTGCGCAGACGGACAAGGTCGGAGATGTTCTCCGCCCGCACGCCGCAGCGATGCAGCGCCAGCGTTTCGATCAGCGCAGCGGATTCCCGCTCGATAATGATTTGCGGCGCGGCCAGCTTTTGAAGCATATTTACGCGACGTACCCGAACGATCAGATTGTACGCGTCGATGTTGCTGCCCACGCGCTGCTCTGCTTCCCGGATCCGGATGTCATAAAACCGTTGGAGCGCTTTCTTTTCCTCCGGCGAAACGCTGACGTCCAGATAATCCCGCAGGTAACTGCGCTCGACGTCCGTGAGCGCTTCGCCCTTTCCGCGTTTTTCGCTGAGGATGCGGACATCGTCCACAATATCCACGCACTCGGAAATGTCTGCGATCCCGCTTTCCCAGTCGTCTGAATTGGAAAACGGGCGCAGGTACGTGTTCCAGAACCTCCGTTCTGCCTCGTCGAGCACGTCAAGCTGCTCTGCAAGCGGACTGCCCAGCCGGTCTTCCTTCGCACGAAGGGCATTGAGCATCGCGACGATCTCATGATACTCCCGCAGGACGCGCTCGTAGTCCGAATAGCTCCACTTCATCTTGCAGCGATAGCTGAAGTCCTCCGCGCAGAACGCGGTCGAGGCGTTGAAGCCGGGAGCGTAGAGGATCCCGTCCGGGTCCGTGCGGATGAACATCTGCTCCAGAAATTCCTCCGGCGACAGGCTGCTCCACAAGCCTTCGTTCTTTTCTTCTTTCTCGCGCAGGTTTTTCAGCTCGTCTTCTTTTGACATGGAACGCCCTCCTAAATCTCATTTTCATCTGTATGATAGCAGATACCCTGCGACAAATTTGGGACAATGCGCGGCAGGTGCCGCGCATTTTTATCATGCAAAGCCGATGGTGCGCGGCGGCTGTTTGCGCGCAAGATCGGGCAGCGCAATGTCGGCGGCGGAGATGGTGGTCACGTCCCTGCTGCTGAGTGCTTCCACGTCCATTGTAAGCAGGCGCGAGGCCTGCGCCATCTTGGCGCGTTCCACCACGTTGCGGGCAAAGCGGCCGTTGCCAAAGTCACGCTCGGAACGTGCGGCATCAAAGACATGGTACAGCTTCTCGCAGGCATCCTCGGAGAGGGTCAAGCCCTTCTTCTTGGCAATCAGCTTTGCAATATCGCACAAATTGCGGGCACTATAGTCGGCAAAGGGAACGTGGAAGGCAATGCGGGAGCGCAGGCCGGGGTTCTTCTGCAAAAACTGCTCCATCTTGTCGGGATAACCCGCGAAGATGACGACCACATCGTCGCGGTGATTTTCCATCTCCTGCACGATGGTATTGATCGCCTCGTCGCCGAAGGAGCCGTCGCGGTCGTCCACGAGAGAATAAGCCTCGTCGATAAACAGAACGCCGCCCCGTGCCTCCATGAATTTCTTCTGAATGATCTGCGCAGTCCAGCCGACGTATTTACCGACCAGATCGCCGCGTCCGCATTCAATGATCCTGCCGCGCGACAGCAGACCGTTTTCGCGCATAATGCGTGCGAACAGGCGCGCCACGCTGGTCTTTGCCGTGCCGGGGTTGCCGGTGAAGACCATGTGCATTGCAGGACGCTCGAGCTTCATGCCCTTGTCCGCAAAAATCTTCTGCGCCTTGTAGTAGTCCAGCGCCTGCCGGATGACCTTTTTCGCCTCCTCTAAGCCGATCATCTCCGTCAGCTCGTCATAGGCAGTCCCCTTCGGCGCCGCCTTTGCGACCTCCTTTTTTGCGCTGACGACCCCTTTATACTGCGGATAAATGGTTGTTTTGAGCTTGTTGTTGTACCATTCATCGAACAAATTGCGCAGATCGGGCGCGAGGTAGCCCTTCTCGTCCTCGAGCTTGGAAAAGAGCTTTTTGTCCGTGCGGACACCGACGTCCTTCGCAAGCATTTTCAGAAATCGCTCCGCACGCTCACCGGAGGCGAAATCCTCCTTCAGCTCAACGATGCCGGTGCTGCCGAGATAGTCGTAGAAAATGTCCCTCACCGTCGTGCATTCGCGCGGCAGACAGAAGACGGTCAGAACCTGATTGCTGTACTTGCGCATGATCTCGCAGAGCAATTCGATCGTTTCTCTGCCGCAGCTTGCACGATCGTCCTCCTCGGTGTCATCGTCCGCGAGGTAGTGTACGACGATCGCGCCGCCGGCGCAGCTCTTGTAGAACAGGTCATAGAACATCCGGGAAAATTCCTCGCCCGGCTTGACATCGAGGTAGGCATAGCGCCGGCTGCGCAGTCGGCCGTTTTCATACAGTGCACGCAGCAGAACCTGATACATTCGGTTGCGCGTTTCGCGGTCGTCCGTCTGAATCATATAGTGCACAGGATGCCCGACGTTTCTGTGCTTTGGCGTTGGGGTATAGATGCGTTCCAGCTCCGGCAGAAAGGCGTCGCGTGCAAGAAAGCGCTCTGCTTCTTCACAGAGCTCGCCCTTACTCGCACGATCAAAGACGCTTTCACCGAACGCAAAGCCGCGGTAGCTGCACAGCCGATCCAAGCCGAATTGCGCCAGCACCTCGTCATCGTCGTCAATATAATCCCTGCGGCTTGCATAGCTCAGCATCCGCTTCATATTGCGGAAGGTGATCTCCTCGCGCTTGGTGTCCTTCAGCTCTACGCCGAGCGCACAGAGATAGTTGCCAAGCTGATCGTGCAGCTTCTCCGCATCGCGGGTGATGACACCGATCGTCAGCGCCGTCTCGTTTACTTCGGTGACGAAGAAATACGCCTTTTCGCGAAGCTTGCGGTTGAAATCGCCGCTGAGCATGTTGATCTTTCTTGCCATTTCCTGCGCGGCGCGGCGATTTTCAGTGTCTTCCGCCCACATCTCATTCGCAGCGATGCCGTCAACTCTGTAAAACTGCACCCGTATGACCCCCTTCAAGCCTCTGCCGTGAAATCACAATTTCGACTGTTTCTTACTTGCTCATGATACAACGCGGGATGCCCCGATCATGGGACATCCCGCGAATATGTCGGAAAAAATATTTACGGCACGCCGTCAGAGCAGAACAGTTTTGGAAGATACCGCCGGGAAGCTCCGTCATTTGTAGCATCAAATTCCGTCATAAAAGCGCCCCCTCCTTCCTTTTGCACTTTGAAAGCGGCAATTAAAATCTGCCGCCCATGTACCAAGAGCCGCGATGGCGATCGGTATAAATGCCGAACTGCGAGTCGCTGAGATTGTGAAGGATCCTGCCGAGCGTCTTGCGATCAATGACGACCTCGTAGGGAGCTTCGGCAAGATAGGCGAGAATCTCCTGCTGCTTGAGCGGTTGCTTGGAGCTGGAGTGCTGCTGCAGGATGAGATAAACAAACAGCGGCGCCATGCTTTTGCGGGTGTTGACGCTTTTCGGGCGGCTGAGCTCGTCCAGCTCTTCCTCGCTCATCAGCTCCAAGCGGTCATAGTAACGGCAAACGGCATGATCCACATATTCATAGCGCTCGCAGAAGCGGAATAAGGTCAGCGCGGAGGCAAGCGCCTTGGCCTCGTTTTCCAAAATTTGATCCGGCACATCTAGGCTGCTCAGCTTGCAATAGTACATTGCATGCAGAGCGGTTTGAAAGGCGAAGGGACGCTTCTCCAGCTCGTCTCGCAGCCTGTTAAATTCCTCGATTGCAGCGAAGCACTCATCATAAAATTTCCAGCTCATCCCGCAGCGCAGGCTTTCCTCCCCGTCGCCCGTCTGCATGAAAAATGACGGCATATACAGCAAGCCATCCGCATCGGTGCGTTCAAACATCTTTTTTATCAGGTCATCGGCTGTCAGATCCTTCCAAACATCAATCTTCAACCTGCTCATCCAGCCTCCTTTTGATAAAAAGCATGAAATTTCTACGCTATATCATACTAGAATCTGTTAAAAAGCTTGAAAAGCTTTTTATAGCGCCGAAGACGCGTCAGATTCTGCATGAGACGGCGCAGCGTGCATTCGCACGATGCGAGTGTGCGTAGCACACGGGATTCTTGATTAAAACTATGAAATATTTTAATCAAGAATCCGTATCAAATTATACGAATGGCATTGTCCCAAATTTGTCACAACCGCGTTGCTATAATGGAGTCGTGCCTCAAATGTTACGAGCCGTTCTGAAGCCTGATCTTTTTCGGGGCACTTTGCAGAACATTCCGTATTTTTTACAGGAGGGAAGCGCCGAATGGCAGCAGAGTTCTCCGCCGCAGCGCTTGCGCGGAAAATCTTCAAGGATCGGGCGCTCACGCTGCGGGAAAAGCAGCACGCGTGGCTGTCGCTCGCGGAGGTCATGCCGGATGAAACCGTCCAAACGACCGACTCTTTTCTGGATACCCCCGAGGAGCGCAGCCTGCATGAGCTGCTTCGCGCATTTGTCGCGGAGCAGAAGCAGATGGAAGCCCAGTTCTTCGCCGACGAGCCGGATGCGGTTTATCTCGCGGAATATCAGGATGCCGAAACGGAGGAATGGTATGGTACGAGCGACCCATATCTGTCGTGGGACGACGTTTTGGCGCACGAGCTGTACTACGACCGTCGATCATGCGTCACGAAATATTATCCGAAGCAGTATGTGAACGGCTTTATGCGGCAGCTGACCGCTGAATTCAGCGAGACCGGCTTGTTGATGAACATCACGTGCCGAATGCTGATGACGCGCCCGGTCTACAGAGATTCGTTCTGGGCAATGTTAAGTTTGTGAAAACAGAGATGCGGTTTTGTCCCGAATTCGCACCACGGGATGTGTTATGATTGAGTCACAAACGGCAAAGATTGCCGAACAAATACGAAGGAGCAGGGTAATGACAGAAAAAGATTGCTGCAAATATGTTTTAGCGCCGGATATCTTCTATCGGAAAACGCCAGCGGGCGATGTCGTACTCTATCAAACGACACAGCAAAACGTTTTCTTGCTGGGTGGGCAGGTCTATGATTTGTTGGACGCGCTGAAAGAGAACAGATATGCTTCCCAAATAGGCGGCGAACCGCTTGCTGCGTATTGGCACACGCACAACAGCGCCGTGGACACAGAGATGGTTAGTCAAATGCTTGAAATGGGCTGGATCGCAGCACCGACCGTTCTGGAGGAACGGAAGCACACGCTGGAGGGTGAGCTGAAAATGGGACAGTACCGCCCGGTAAACGCATTGAGTGACGTGCAGTTCGAGCTGACGTTCCGCTGCAACGAGCACTGTCGGCACTGTTATTGCCCGCGGGAAAACGAAATAGCCAAAGAGCTTACCACCGCCGAGGTCAAGGGCGCATTAGACGAGCTGAAAGAAATGCAGGTTATGTGCGTTACCTTTACCGGCGGCGACCTGTTCATGAGAACCGACGCCTTTGAGATCATGGAATATGCGTACCGCTTGGGCTTTGCAATCAACATTTTCACTAACGGCACGCTGCTGAAGGACGCAGACTTTTTCCGTCTGAAGGCGCTTTACCCGCGCAGCGTCCACTTCAGTATCTATAATTACATTCCGGAAAAACATGATGCTTTTACGCAGCTTCCCGGTTCCTTTGAAAGGACCGTTTCCGCAATCAAAAAATGCCGCCTGCTTGGTATTCCCACCAATATCAAGGTCTCCCTCGTGGAAGAAAACTATGATGATATCGAGGGCATCTGTGAGCTTGCGGAGAATTTGGGGACGACCATTCAGATCAGTATGCAGATCACACCGAAAAACGACGGCGGCATGGAACCCACGGCGCTGCGGGTCAACAACGCGGTGCGTTATGCAGAGGTCATGCGAAAAGTCGATCGACATATTCTGCTGGTCTGCGCCGGGGAAACGCTCAATGACAGCGACAAGCTCGAAAACGGCCCTGTTTGTGGCACAGGCGTGTATTCGCTGAATATCAACCCCTACGGCGATGTATTCGCCTGCAATGCTCTGCTGATTCCATGCGGAAATATCCGCAGCAGCAGTATCCAGCAGATCTGGGAAGGCTCTGAAGAACTGAAAAGGATCCGCAGTTTCCGAATGAATCAGTTAAAAGGCTGCGAGGGTTGCGCCATGAAACGTCAATGTGATTTTTGTCCCGGCAGCGCGATGCAGGAAACTGGTGATCCGCTGATGCGGTATTCAGAAGCCTGCACCTTAGCCAAGGCAAAAATAATCAAACAGAAAGGAGACACGGTATGATCATCAAGGCTTGCGACAAGTATCTGGCATGCGCAGCAAACTGCTGCTCGAGGAACCTTGAGTCCCTCTGCGGAATCAACTGGCGTACGAATTCCTGATTAGCCGCACCGGGGAGGAAAAAGCGTTGCTTTTTCCTCCCCATCTTCAGAACAGAACGATCGTGGCAGCGCCGCGCAGGTATACGGCGATCAATGCCTCTGCGAAGGGTTGCCCTGTTCGTGAAGCACTTTGAGGATTTGTGCGAATTGCCTTGTATTGGGAAAGGAGAACTCACAATGGGATTGTTTGGTCAAGAGAGTGAACAAGATCGCATCTATAGAGAACAGCGAGAGGCGCACCGCCGCTATTTGGAGGCCAAAGGGAAATACGACAGCGCAAGCTATCATTATAGAATCGAAATGTCCCGCAGCGCGACGCACGACGCAATGCGTTTCAAGGCGGATATGGACATAGCGCTGGCCGATATGCTCCGAAGCGGATACAAGGGCTGATCGGCAGCCCCCCTAAAATACGGACAGCGCCGTGCAGCGAAACCTGCACGGCGCTGTTCCATGAGCCGTCATGCGCAGAGCTTGTACGGCTCGTACCACGAGCCGCTGCGCGAATTGTGGATGCCGAGGTCGGCGTCTTCAAGCAGATGCAGCGTGCGTCCGAGCGCCTTGCGCTCGATGGACAGCGCGTAGGGATAGGCGTCCAGCCGCCGGATGATCTCGCTCTGCGTCAGACGCCGGCGCGGATTGGAGCAGTTTTTCAGGATCTCATAAACGAACAGCGGCGCAAGCTGTCTGCGGCTGTTCCTCTTGCCGGAGGGCGCAGCGGCTTCTTCCTCTTCCAAGTCCATAGAGATCATATTCTTATTCATCCGAACATGCCTCCGTTCCGTTAGGCTGCGCGCTGCTGCCCGATGACAACAGCGCAGTTTTCCATTTCGATCCCGCCGACGGCGCGGATAATGTCGCGGCAGATAAAGCCGTCGATCGGATGGCCGATCAGCGCTTCATAATAGCGTTTGCCGCTTGCAAACTGCGGCGCAAAGGTTTTGCCGTTCAGCTCGATTTTGCATTTCTTGCGCAGCACAAAGCTGTGTTCGGAGGTCTCGTCTACTACATAATTTTTGCCGTTCACGTTCAGAATGTAATACCCACTGCAAACAAAATACTTCATTTTCTACCTCCAAAATACAAAAAATTTTATACCTAACTCCTTCCCTATCCTTCCCCAACAGTGTGGAGACAAGTATAACATACGCCCGCGACATTTCTGACTAATTTTCGGCCTTTTTTGAAAATATTTTTTTGAGCAGCGAACGCTGCGATTATGGGCTGTATTAACGCAGCAGCGGCGGGCTCACCGAGCCCGCCGCTGCTGCAATTGCCAAGTATTTATATTGGGTACTTGTCGTGAATCAGTTCGTACTTTTTGATCCGCTTTTCAAGGTCAATCAATGTGCAACGGAACACACCGAGAAAAACGTAAGCGCCGGTGCCGTCTTTGGCAAAGGTTACTCTGATTTCGTCCGGAATCTCATTCCCCAAGCCGAGCTTGTTTTTGCCCCATTCTTCGGTAATCAGGCGATACCCTTCTGAAATCGTGTTGCGCCAGTTTTCATTCTCGGTGCCCGTCCAATTGGAGTGCGCAAGCATCCAGACGCTGTAGCCCTCCCTTGTAGCAGCTCTTGCATACAAAGGTTTGTTCCGGCCGAACCCCTTCACCCCTTCCTGAGCAAAGCCGAATGCGGGAATACAAGCCTCATAAATCTGTTTGCTCTCGGTGCCATACTTCCTTCCGGATGTCAGTGGATTGTTCTGCGCAATCGTCTCTGATGGTTCCGATACGACTGTTTTCCTGCTCTTGCCCTGCTTACTTGCGGCTAAGGCGGCAGTCTCGCGCTCCAGCGCGCGCCTCCTTTCGGTATCTTCAGTGAACGCTTTATGAGCGGCCTCGATCTCGGTCAAAATTGCTTCCTGAACGGCAGGATCTGCCGCGACGGCATGCTTCTTTTCAAATAAATTTGGGTACATTAACTGTATAGTCTTGTCGGAAAAAGCAACAGTGAAGCTCTTCCAATTGCCCCGGCTTTCGACGGCTTCCACAATGCCCTCTCCATACTCCTTGTGAGTCAAATGTAAACCAATATAATCCATATCTTTCCTCCATCTTTTTGATTAATTACAATCAGATTATATCACAGGGGCTACAAATTTCGACTATTGTTTGAATAAAATATCGTATTGCCTTTCTCGCCTTTTCGTTCAGCTTTCCTGCATTTTTTGTAAAAGGCTGAATCCTGAGTCAAAAATGTCCATACGGCATGTTATAATTATATCATAAAAGCAACGGCGGTCAAGCCTTTGAACGCCAAGAACTGATAAATAACGAAAATAATGTAAGAAAGGGTGGTATTTTGCACTACGCAATTTCGGACATTCACGGCTGCTATGACAAGTATATTTCCATGCTGGAAAAAATCGGGTTCAACGACGGCGATACGCTGTATTTTCTCGGCGACGCGGTGGATCGCGGGCCGGACGGCGTAAAAATTCTGCTGGATATGATGGCGCGGAAAAATGTTGTGCCGCTTCTCGGCAACCACGAGGAATCGTTTTACGTTGTGATCAACAGCCTGCACAAAAAACTGAGCGACGTAGATAGAATCGGGGTGGAGTTCGAAAGGCTCATATGGCTCGAGTGCGCGGGCGGACAGTTCACATGGGATGCCTACTGTGCGCTTCCCAAAGTAGCAAAGAAAAACCTGCTCCGCTACCTCAAAACGTTCGAATTATATGACAAAATCAGAGTCAACAACATGACATTCCTGCTGTCTCACGCCGGCTTGGGCGACTATGCGCCGGGAAAAACCCTTGCCGACTGCACCGCGGATGATCTGCTCTGGGGGCGCATGGATTACGAGCGGGTCTACTGCCCCGGAACGTACATCGTCAGCGGACACACGCCGACCGGATATATCGACCCCGCCTGCGCCGGAAAAATCATCCAGAAAAACAATCATATCGCCATCGACTGCGGCGCTGTCTTCGGAGGCGCACTCGGCTGCATCTGTCTGGAAACGTTGGAAGAATTTTACACCTGATTGCCCGAAGGATCCCGGATATGGCAGCATCTCATCCGCTGCGGCTTGCCATTTATGAAGCACATATAATTTTACCGTTCACGGCCTCTGCTGCCATCCGGCTCACCAGCCGAAGAAAAAGCTCCTCTGCCTGCCGGTCAATATCTGCAAGATACCCGTCTCGTGCAGCATTCGCGGATGCTGCGTGTGCCGGTGCTGCCGGCCTTGGCCAGAATGCACGATGTTCTTTTTTCGCTCCGGGATGCCATGCTGCCGACTGAAAGATTGCCGCGTCGGGCGTGTGCGCCCTCCTCGCAATGACAAACGGGGGAACGTGTGCGGCGTTAAAATCGGCGGCGTTTTTGCCCGAAAATGGCGCAGAATCGGTCGGGCTCGACCGATTTCGACATTTCCAAACGTTTTGCAGTTTCTTCAAAGTTCGTTCACACATCCCTGTGGGGAATATGGTATCCTTTAGTCAGAGATCAGGTTTTCCTCCCTTTTCCTGCATCTCTCATAAATACCGGCTCGCTGATGCCGCGAAGGTTTTCGCGGATGTGCCAACGGTGAGCCTCGGAGCATTGCAATCGGCGTGTTGTTTGCCAGACAGCGCGCCGATTGATTTTTTTGTCCGGCCTTCAGGGTCAGCTCAACCCGACGCCTCGCTTTTTCTCCAAGGGAACCTCTGATTCAAGATCCTGCCGTTCTCGGATTCCGAAGATTCGGTTTTGCGTTCCGTATTTTTGACAAAGCCTACCGATCCTGTCATTGCGAGGAGCGAAGCGACGCGGCAATCTTTAACGAAACGATTTGTCATCCCGAAACGAAATATGGTAGGGCGGTAAAGCAGCAAATCCATGTTTTTTGTTATAAGTATTCCTTTTTGCTTCGTGTTCCCGTGCTTCGCCACGGGATGCCATACCTTCAACTTTAAGATTGCCACGGCCGCGCTGCGGCCTCGCAATGACACGGAATTTGGGACGTTTTGTGGATAAAAATAGCTTTTTCGTAAGAATTATGAAGATTCGGTTTTGCGTTCCGTATTTTCGACAAAGCCTACCGATCCTGTCATTGCGAGGAGCGAAGCGACGCGGCAATCTTTAACGTAGCGATTTGTCATCCCGAAACGAAATATGGTAGGGCGGAACGAAACAGAGCCTTGAAATGAAGAGAGAGGAAGCAGAATGAAGCAGCGCATCCCATGCTTTTTATTATAAGGATTCCTTTTTGCTTCGTGTTCCCGTGCTTCGCCACGGGATGCCATAGCTTCAACTTTAAGATTGCCACGGCCGCGCTGCGGCCTCGCAATGACACGAAAATTGAGACGTTTTTTCCTTGCTTCGCAGGAATTTTGACTTACTGCGCAACTCGCATCCTTCCGTACCTATGTACGCCGACGGCTGCAAGTTGCTTGTCTTCCGAACATTTTTACAGTCTGCCAGCGTGTCAAAAAAGGTTTTTTGACACGCTGAAAGGGAGCCGCCCGAGGGCGGCTCCCTTGCTATGCATTTTAATTAGGAAACAGCTTGAAATTTCTGTTGTTTGAAGCCGAATCAGTTCGCCAGCTTGTACAGCGCAATTTCGCTCTGGCCGCCCGACTTCTTGCCAAAGAAGCGGAACCAAAGGCCGTTATCGTTGTTATTCTTGTTGAACTGGAACGGAGCAGTGCCGTCGAGAACCTTGACCACACCGTCTTCCACCTTGATGGACAGCGCCTTTGCGGTGTCGCTGAAAACAATCTTGTTTCTTCCGCTGAAAGCGGTCAGGTACTTGCCCGCGTTAGCGCCACCGTTGAGCTTGAAGGAGTAGCCGTCGCCTTCCTTGGCAACCGTCACTTCGCAGGCCTTGATCTCATCGGACGACGGGATCTTGCCGTCGGTGAAGGTTGCGGTGACGAAGTTTCCGTGCTCGTCGATGCCCTTGAACACGTAGGCTTCCGTCTCGGAGGCTTCGTAAACGATCAGGTAGGTTCCCGACCAGTCGGTGGGAGCCGCGGTGACCTTCTCGTAGCGCGCGCCGGTGGCCGGTGTGCTGATGGTCGCGCCGCAGCGGTCGCACTTGTTGTCCTTATCCTCGTCGACATGACCCAGAGCCGGGAGATCCACGGTCTTGGTGTCCGTGCCGAAGCCATCCTCGGTGAAGGTGGCGGTGAAGACGCGCTTGCCCTCTGCGGTGCAGGTCGCGGCGGGATCGTCCTTCGCGGTGACGGTGCCGGTCGCGGTGAGCTTGTCGCCGCAGCCGCTGACCGTGCATTCCTTATAGGCGGTGCAGGTGAAGGTCTCGCCGTCAGCAGTCCACGTGTACTTCACGTCGCCGTAGGTGTGCTCGTGGGTCGGGGTGACGATCTTGATGCGACCCGCGCCGGTCGGATTGGCATAGATGGAGTCCGCCTTGACCGTGCCTTGGAGCGTGCCGGTGATGTACTTGATGAGGACTTCGTTGTCGATGGCAACCTCCTGCGCAAGGATCTTGCTGCCTCTGAAGACGGTGTAGCCGTCGCCGCCGTTGATGAGCATGTAGTTGTGGCCGCCGAGGGTGTAGGTCTTGTTGACGTCGAGCGGTTCGCCGTTGACCTTCACGTCGGTGACTCTGTGCTCACCCTCGAGCTTCACGAATTCCTTGTTCTCGTTGAAGCGAGCGGGGGTCGGGATCGCGGTGTTGATGGTGTACTCAATGCCGGAGACCTGCAGGAAGCCGCCGGATTCGCCCGGGCACGCAGCCGAGCCGATCTCCAGAGCCGTCCAGAGCTGCTCGCCGGTGACCTCGATCTTGCAGGCCGAGTTGCCGAACGGATGCACGGCAATGATCTGGCCATAGGTGATGTCGCCCTTGTTGATGTTAGCGCGGACGCCGCCGCCGTTGACGAAAGCAACGTCGGTCTTGAGCAGATCGCGGTAAGCATCGGCGCAGAGGTCGCCGAGGTTCGTCTCGGCGCTGCGGACAGCGCGCTTGCCGGTCGTGAGGTCGAGCGTGGTGAGGTCGACCTCGGTCTTCGCAACGACCGTATTGCTGACCTTGTCGACCTCGGCCTTGATCTCAGCGACCTTGGCAGCGACGGTCGGGTCAGTGTCATAGAGATAAACGTTGTACTTTTCTTCCTTGCCCGTCGTCTCGTTCACGCGGGTCTTGACCTCGTAGAGCGGGAGGACGGTGGCAGTGATCGTGCCGTCGGCAGCGATGGTCATCTTGCCGACGTTCTTCAGCTGCGTGCCGGTCTGGGCAACGGGGATCTCCTTGCCGTCCTTGTTCTTCGCGGTGTTGGAGAAGGTGCTGTGGGAATGGCCGTCGATGAGCGCATCGATGCCGGTGGTGTTGGCAATGACAGAGGTGGACGTCCACGGCTCGGACTGCTCGTCGATGCCGAGGTGGCCGACGGCGATCACGTAATCCGCGCCCTCCGCCTTAGCGGCGTCGACCGCCTTCTGCACGACGGTGTAGAGCTTTTCGCCCGTGGTGTCGTTGCAGAAGTCATAGATGTATTCGCCCGCCTCGTTCTGGAAGTACACCGGGGTGGACTTCACAAGCGTCTCGGGGGTGGTGATACCGACAACGGCGACCTTCTTATCGCCGACGGTGAAGATCTTGTAAGCGTCGAGGACGGCCTTATCTGCGGTCTTGTCCCAGAGGTTCGCGGAGACATACGGGGTGTTGTCGCCGTTGACGATCTCGAGGAAGCGCGCAAAGCCATAGTCGAACTCGTGGTTGCCGGGGACGGCGACGTCATAACCGACCGTCTTCATCAGGTCGACCATGCACTGGCCGTTGGTGAGGGTGGTGGCGACGGAGCCCTGGATGTTATCGCCGGCGTCGACGATCAGGTCAGCGCCCTTCATCGCGGTCGCCGCATAGGGATAAAGCTCATAGGCGCCGTGGACGTCGTTGGTGAAGCAAACCGTGATGTCCTTGCTCGGCTGCGGCTCTTCGGCGCTCTTGACATAGAAGCGGATCGCCATCAGCGTTTCGTTGAGCGTATGGTAGCCGGACCAATTCTTATTGGTCTCATACCACTGCATGTAGTAGGGCTTCGTGGCATCGCGGTCGAGGTTCTTCACATAGAAGCAGCCCTCGGTCGCAGCGGCCTCGACCTGCCACTTGTAGTTCACGGCGTCGAGCGGCATGGAGGTAAACTCCTTGCCCATGCCGATCTTCTTGCCATCATAGGAGAAGGTGTAGAACTCGCCTTCCTTGCCGACCGTCCAAACGATCGTGCTGTCCGGATTCTCGATCACGCCGTCAACCGGAGCGACCTCGAGACCGTTGTTATAGTGGCCGTTGTAAGTGCCGCAGAGGGCAACGTTCTTCGAATCGCAGACAAGGATGACCTGATCGCCTTCCTTGAGCTCGGTTGCTGCCACATACTTGTCACCGGAGGGCGTGGGGGGCGTGGGGGGAGTGGGAGGCGTGGGAGGATCGGGAGGCGTGGGAGTCTCGCCGTCGACCAGCTTATAAAGGATCACGGGAGTCTGGATGGAGCTGTTTGCCTTGTAGAAGCGGAACCACTTGTAGTATTCGGTCTCGCTGTTGTACTGCAGGCCGCCGTTGTAGCGGAAGACCGTCCCGACCGCGCTGGTGATGACGGGGTTGCCGTCCTTCCACTCGATCGTTGCGGTGGAGGGCTCCGTTTCGAACTTCGTGCCGTTTGCGGGCGCGTCGTTCGCGGTCTTTCCGTTCAGATAACCGGCGCTGGCCTTGAGCGTGTAGCCGCCTTCCACGGCAGCGACCTCAATGGCGCACTCGGAAGAAACGGTGACCTTGTTATCCGTCACGGTAGCCGTGACGTTGTTGCCGTCGGCGTCGGTCTTGCCGTTGAAGATCACGGCAGTGCCGTCGCCCAGCTCATAGCCGATCACATAGGTGCCTGCCCAGTTGGTGAGGTCGGCAGTGACCTTTGCAAACGTCTTGTCGCCGACAGGCGTGGGAGGCGTGGGGGTATCGCCGCCGGTTGCCAGAGGATAGAGCCCGAACATATAGATCTCGGGCTTGGTGGAATCCATACCGTAAACGGTGAAGTAGTTGCCCCAGAATTCCAGATACTGCTGCTTGCCGTTGCTCTCAGCGGTGGCGCAGCGGATGAACTTGCCGTTCGCGGCATCCTCGAGCACGAACTTGGTGTTCTCGCCCTCGGCGTCAACGAGCTTGACATCCTTGCCGTCGGAGAAGAGGTACTTGCCGTCAGCCGTCTTGAAGGTGGTGACGCCGTCGGTCGTGGTCATCTCGAACTCGGCCACGTTGGTCGCGGCGGTCTTGACCTTGCCGTCCTCGAGCGTAGCGTCCGCAGCGACCAGCTCAATCTTGCTCTTGCCGCTGGTGGTGCTGGTGTAGGTGTACTCCTCGGTGGTCATGACCTTGCCCTTGCCGGCAAAGTAGATGACGACCTTCCCCGGTGCGGGAGTCGGGGGAACGGGCGTGTCGCCGAGCTTTTCGCCGCAGCGATCGCAGATGTTGTCCTTGTTCTCGTCGATGTGACCCAGAGCCGGGATCTCCTCGGTCTTGGTCTTGCCGCAGACGGTGCAGGTGTAGGTCTTAACGCCCTTTTCCGTGCAGGTCGGCTCGGTCGTGACCTTGCCGGCGTCCCACTTGTGCTCCTCGCACGGCTCGTCGATCTTGTTGAACTGGGTCATGATCTTCGCGAACTCGGCACGGGTCGCGTTGTCCCGCGGGAGCAGCTTGCCGTCGGAGCCGCCAATGATCTTGTTGGCGATCGCCCAGTTGAAGGCGTCCTTGGCATAGGAGCGAACCTCGCTCGCATCCGGGAAGTCCTTCAGGCAGTCCTTCTCGACCTTCGGCTTGCCGGCAACGCGCCACATCATGGTGACCAGCTCCTCGCGCAGCACATACTGCGACGGAGCAAATTCGGTCGGGCTGACGCCGTTGACGACGCCGGTGGCCTGTGCCCATGCGACGGCGTCGCTGTACCACTTGCCGGCGGGAACGTCGGTAAAGGTGCTGGGCGCCGCGACGGCGGGCGAGCCGGCCTTGCGGTAAAGCACCGTTGCGACCATTGCGCGCTCGAGCGTATCGTCCGGCCCGAACAGGTTGTTGCCGATGCCGTTCATCCAGCCGCGATCCGTCACATATTCGACGTACTCGGCATACCACTTGTTTGTGGGGACATCCGTGAAGTGATTGACATAGTCAACCGCGAACACAGACGGAACCACACCGACGATCATGGCGAGGATCAGAGCCAGCGCCATGATGCGTTTCATCGTGTTTTTCATTGTGTTTCCTCCTTAAATTTTCCATTCCGAGGGCAATCGCCCCCTATTCTGGTTCTTTTATTTTACCAGTTTTCAGGTTCATTTACAAGAACGCCTGCCGGAATTCTCTGTTTTCACGGACGCGATTTTCAAAAACCGAAAATTCTGAACTTCCCGTCGGTTTTTTTCGGTTGATTTTAACGCAGAATCGTATTTCTTCCAGAAAATTTTGCACATAAAGTAAGCGTAACGCGCAGTGCTCATGCGCTATGAAATGTCGCGCTCTGTCGGCAGACGCCGCCTGTCCTCGCAGCAGAGACAATTGCACGCGGGCGCGGGCGCCGATTTCGGGCTTGACGCGGGCGCGCGGAAATGGTAAAATAAACGCGCATTGGCCGCCATGATGAAATCGGTAGACATAGCAGACTTAAAATCTGCCGGTAGCGATACCGTGCCGGTTCGATTCCGGCTGGCGGCACCATAAAAAACGGATGCGGGGGCAGCGCGCCCTCGCATCCGTCTCTTTGTTTTGAGGCGCTTTTCCGGTCTTGCGACGCAGAAAGCGCTCCGTTGTGCATACCGCCCCGGCTCGGGAGCCGAGCGTCAGAGGCTGCTCCTGCCCCGGGGAATGAAGCGCCCGCCGTGGCTGTCGAGCACCTCGCCGTTTTCAACGGCGCATTTGCCGCGCAGCCAGACCTGCGCGATGCGCCCGGCGACCTCGAAGCCCTCGTAGGGCGCGTAGTCGACGTTCGCGACCTGGTCGGCCGCGGTGATCCGCGAGGTGCCCTCGGGGTCATAGACGACGATGTCGGCATCCGCGCCCTCGGCGATGCGCCCCTTGCGCGGATAGCAGCCGTAGAGCTTCGCGGGCGCCTCGGAGAGCACCTCGGCCATGCGCTCGGCGGTGATCCGCCCGGCCTTGACGCCGTAGGTATAGAGCAGGACGCCGCGCGTCTCGACGCCGGGCATACCGCCGGGGATCTTCGTGAAGTCCTCGCGGCCGAAGGCCTTCTGCGTCAGCGTGAAGCTGCAATGGTCGGTCGAAACGGTCTGGATCGTGCCGTCGGCCAGCGCGCTCCAGAGCGCCTCGTTGTCGCGCGGCTTGCGCAGCGGCGGCGCGCAGACATATTTCGCGCCCTCAAAATCGGGCAGATCATAGAGCCGATCGTCCAGCAGCAGATAGTGCGGGCAGGTCTCGACATAGACCGTCTGGCCGCGCGCCCGCGCGGCCTCGACCTCGCGCAGGCTCTCCTGACACGTCAGGTGGACGATCACGACCGGCACGTCGGCGACCCCGGCGATCTTGAGCAGGCGCCCGACGGCCTCGGCCTCGAGCAGCGCCGGCCGGCAGCGCGGATGCGCCGACGGAGACAGCTCCCCGGCGGCCTTTTTCTCGGCGATGAGCGAGTCGATCACGCCGGCGTTCTCGCAGTGGACGCCCGCGATGCCGCCAAGCTC
Source organism: uncultured Eubacteriales bacterium (assembly GCA_900548795.1). Lineage (GTDB taxonomy): Bacteria > Bacillota > Clostridia > Oscillospirales > Oscillospiraceae > JAZOXB01. The sequence goes on from URLT01000024.1 coordinate 20,564, forward strand.
CTTGAGCTTCTGCAGCGCCTCAAAGATCGCGCCGTCGCCGATCATCATGGCCGGATAGGTCATATACATCTTAAAAGAGGAAACGCCCTGCTCGAACATCTTCGGCAGCTCTGCAATGATCCCGTCGTTCCAGTCGTCGATGGTCATGTGGAAGCCGTAGTCGCAGGCGGTGCGGCCGTCGGCCTTCCTGTGCCAGAGGTCGAGGCCGTATTGCAGCGTCTCGCCCTTGTTCGGGCAGGCAAAGTCGATGACCATCGTTGTGCCGCCGTGGATGGCGCTGCGC
>URLT01000025.1 GCA_900548795.1 uncultured Eubacteriales bacterium
CGGGTCGCAGGCGGGCCGGTATAGGGCTTCATTGCATTGATGCGGGTCAGATCCTTTTTTGCCTGCTCCACGCGTAGCTGCGCCTGCTGCACGGCAAGATTCTGTCGCTCGAGCTGAATGTCCGTTAGTGTCGTGTCATATTTCATCAGCACATCGCCCTTGGCCACGCGCTGCCCCTCCTTGACCAGCACCTCCGTGACGGTCTGGGTGCTGCTGAGGGTAACGGTCTGCAAATTGTCCGCGGTGACATAGCCCTCGTAGGACTGGCTGTTATAGTCGCCGCCAGTGATGTGCCACGAGGCCGGGACGACCGTGACCGGATCGGTGCTGCGGCCGAAATACCAGACCGCCGTGATAACGATCGCGACCGTGAGCAGAATGCTGACCATAGAAATGATCGCGACCTTGACTTCCTTACGCATTGCCGTCCACCGTCCCTTCGCCGCCGTAAAGCAGATTATGCAGGAGCTGCTCCTCTGTCAGCGTCACCGTTTCCTTTTTCGGGCGCGGCGGCTCGACCGCCGGGCGGTCGGAGAGAATGCCGTCGCGAATATAGGCGATTCTGCGCGCGCGGTCGGCGATCTCCTGCTCGTGCGTGATCATAACGATCGTCGTGCCGGCTCGATTCAGCTCGTCGAAGATGTCCATGATCTGCTGGCCGGAGGTCGTGTCCAACGCGCCGGTCGGCTCGTCGGCCAACAGGAGCTTCGGCTCGCCGACAATGGCGCGCGCGATGGCGATGCGCTGGCACTGGCCGCCGGAGAGCTGATTTGGCCGGAAGGTCAGACGGTTGCCCAGCCCCATGCGGCGCAGCGCATCCTTCGCAAGCTCACGTCGCTCGTTCTTGCCCACGCCGCGGTAGAGCAGCGGAAGCGCGACGTTGTCGACGGCGCTCAGCTTCGGCAGAAGATAGAAGCTCTGAAACACAAAGCCGAGCAGCCGATTGCGCACCTCGGCAAGGTGGTTGAAGCTCGCGTTGCGCAGATCCTCGCCGTTGAGCAGGAACTCCCCGCTCGTGGGCACGTCAAGGCAGCCGATCAGATTCATCAGTGTGGTTTTTCCGGAGCCGGACGGCCCCATGATCGCAAGGTAATCCCCCTCGGCGACCTCAAGGTTGATGTGCTTGAGGATGTGGACAAATTCCTTGCCCTGCGGGTAATCCTTGCAGATGTCCTTCATTTCAACCAGCATCAGCCGACGACCCCCTCCCCGGTGGTTGGCGAGATCTCTCCGTCCGTCTGAAGCGGATCATCCGACGCGTTGTCGACGGGATCCTCTCCGCCCATGCCTCTCGGATTGACCGTGAATTGGTCATCAACCCCGTCCGGGCCGTCGTTCGGCAGCGTTTCAACCTCGTCGAAGCCGGTCTCGCCGTCTTCGGATTCAGACTCGCTCTCGACCGGCGTGTCCGAGACGGGCATTCCCTCCTCAAGGCTGTCCTCCGGCCACGCGAGGCGGTCGTTGAGCGTCAAGCCGTCGAGGATCTCATACTGTCCCATGACGTCGTTGTATTCCCCGACCGTGACGGAGCGCTTTTCCAGCTCGTCCTTTTCGTTGGCAGCCCAGACGAAATAGCCGCCGTCGTCGGACGCGATAACATAGCTCTCGTCGAGCCAGATGCCGCCGTCGCTGCTCTCGCCGTCGGACGGCTCGATATAGACGTGCTGGCCGAGCATCAGTCCCTCCGGTGAATCCAGATCGATATAGAACGGGTAGTTGCTGGAGGTGGTCATCTCGTCAGTAGAGCTGTAGAACATGCCGGAGTTGGTATTCGTCTCGGGATTGGAGTCGATCTCGGTGATGCTCCCGTTCCACGTCAGGGAGCGATCCGCGCGCGAGCGCACGGTCACGGACTGACCCACGCGGAATTCGTTGCGGTTGAGCTCGTTGATGCGTCCCTTGACGCGGTATGCGCCGCTCTGCACCAGCGTGATGAAGGCGTCAGAGCTTTCGCCGCCATTATTGGAGGAACCGTCCTGCCCGCTGATGCTCTTGACGATGCCGTCGATGGGCGAGGTCACCTGACCGGTGCCGTTCTCGCTCTTGAGCGCGTCAAGCTCCTGCTGCTTGAGCTGGATGTTGTACTGCGCTTCCTTATTCTCCGTCTCGAGCGCCTGGATCTGCACGGTGTAGGAAAGCTTGTCGGATTCCGACGCCTTTTCCTGCTGCTTTTTCAGCTCGGCGATCTTGGTGTTGTTGTCCGAAACGGTATTGCGGAGCTGCTCGATCTCCAGCGACTTTTGGTCGATGGTGAGCTGCATCTGCTGCGTGTCATAGGTGAACAGCACGTCGCCGGTCATGACCTGCTGTCCGACCTCGACCTTGATCTCGGAAATCGTGCGGTTGTCGTCCTTTTTGACCTTGACCTCGTTCTGCGCCACGACGACGCCGGCGCAGACATTGCTGCTGCCTGGCATACCGTAGCCCATGATCTCCGCAACGGTCTGAACGTAAACCGCCTGCTTTTGATCGCCGCAGCCCGCAAGCAGGCCAAGCAGCAGCACGAGCGCTAGCATGATCGACAAATACCTTTTTTTCATTGCATACCTCCGAATTCAGAGCGTTCCGAGCCGCGCGGCTCGGGCTGTACTCCCCTTTGACGTCACATTTCGGATGCGGTTCCGGGAAAATTGTGAATAAAACGTGAATTATCGGATCGCCTCGACGGCCTCGGTCAGCGCCTCGGTGGGGAGCGACTCGGCCTTGCCGGCGTCGCAGGCGGCAGCGACCGACGGATCGATCGGCAGGCGTGCGCCTTGGCGACCTGCTCGATGTGGCTTTCGCCGAAAACGGCGTGCTTTTTGCCGCAGTCGGGGCACTGATAGTAGCTGTAGTTCTCGACCAGACCGAGCACGGGGATGTTCATCATATCCGCCATCTTCACGGCCTTTGCGACGATCATGGAAACCAGCTCCTGCGGAGAGGTGACGATGATGACGCCGTCGACGGGCAGAGACTGGAAGACCGTCAGCGCAACGTCGCCCGTTCCGGGAGGCATATCGACAAAGAGGTAGTCCACGTCGTCCCAGAGAACGTCCGTCCAGAACTGCTTGACCGCGCCGCCGATCACAGGGCCACGCCAGAGCACGGGATCCGTCTCATTTTCAAGCAGCAGATTGATGCTCATGATTTGAATGCCGCCCGCAGTCTTGGCCGGAATAAGCATCTCGTCCATGGCGTTGCAGCCGCTGACGCCGAAGGCCTTCGGGATCGACGGGCCGGTGATGTCCGCATCGAGAATGCCGACGCGCTTGCCTGCGCGCTGCATGGCCGTTGCCAGCAGACCGGTCACGGTGCTCTTTCCGACGCCGCCCTTGCCGGAAATGACCGCGATGACCTTTCCGACGCGGGACTTTTCATTCAGCTTTGCAATCAGGCTCTCCGCCTTGCGCTCCGAGCAGTTTTCACCGCACGTGGAGCAGCTTCCGCTGCATTGTTCGCTCATAATACTGGGTTCTCCTTTGTTTTTTGTTGTTGATACATTATATCACGACTCCAGCTCAGATGCAAGCGCTTCCCAGCGCTCCATCATTTCGTCAAGCCGTTTTTCTTCCGCTTCGCGCTCGGCGGTCAGACGGATCAGCTCCTGATAGTTGTCGGAGGCCGCCGTCAGCGCCTCATCCAGCGCGCGGATCGTCTGCTCCTGCGCCTCGATCTCGCGCTCGAGACGGCGCACCTGCTTTTCCAGCTCCCGCGTGCCGCCGGCGGGCTTTGGTTTTTTCTCCTTCTGTCTGGCCTGCGGCGTGCGCTGCATCGCCTCGTGCTCGAGAATGGAGCGATATTTGGCGTAGCCGCACGGAAAATCGCGGATTGTGCCGTCAGAAAGCTCCCAGATGCGCGTGGCAAATTTTTCAATGAAATAGCGGTCGTGCGAGACGAAAAGCAGCGTGCCCTCGTATTCGTCGATCGCGCACTCGACCCATTCGCGGCTGGCCACGTCCAGATGGTTCGTCGGCTCGTCAAGGATCAGCAGATTGATCTTGTCATCCATCAGCATACACAAGCGCAGGCGCGACTGCTCGCCGCCGGAGAGCGTCCCGACGGTCTTGAACACATCCTCCCCGGTGAAGAGGAACGCGCCGAGGCGGTCGCGCGCAGACTGCGGGGTGCAGTTCTTTTCATAGAGCATCGTGTCATAGAGCGTGCGCTCCGGGTGCGCAAAATGCATCACCTGCGGGAGATATGCCCATTTGACCGACGGGCCGAATTTCACCGCGCCCTCGCAGGGCAGCTCGCCGAGCAGCGCCTGCAAAAAGGTGGTCTTGCCGGCGCCGTTGTCGCCCAGAAGCGCGATGCGCTCCCCGCCGCGCACCTGCAGCTCGACGTTGGAAAAGAGCCGGCGCTCGCCGAAGCGCTTGCCGAAACCCTTCACCGCGAAGACCTCGTCTCCGTGAAATTCCTTCTCCCCAAAGCGGGTGCGAAGCGTTTTTTCGCGCGTCGGGCGGTCGGTTTTTTCGATGCGCTCCATGCGGTGCTGGATGGACATCGCGCGGCGATAAAGCACGCGGTTGTTGATGCCCCAGCCCTTCATGCGCTCGAGCGTATAGCCGAGCTGACGCAGCTTTGCCTGCTCCTGCTCATACTGCTTGAGCTGTCGGTTAAAGCGCTCCTGCTTCTCCTGCAGATAGAATGTGTAGTTTCCGCTGTAAAATTCCGCTCTGCCGCCCGAGATCTCGATGATGCGCTGCACGACCCGATCAAGGAAATAACGGTCGTGCGAAATGGTCAAAACCGTTCCCTTGAAATGGCGGATATAGGTCTCGAGCCATTCCACGCTGCGCAGATCAAGGTGGTTCGTCGGCTCGTCGAGCAGCAGGATGTCCGTTTTTTCCAGCAGCAGGCGCGCCAGATTCACGCGCGTCTTTTCGCCGCCCGAGAGCCGCGCGAATTCCTGCCCGCGCATGGTCTGCGGGATGCCGAGGCCGTTGCAGACCTTGTCGACCTCCGTGTCCTGCTCGTAGCCGCCGCCCACATGATAGGCGTTGCTCAGGCGGTCGTATTCGGCCAGAAGCGCCTGCGGCGCGTTCGCCGTGAGCTTGTGCGTCAGCTCCTCGAGCTTGCGGGCGATGCGCGCAAGCTCAGCGAAGGCCGTGCGCAGGACGTCCTCGACCGTGTAGCCGTCGGGATAGATCGGGATCTGCGAGATCAGACCCAGCTTTTTGCCCGGGGCGATGAAAATCTCGCCCTCGTCCGGAGAAAGCTCCCCCGTCAGCAGGCGAAACAGCGTCGTCTTGCCGCAGCCGTTGCGCCCCATGATTCCGACGCACTCTCCCTCTTGGATCTCAAAGCTCAGCCCGTCGAGCAGCGTGCTGCCGACCTCGAAGGACTTCACCAGATCGCGAACTGTAATGTCTACCATGTGATTCTCCCGTTATTCCTCGGCCGTCACGCCGTACTGCCGCAGCAGCGCCTCGCGGGTCATCAGCAGATTCAGCGCGTCGAGAAACGCATTCGTGCCGAGATGCTCCGGAAGCCCAAGCTGACGCATCAGCTCGCCTCGACGGGCGCCGCTCCCCTTCCCGCCGGAAAGGCCGCAGAGGAACAGATCTGTTTTTGTGATTTGCGGCCGCTCCGTCTCGCGCTCGCGGATCCCGGCGTTTTCCAGCGCCTTCCGCAGCACCTCCGGCCGCATTCCCTCCACGCCGAGCTTGCCTTCCTTGCCGGGCTTGTCCTTGCGGCGCTCCTTGCCGTAGACATCCGGGATATAGGCGTGAAAGACGCCCTGCGCGGGCAGGACGCTTTTGAGATAGTTTCGAATGACGAAGCCCGCGCCGTCGCTGTCCGTCAGGACGATCAGGCCACGCGTCTCGGCCGCCCGGCGCAGAAGCGCCACGAGCGCCCGATCCTTCATCACGCCGAAGCCGTTCGTCTCGAAGATCGGCGCGTCGACGAGCTGGCTGAGCGTGTTTTTGTCGTATTTTCCCTCCACAACGATGGCCTGCTCGAGCTTAATCACGGCGCGCCTCCTCCGCGAGACGAAGGATCAGCTCCTCGACCACGCGCTGCGGCTCCTCTGCCGAGGATTTCAGCCTCAGATCGGTTTGGCAGCAGAGCAGCACGCCCTGCTCGCAAAAGCGCTCGGAGAGCTGCCGCGCCTGCGTGACGAGCTTCCCTGCGGCATAGGGCTTGATGCCGCAGAGCTGCGCAAGTCCGCTCTCGCCGATGCCCTGCGTCTGAAGCAGCTTTGCCGCACGAAGGCGGCGCATCTGCGCGCCGATGGCCGCGACGACGGCGATCGGGCTTTCCTGCATTTTCAGCACGGCGTTCAAATATTCCAACGCCGCGTCAAACCGGCGCTGCCCGAGCGCGTCCGTGATTTGAAACACAACTGCCTCGAGCGTCGGCTCGACGACCGCGTCGATGTCCGCGCGGACAATCTCCGGCGCCCCGGAAAAAGCACAGATCTTGCCGATCTCAAGATCAAGCCGCGTCATAGACGGCCCGCACAGGCTCAGAAGATAGGTGCATAGCTGGGGCGTGACGGATTTCCCGGCTGCCCGAAAATGCCGTGCGATCCACGCGCGCAGGTCGCTCTCGCTCTGATAGCGCAGCTCTGCGAGCACGGCGTTCTGCTCGAGCGCCGTCCAAAGCTTTTTCATCCGCTTGTCCGGCGAGAAGCTCTGCATGGCAAAGATCAGGCAGCAGTGCTCCGGCAGATCGTTCAAAAGCTCCGCTGCAGCATTACGCCCGGACTCGTCGAGCGCGAACAGGTCGACGTCCTCAACGAGCACGAGCGAACGCTCGGCCATCATCGGCAGCGCCTCGAGGCTGTCTGCAAGAAGCTGCAGCGAAAAGTTTTCGGAGTTGATCCGGTGATAATTGAAATCCGACGTCAGCGAGTCGAGCAGAAGCCGCTGCATCTGCTGCAGATAATACCGCCGCAGATAGTCCTCCTCGCCGTAAAGCACGTAGCAGCGGCCGAGCTGCTTCTGCTTGAGGTCGGTTTTGAGCTGTTGGAAGCCGGCCGAGGGCTCGGCAGGTTTTTTTGCCATAATTGTTACCTCGATACGGAAATATCCCCCACCTGATCGGTTCGGTATACCGTCGCGCCGACCGCAGCGATGCGATCGAGCGTCTCCTGCGTGGGGTGTCCGTAGGAATTTTCTCCGACGGAGATGAGCACTGTCTCCGGATGCAGCGCGGTCAGCAGCTCCTCGCCCGTGGCGTATCTGGAGCCGTGGTGTCCGGCGACGAGCACCTCAATGTCGGGCAGTGTATGCGCTTGGAGCAGCCGGTGCTCTGCTTTCACATTCATGTCGCCTGTTATCAGTATATCATAGGTGTCAACCGACAGCAGCACGGCCAGGCCGTCGTTGTCCTCCCCGGCGCGCGTCGGCGCGAAAAGCTGCAGGGCGCCGCCCTGCAGCGGCAGGCAGCGATCCTCGGTGACAAATTCCAGCTCGATGCCGTACCGGCGCGCAAGCAGCAGGAGCTTCTCCTGATTTCCGGCGTCATCCGGCGCGGCGGGCGCATAGATCCGCCCCACGCTGAGCCGGCCGAGAAGCTGCTCCGTGCCACAGGTATGGTCGGTGTCATAGTGTGTCAAAATCAGCGCGTCGAGCGCGCGAATGCCCCGCGTCAGCAGACCGCGCGACACATCCTCCCCGTTTTGTAGGCCATCGTCGCCGCCGCAGTCAACGAGAAAGTGCCGCTCCCCTGCCGTCAGTAGGACGCTCTGCCCCTGCCCAACGTCAAACACGGTCGCTCCGACGTCCGTTCGGCCGGGAAGCAGCGTAAAAAGCATGGCCAGCAGCAGCGTGAAGGCGACCGTTGCCGCAGTCAGCCGCAAGCTGCGCGGTCTTTTCAGACGCCGCAGCAGCAGGAACAGTCCAAAGGCCAGATAGGCCGTGACGAGCCAAAGGCAAATATAGCGGCTTTGGGTGAAGACCGCCGCATAGGGAATGCTCCCCAGCAGCTCGGCGACCCGCTGAACCCAGCGCAGCGGCCATGCGGCCAGCCACGCGGCACCGACGCCAAACGGCCGAAAAAGCAGCCCCGAGAGCGCCGCTGCGACCGACGCGCAGAAGGCGACGCTGATGACGGGCAGCGTCAGCAGATTGGTCAGCGGCGCGACCATGGAAAACACGCCAAGCCGCAGCGCGACCACGGGCGTGGTCAACGCCATGGCGCTGAGGGTCGTAGCGCAGGACGCCGTCACGAAGCGCCAGAGCGCCCCGCCGACGCGCGTTGCGGGCGTCAGGAGCGCTTGAAGCCGGCGCTGAAGCGGCAGGTTAAAGGCGCTGATCCCCGCAATGGAGAGAAACGAAAGCTGAAGAGAAAGCGACGCGATCGCCCACGGATTTGCCAGCAGCAGGACGAGTAAAGAAAAGCCCAGTGCCGTCGGCGGATCGTTCTCACGGTTCAAAAGCGGCGCGAGCAGAAGCATCGTCTCCATCACAACTGCACGCGTCACAGAGGGCGAAAAGCCGAGCATCGCCGCAAAAAAGAGCATACAGGGAATCGCAACGGCTGCAGCAGTCCGCCTGCGGCGCAGACACAGCGTCGTCATCACGCCGACAAGCAGCGAAACGTGCAGGCCGGAGACGGCGACCGTGTGCGAGATCCCGGTGAGCGCAAGGGTGTTTTTCTCGGAATACTCCATCCGCCCCTTGTCGCCGGTGACGAGCGCGCGGGCAAAGCCTGCCGTATCGGGCGGAAAAACATCGCTGATGCAGTCGCCGAGCGCCTTTGCCGCCGCCTTGGGATACGCCCAGAGCGGAAGCCGTTCCGCTCGGAGCACCTCCGGCTCGCCGCGCGGAAAGACCAGCAGCGAGATCTCCTGCGCCTGAAAGGCCAACCCATCCGACACATCCGCGCCGGAGACATCGCGCACCTGCGCGTCAAGCGTTACGCGGTCGCCCGGTCGGAGCGTGCAAGTCTCCCCGGTCAGGTAGAGCATCACGCGGCCATGCAGCAGCCGCGCCTCCACGCGGAAGCCGCTTTCCCGCTGCTGCGGATAGCCCGTGACCGTCAGCGTGAGCGTCTGCTGCGAGCCCTCATATGCCCGCAGGGGCGCAATGCGAACCGTCTCGTAGACCGAACACCAGAGCAGCGAAACCGCCGCCCCGAGCGCCGCGATGCGGACGGCGCGCAGGCGCTCCCTTCCGCTCAGGCGAAGCAGCAAAAAGGAGAGCGCCAGCGCCGCGCAGAGCAGCAGCGCAAGCGGACGGGGCAGCAGCCAGACATAGGCTGCCGCTGCCGCCGCAAACGCAAACGAAAAAATCGCCAGCCTCCGCACGGTACCGCGCTCCCCTCTTTATGATGGTTTTCTCAGCGCATCCTTGGGAACCTCTGAATCAATCGACTGCGGCGCTCAGCGGGTCTTTTTCTCCAACTTGTCGGTTTGAAAATCTTGAAATACACAAAGGATTCCTGCGATTTCCAAACCTCAATTTGGAACAAAATCCTTCGCTGACCGCTCTTGCAATTGAATCAGAGCTTCCCTTGTCTGTCAATTGAAGCTCCCGAGCTGCTTGCCGCCGAGCACATGGAAATGCAGATGCTGCACCGTTTGGCCGGCGTCTGCACCGCAGTTGGTCACGACGCGATAGCCGTCGGAAAATCCCATCACGCTGACCAGATTGGCGATCACGCTGAAAATATGTCCCACGACCGCCTCGTTTTCAGGCTTGATGCGGTTGGCAGCGGCAATATGCTGCTTGGGCACGACGAGAAAATGCTGCGGCGCAAGCGGTGCAATGTCATAAAACGCAAGGCACTGCTCGTCCTCATAGACCTTTTTTGTCGGGATCTCTCCGGCGATGATCTTGCAGAAAATGCAGTCGTCCATATGAATTCTCCTAATATTATTAATTATTTATATATAATTGTGTCATCACGGATGCAGATGCGCAGCGACGAATTCGTCGACCAGCGCCAGCGCATTGTCCAGCTTGAGGATATCCTTGCCGCCGCCCATTGCAGAGTCGGGCTTGCCGCCGCCGCTGCCGCCGCAGGCCGTGCAGACCTCCTTGACCAGTGCGCCGGCCTTAATGCCCTGCTCGACGGCATGCTTGCCGCAGACGGCCAGAATGCTGATCTTATCGCCCTGCGTTCCGGCGATGACCGCCACGGCGTTCGGCTCGCGGTCGCGGATCTGGTCGCCCATCTTGCGAAGGTCGTTCGGCGTGACGTCGTTGCGCACCGTCGTGAGCACCTTGAGCCCCTCGACGTTCTTCGCCGAGAACAGGAAGCGCTCGATCTCGCCGCTGAAGAGCTTGTCCTTCATCTGGTCGACGCGCTGCTTCATCTCTCTGAGCTCGCTCATCATGCCCGCGGCGCGGACGATCAGCTCCTTCGGAGAGGTTTTGAGCATGTCCGAAGCACGCAGCAGCACGCGGTTCATCTCGTCCATCTGCTCGATCACGCGCTTGCCGGTGTAGGCCTCGATGCGTCGCACGCCGGAGGCCACGGACGCCTCGCCCATGATGCGGAACGGGCCGACCTTGGCGGTGTTGTCCAGATGCGTGCCGCCGCAGAATTCGAGCGAATACTCGCCCATTTTGACCACGCGCACCGTCTCACCGTATTTTTCGCCGAAGAGCGCCGTTGCGCCGAGCTTCTGTGCTTCGGCGATCGGGAGCACCTGCGTCGTGATGTCAACGCCCTGCAGGATCATATCCATCACAGCAGACGAGACCTTCGCCAGCTCCTCGGGCGTCACGGCCGAAAAATGGGTAAAGTCGAAGCGCAGATGATCCGGCTCGACCAGAGAACCGGCCTGATGACAGTGGTCGCCGAGCACGCGCTCAAGCGCGGCCTGCAGCAGATGCGTCGCGGAGTGCGCGCGGCTGATGGCGCGGCGGCGCTCGCCGTCGACGTCGGCGCGCGCGGTCTGTCCAAGCTCAAGTCTGCCGGACTTCACAACGCCGTAGTGCATATATTTTCCGCCCTTGTTTTTCTGGACGTCGCTGACAACGAAGGTGCCGGTCTCGGCGCAGATCACGCCCCGGTCGGCGACCTGACCGCCCATTTCGGCATACATCGGGCTGCGGTCGAGGACGACAATGGCCTCCATGCCCTCGCTGACGGAACCGCAGAACTCCTCGTTTGCGATCAGCGCAACGATCTTGCCGTCGGCCTCCAGCCGGTCATAGCCGACAAACTCCGTCTCGGGGATCTCCTTGCCGAACTCAATGCCCGCCCAGCCGAGGTCGCCGAGCGCCTTGCGCGCTTCGCGGGCACGCTGCTTCTGTTCCTTCATCTGCCGGGCGAACTCGTCCTCGTCGACGCTCATGCCCTCCTCGCGCACCATCTCGACCGTCAGGTCGATCGGGAAGCCGTAGGTATCATAGAGCTTGAAGGCGTCCGCGCCGGAGAAGCGCGTCTCGCCCTTCTCCTTATGCCCGGCAAGCATCTCGGCGAAGATCTTCATGCCGCCGTCGATGGTCTTGCAGAAATTGTCCTCCTCGGTCTGGATGACCTTGGTGATATAGGACTGCTTCTCGCGCAGCTCGGGGTATTGGCACTCGTTCTCGTGCACGACGGTGTCGACCACCTGATACAGGAAGGGCTTGTTGACGCCGAGCAGCTTGCCGTGGCGCGCCGCGCGGCGCAGCAGACGGCGCAGGACGTAGCCGCGCCCCTCGTTCGACGGCAGCACGCCGTCGCAGATCAGGAAGGTCGCCGCGCGGATGTGGTCGGTGATGACACGCAGGGAGACGTCCATCTTTTCGGACTTGCCGTAGGACGCGCCGGTCAGCTCCGTGACCTTGTTCGTGATATTCATGACCGTGTCGACGTCAAAGAGGCTCTTGACGTCCTGACAGACAACGGCCAGACGCTCCAGACCCATGCCGGTGTCGATGTTCTTCTGCTTCAGCTCGGTATAGTTGCCCTTGCCGTCGTTATTGAACTGGGAAAAGACGTTGTTCCAGATCTCGATATAACGGTCGCACTCGCAGCCGACCTTGCAGTCGGGCTTGCCGCAGCCGTATTGCTCGCCGCGGTCATAATAGACCTCGGAGCACGGGCCGCACGGACCGGAGCCATGCTCCCAGAAGTTGTCCTCCTTGCCGAAGCGCGAGATGCGCTCGGCGGGCACGCCGATCTCCCTTGTCCAGATCTCAAAGGCCTCCTCGTCGTTCTCATAGATCGACGGATAGAGCCGGTTCTCGTCCAGACCGACGACCTTCGTCAAAAATTCCCAGCACCACGACAGCGCCTCGCGCTTGAAATAATCGCCGAACGAGAAGTTGCCGAGCATTTCAAAATAGGTTCCGTGGCGGTCGGTGTGGCCGATGTTGTCGATGTCGCCGGTGCGGATGCACTTTTGGCAGGTGCAGACGCGGTGGCGCGGCGGCTCCTCCTCGCCGGTGAAGTAAGGCTTCATCGGCGTCATGCCCGCATTGATGAGCAGGATCGACTTGTCATGCTGCGGAACCAGCGGGAAGCTGGGCAGGCGCAGATGACCCTTGCTCTCAAAGAACGAGAGGTACATTTCACGCAGCTCGTTCAGACCGTATTTCTTTTGCATGTTTCTTTCCTCCAAGTAAATTGTTGCGATCGATCGGGCGACCCGAAAAAAATAGACCCCACCCCCGGTTAGGGGCGAGGCTCTCTCGCGGTACCACCCTAATTGCCGAAAGCTCGGCATCTTTCGTCATCCGATAACGGGGATGGGCCGTACCGTTCGTCGCGGTCGGCTCGGAAGTGGCGGTCTGCCCGATCCGCAGCGGAGCTTGCACCGGCTCTCCGCTCGCTGGGTGCGTTCTGGGCAGATTGGCTTCCTCGGCGCCAATTTGGCTTATTCGCTGATATTTTATCAGCACACGCGAAAAATGTCAACCGCGTTTGCGGTTTTTCCGCTTTTTTTCTGACGCAAACCGCCTCCGGCTTACGTCGGAGGCGGTTTTGAATCTCTGTTATTCCTCTGCGGAAAGCTCCACGGCGTGGCGCACGATGGAAAACGGCGGGACGACCCTCGGAAGCTGCATGGTGAATCTCATCTGCGGGTTGCGCGGCTCGGTCAGGATGCCGCCGTCCATATCGCGCATCTCGGGAACGGTCATTGCAAACGGCCGCAGATCCGGGCCGACCAGCTCGACTGTGTCGCCTGCGGAAAATTTGTTGCGCAGGGACAACGTCGCAAGGCCGTCCGGGGTGCAGTCCGTGACGATCGCGCAGACCTGCCAATCGCGGATATAGCGCGAATTGGCGGTGTACTGCCCCGGCTGGCCATAGTAAAAGCCGGTGCTGTAGTGCCGGTGGGAGACATGCTCGACCTCGTCGCGCCAGACCGGGTCGGGCGCTCTTCCGGCGGCCACGTCGTCGATCACATGGCGGTATGCGCCCGTGACAATCGCGGCGTAGTAGGCCGATTTGGCTCTGCCCTCGAGCTTGATGCAGCTCACGCCCGCGCGCATCAGGTCGTCAATGTGGTCGATCATGCACATATCGCGCGAATTCATAATGTAGGTGCCCTTCTCATCCTCAAACACCGGGAAATACTCACCCGGACGCTTTTCCTCCATCAGCGCGTACTGATAGCGGCAGGGCTGGGCGCATGCGCCGCGGTTGCTGTCGCGCCCGGTCATGTAGTTTGACAGAAGGCAGCGCCCGGAATAGGACACGCACATTGCCCCGTGCGCAAACGTTTCGAGCTCCAGCTCCTTGGGCGTGTCGCGCCGGATCTCGGCGATCTCCTCGAGCGAAAGCTCGCGGGCGAGCACGACGCGCTTGGCGCCCAGCTCATGCCACGCCGCAGCGCAGGCGGAGTTAGAGACGCTCACCTGCGTGGAGACGTGACGCGCGCAGCGCGGCGCATATTTTCCGGCCATCTGAAACACGCCGAGGTCGGCGACGATCAGCGCATCAACGCCGGCGGCCTGAAGCCGCTCGAGGTGCTCCGGCAGAGCGCGCAGCTCTGCGTTTCGCGGAAGCGTGTTCACGGTGACGTGCACCTGAACGCCGTGCGCGTGTGCAAATTCGACCGCCTTCGGCAGCTCCTCCGGGGAAAAATTCCCCGCAAAGGCGCGCATACCGAAGCTCGTCCCCGCCAGATAGACGGCGTCCGCGCCATAGAGCACGGCCATTTTCAGCCGCTCCATATCCCCTGCCGGGGCTAGCAGCTCCGGCTTATTCGTCATTTCCGCCCTCGTCATCGCCGTCGTTGCTCGCGCCGCCGTTCAGGAAGGCCTGATGCTCGTCATACGTCTCGGAGAAGTGGTGCATACCGGTGCTTTCATCGAGGGCATAGAAGTAGTAGTTGCTATCCGAAGGATTCAGCGCAGCGGAAATGCTGCTCAGACCCGGATTCGAGATCGGGCCGACGGGCAGCCCGGGATGTGTGTAGGTATTATACGGGCTGTCGACCTGAAGGTCGCTGTTCGTCAGAGGATGATCCACGCCGCCGAGCGCATAGACGATCGTCGCGTCGATCTCCAGATTCGGGAAGCTGTTCGGGTCGCACAGGCGGTTATAGATGACCGAGGCGATCAGGCCGCTCTCGGCCGCGCCGCCGGACTCCTTCTCGATCATGGAGGCGACCGTGATCAGCTCATAGATCGTGAACTGATGCGAGGCGATGTAATCGTCGTCGAAATCCATATCGCGGTATTTCTCCGCGAGGTATTCGTTGAGCAGGTCGAGCTGACTGCGCGCCTTGTCCGAGAATTTGCGGTCAAAGTTCGTCAGCAGCTTGTCCAGCACGCGCTCCGGCTCGTCGTCCTCGTAGAAATCATAGGTATCCGGGAACAGGAAGCCCTCGAGCGGATATTCCTGCCCCTGCGGGACATGCTCCAGGAACCAATAGTCAAAGTCCGTCTCGGCGGCGCATTGCTTCAGCGCCTCGGCCGTGCAGACGTTGCTCTTTTCCATCAGCTCAAAGATCTGGCGGCAGGAATAGCCCTCCGGGATCGTCACGCGGACGGTCGCGCGATTCGGGCTGTCGGCAACCATGCCCTTAATGAGGGCATGATAGTCATAGTTGAAGCTCAGCTCATAGGTGCCCGGCTCGATCTCTCCGCCGGACTTCGTCAGCTTGCAATAGAGCTTGAAGAGCCACGGATACTGGATGAAGCCCTCGTCGTGGAGCTTCTGCGCAATGTCGTCGATCGATTCGTTTTCAGAGATGGTGATCGAATGCGTGTCGTCCGAGCGGCCGAAGGCCATCACATCCTGCGCGCATTCCCAAGCGCCGTAGCCCAGCCCCAGCGCGATCAGCCCGACGATCACGACATAAAGGATCACCTTCACAAACAGCGGCATCACGCGATGCACGCGGCGGCGCCTCGGCTTGCGGGGCACCGGCGCGTCGGAAGCATCGTCGTCGAAGTCGTCGTAATCTTCCTCGTCGTAAGGCTCCTCCGGCGCCTCCTGCGGCGGCTCGACGTCGGCGGTCTGCTCCGGCTGATATTCGCCGTAGTCAGCAAAGCTGTCTCCGAAATCCGGAGTGAATGAGTCAGCCGCGTCAAAGCCGGCGCCGTAGGCCGCCTCGTCATGCGTCGGCTCCTGCGCCGCATTGCTCGCAGCCGCGTCGCGCCGCGCCGAGGCGAGCAGCTCGTCGACCGAGAGCTCGTCGTCGCCGAGCCCGTCCGTCGGGTAATAGTTTTGATCTGCCATAATATCCTCCTTCAGCGTGCAACGATGCCCGCTGCGACCTTTTGCGCCGCCGCCTCACCGCACAGCGCCTCGACCAGCCTCAGGCCGAAGGCAAACGACGCTCCGGCGGCCTGCCCGGTGATGATGTTTCCGTCCTGCGCGGTCTGCTCGCCGCAGGTCAGCGCGCCGCCCATCTCCGACTCCATGCCGGGATAGCAGGTCGCGCGTCTGCCGTCCGTAATGCCGAGCTGCGCCAAAATCGTTGGTGCGGCGCAAATCGCTGCGACCCAACGCCCGCGCTCGGCCGCGCGGCTGACCGCCTCGAGCACCGTCTGGCAGGCGCGGATGGAGGCCACGCCGCGCAGACCGCCGGGCAGGATCAGCATCTCTGCCTCGTCCAGCGCGGTATGCTCGGCGACGCAGTCGGCGCGAACCGTCACGCCATGGCTCCCAACGATCTCCGTGCCGCCGATGCCGGCCAGACGCACCTCCACCCCGGCGCGCCGGAGCAGGTCGCAGGGAACGATCGCCTCGGACTCCTCAAAGCCCGTTCCCAAAATCAAATAAACCATTTTTATTCCTCCAGACACTTGAGCACAAGCGCCGTGATCTGCCGGTGAATGTCCTCGATGGAGCGGAGCTTGCCGTCCTGCACGCAGTCGATGACCGTCCAGCCGTAATAATGCGCCGCGTCCAGACCGGTGCTGCGGCACTGCCGCAGATAATCCATATTTTTCTCGTGGATGTCGGCATTCGTGTGCGTCTCCTGCTCGCGGTGGCGAAGCATCTGCTCCGTCTGCTCGGTCGGCACGTCGAGATAGATCACGAGATCGGGGCACGGAAGCGCCAGCTTGCGGTATTCAAAATCGTAAACCCACGAAAAAAACTCCTCGCGCTTCTCGGGCGCGACCTTTGAGGCCTGATGCACGGCATTCGACGTTGCGTAGCGGTTTGAGAGCATCAGCCCGCCGCTTTCATAATAGTCGCCCCAGACCTTGCGATACGACGCATAGCGGTCGACGGCATAAAACGTCGAAGCGGCGTAGGCGTTAACGTCCGAGGGACGGCTGCCGAACTCGCCCCCGAGATACATCCGGATCAACGCCGACGACGGCTCGGAGTACTGCGGAAAATCCATCGTCTGGAACGGGATCTTCATGGCCTGCAATCGCTTTGCGAGCAACGTGAACTGCGTGGTCTTGCCGGAGCCGTCCGTTCCCTCGAATACGATCAGCTTTCCCAAAAAGCTCACCCTTTCATTCTCTTTTTCATTGCGGCAAAAATAAATTTCGGTAATGCGAGCATCCGCACAAAGCGGCTCGGCTGCTTAATGAGCCGATATAGCCACTCGAGCTGCAGCCGGATCATCCACCGCGGGGCGCGCTTGACCGTCCCGGCGAAGCCGTCCAGCGAGCCGCCGAGGCCGATCATGAGGCGGACATTCAGATCCGCCTGATGCCGATGCATGAAATATTCCTGCTTCGGCGCACCGAGGCAAACAAACAGCGCGTCCGGCTCGGCGGCATTCACAGCCTCGATCACGGGCGCTTCGTCCTGAAAATAGCCGTCGGCCATGCCGCAGATCACCAGCTTCGGATGCTTTTGAAGCATTTTTTCCGCAGCAAGCTCCGCGATCCCTGGCTTGCCGCCCAAGAGATAGAGCCGCTTGCCGGTCTGCTCCATCACGCCCAAAAGGCCCTCGGCAAACTCGATGCCCGCGACCTTTTGCTTCAGCGGCGTTCCGAGCAGCTTTGCGCCGAGCACCACGCCCGCGCCGTCCGGAAGCACCAGCGCCGCGCCGTTGAGCAGCGCCCGAAAGGCCTCGTCATGAAGCGCCTGATAGGCGATCTCTGCATTGGGCGTGACGCAGTAGGCCGTCTGCGTGCCCTCCAGCAGCCGGCGCCCCTGTTCGAGCGCCTCCTGCATGGTCAGATTATCATATTGTACGCCCAGAACATCGATTTTCAATCAAGATCCTCTCCCAGCATCCATACCTGATAATATAGTATCACAAAACGACCTGTTTGTCTATGGCGCATTTTTCACAAAGTCCGCCGGGAAGCATACAATGTTATGAAAGCAGCGTTTGACCTGCTTGAAGAAGGCCGGATCCATCCGGCAATGGGAGGGACTCAACTATGCCTGACAATCATCGAGAATGTGTGACCGCGCCCGGCCCCGTCTCCATCCATACGAACCAGATAATCGACTCGTGCTTCGACAAGGACTGCATTGAGGACGTGCGGGTCTGGCTGACGACCGCGTCGCAGACGGCGCTCGACGCCGCGACCGGCGCGAAGACTCGCTGTGCCGAGTTGCTCTATGTCCACGTTGAGGTGGACGGTCTTCCCTATCAGTGCGGCTACTATGCCGTGGATATGACCTTTTATTATCGCATCGTCGGCGAGGCGCTCAACGGCAGTCTTCGCCCGACGACAATCACGGGTCTGGCCGTTTTTGGCAAGCGCGTCGTGCTCTGCGGGGGCAGAGCCTGCGCCAAGACCTTCCGCAGCACGCAGGAAATTCCGCCGGCCGACGCGCTCCTGCGGCAGAATATGCCGACGGCAGTGGCCGAGGCGCTTGACCCGGTGATCCTCTCGAGCTGCGTGCGCGCCGTCTGCGAGTGTCGCTGCACCGAGAGCGCGGCCTGCTCCCTGCCCCAGAGCGTGACGGACAGCTTCGGCGAGCAGCTTGTGCTCTCGGGCGAAAAAAAGCGGCTTTATGTAACGCTTGGACAGTTTTCGACCGTGCGTCTGGAGCGCGAGACGCAGCTCACCGTTCCGACCACGGAATACAGCGCGCCGCGCCGGGAGTGCTGCGCCGACGAGGGCTGCGAGGAGGATCCCTGCGAACGCTTCAGCCGTGAGGAGTTCCCGATGCGCTCCTTCTTTCCCAGCGCCGCCGTCTGTCCGGACAAAAAGGACGGCTGCTGCTGCAGGTAGGCGCAGCTTCTTGCCCGGTGCAAACGAAAAAAGCAGCCGCTCGGCTGCTTTTTTTGTTATGAACAGGAGGTTCTCCTGAGGAAACATCAGTCATACTAGAGAACCTCTGAATCAATCGGCTGCGGCGCTCAGCGGGTCTTTTGCCCCAACTGATCGGTTTGAAAATCTTGAAATACGAAAAGGATTCCTGCAATTTCCAAACCTCAATTTGGAACAAAATCCCTCGCTGACCGCTCTTGCGATTGAATCAGAGCTTCCTTAGATTTTTCGGCTTATTTGATCTTCCCATCGCCGCCCATAAGCGCGGTCATTTCCTCAATGCGCTCCAACGGGAACGGCGGCTCGCAAAGAGGCTTCATCGCGATGCTCATGAGCTTCATGGGGTTGTCGTCCGCAGCCACGCGGTTGGAGCTGAGCGCACCGCAGCGCTTGCAGCGGTGAATGATCGCCCATTCTCCGCCCTTGCGTACCCAGACGGCGATCGGCTCCATGATGCCGCCGCAGTCACTTGCCCGGTCGCCGGGTTCTATGTCCACATGAAGGCTTGAAAGACAGTTGGGGCAGTGGTTGCGGTGGTCACTGCCTGCATGCTCCGGCACGCAAGGTCTGCCGCAGACCTTGCAGATAAACGTGTCGTGACAGGCATGGGTCTTATAGTACCCTTTTTCAAAGGTTTTGCGTTTGTTTTCGCGGTTCATTGGAAGTCCTCCTGAAGATGCGCGGTCTGTTCTTCGGGAGGAATGGCGTGTGAATGAATTTGCCAGACCTCCCGGTCAGGCCACACGCTCCAGTAATAAAGTGGTAAGTTTCAAAAAATACTCCTTGTCTTTTTGTTAAAATCTTTCCTGTCTGGATGCTGGATAGTCGCCAAAAGACTATTCCCATTAAATTATACCGCTTCAGAACCAGTATATCAATCGTCATCTCGTATTTTCCCCGATGCGGTCGTCTGCTGTGTTCAGTTCGAGATTCATCAGGTCAAAATCGACATATTCTCCGTTGATTTTGAAAAAATGGGGAAACGTACAGAGCTTCCGAAAGCCGTACTTTTCATAAAGTCTGATCGCGCGGGCATTATCGCTGCGCACTTCCAGATTCAACTGCTCGAAATCATTCTCCTTGGCAAAAGCAAGAATCGCTTCCGTCAGAGCAGAAGCCGCACCGCAGCCCCACCATGCTTTTTTCAGGCTGATTCCGAACACCCCGCGGTGGCTCATTCGCTTGTGTTTGCGGTTCAGGCTCGCCGTTCCAATGATCTCATCTTTCACTTTGGCAAGATACTGAACATTGTCCATTGATTCACACTGCGAACGCAGATAGGATTGCTCCGTTTCAAGGTCGAGGGGCACTCCCTCCGCACCGAAGCTTAAGTTTTCTGTTTCTCCACCGACGATTTTCAGATAGTCCAGCAGCGCGGCGGCTTCCTCCGGCCGTGCGCGTTCTATGACAAACAAACTGTTACTCAATTTCAAGACTTCCCTTCTTTGTATTTTCCCCTTTTGGCGCTGCCCGATAAATTCCATGCGTGAAGCAGGCAGCAGCACCGGCGGCACATCTGTCGCGCCGCTTTTGCGCCAGCACCTTGGCAAAATAAACGCCGTAGAACGCCGCCAGCACGAGAAGCGCCGGTACCGCATAGAGGAGCCTGTCCTCCAAAGGGATTCTCATGTTTCCTCCGTCCTTTCCGGTGCCTGCGCCGTCCAATACCGGATGCCCCAATGTTCAAAGTCCCACTGCTCCATATAGGCATTGCACTCATAGTCGATGTAGTAAAGCGTTCCGCCACACGGGACGAAGTTGGTGGGATAGTAGTCGATGTTCAGTCCGGCCGGGTATAGCAGGCTGCACATGGCCTGCACCTGCGCAAGCCAATCGGGTTCCATCTGTCCCGCTTTAAGAAGCTCCGCCACCGTCTGCCCGGCGATGTATTCTTTCAAAATGCGCTCCTGCGGGGCATCCACCGCCAGAAGCCGGGGCATGGGAATCCCAATCTTGCGCAGCGTTTCATAGTCGCGCAGCTCGGCTTGCAGCTTGTCACCGAAGGTGTAGTATTCGCAAGGCTCGTGGTGGATCTGTTTCAGGACATATTGCGCCGCTCCGTCTGTCACAAGATAGGAGTAGCCGCCTTTTCCTTTCCCAAGGAGCTTAATTACGGTGTATTCGGCATCGTTTACTGTCATCGTAATGGCATTGCTCTGCTTCAACTGCTTCAGGTTTTCCAAAACAAACGGGCTGTTTCCGGCGATTTGCCCCAGCGTCGGACATCCGTCCATCCGCCCGCAGTCGGCACAGGTATCCAACCCCTTTTCCCTGACACAGTTATGTACGGGGCAGAGCCTGTCGCAGAATGGC
>URLT01000026.1 GCA_900548795.1 uncultured Eubacteriales bacterium
TGCAGAAAACTCCGTGCTCACGGCGCACGCCGGAGCCGCCAGCGGGCGCAGCCTCGGCATCTTCGCCAAGGGCGAGCTGCGCGCCGTCTCCGACGGTTCGGACTGCGCGGTCTACGGCTATGGCTACGGCACCGAGGCGCCGTCCCGTGTCGACGGAAGAAGCTGCGGCATCTGGACGATCAAGGGGCTTTCCGCCGAGGCGCGTGAGGGTGCCTGCACGGTCAGCGGCTACGGTGCGTCCGTCGGCGGCGATGCCAACTCCTGCGGCGTTCTGGTCGCGAAGGGCAACCTGAGCGTCTCCGGCACGAGCTCCGAGGCGCAGGTCAACGGCTATTACGGCTCGACCGAAACGGGCATGGCCTTCGGTCTGCGCGTCTATGGCGATCTCTCCTTGAACGGCCTTGCAAGCGTATACGCCGACGTCGATCAAAACGCCGTCGTCCGCGCCGACTGCTACGGTCTGTACCTGACCGGCGCGGTCACGGTCACGAATCCCGACCCCTTCCGCGCGCCGAAGCTCTCCGCCGACGCCTCCACTGCAGGCAAGGACAAGGTCGCCTACGGCCTGTATGCCACAGAGAAGCTGGCGCTTCCTGCTGCGCTCTCCGGTCATTTCAGCGGCACGACCTCTGCGCTGCACTCGTCAAAGGGCGTTTCCTACCCGGCGCTTGCCAGCGGCTCGACGACCGCCGACCTGAGCCAGCCCATCACGCTCTATGACTGGAAGGCCTCCGGCCGTGATTTTGTCAAGGATTCCCAGCCCGCGCGCGTGCTGACGCTGCATCCGGGCTACGATGTCTGGATCGGCAAGCATCGCATCGCCCCCGGCGACAAGCTCAGCGACGTGCTCGGCGACGGAACCGTCTCCTACACGCCCGCCAAAACCGAGCGCGACGCCGAGCAGCTCACGATCCGCGGGTTGAGTCTGCAGGCCGACGGATGCAGCGGCATTCTCTCTTATCACGATCTCACCGTTTATGTGCAGGAGACGAACACGATCTCCGCAAAGGGCGCGCAGGACGCCTGCGCCGTTGCCTCCTACGGCGAGCTGCGTTTAGAGGGCGTGGGCAGCCTCGTAGCAGCCTCGGAGCAGGCCGACGCCATTCGCGCCGAGGAGAGCGTCACTCTGCACACGCTGACGCTAAAGGCATCCTCCGGCGCCGCCTGCGCCGTGCAGGCCGTCTCCGGCAAGCTCAGCCTGATCAACGCCGAGCTCGACGCCGTCGGAACGCCCGCCGCGCTCAAGGCCTCAACGGTCTCCGTCGCGGGCGACGTGACCATCCGGGTCGGCGACCCGCTTGCCGAATGGGATCGCAAGGAGGTGCTGACCTCCTATGCGCAGGTCTCCGTCACGCGCAATCCCCCCTGCCCCGGCGACGAGACCTGCCCGTCTCATGCCTTTGCCGATCTGCCCGCGCCGGACAACTGGGCGCACGTCGGCATCGACTTCGCCGTGCGGCACCGGCTCTTTGAGGGCACCGCGAAGGACGCCTTCGAGCCGGACGGCACCATGACCCGCGCCATGCTCGTCACAGTGCTCTGGAGGCTTGCCGGACGCCCGGACTGCGCGGTCAGCGCCCCCTTTGACGACGTGAGCGACGAGGCGCTTTATTACTACGTCCCCGTCGCATGGGCGGCGCAAAACGGGATCGTCAACGGCGTCTCAGAGACGGTCTTTGAGCCGGATTCCTTTGTAACGCGCGAGCAAATGGCCGCGATCATGTTCCGCTATGCGAAATTCCGCGAATACGATCTGACCGGGCGCGCCGACCTGAGCTTCTTCCCCGACCGGCGGGATGTCTCGCCCTATGCCGAGGAGCCGCTGGCGTGGGCAAACTACGCCGGTCTGATCACCGGCACGAACGGCGCTGACGGCATCGTTGTGCTTGCGCCGTCAAGCGGCGCGACGCGCGCGCAGGTTGCCGCCATTCTGATGCGTTTTATGCAGTATTATGGGCTGGACGCCGCCGCAGCGGAGCCGACTGTCTGATCTGCCCTCGCACGCTTGCTTCGGCAAAACGGTGCAGCCTTTTTCCGGGGCACGGCTCGTGCAGCCGCGCCCCGAGCCTTATATTTCGTTTATTTCGATCGGAGGATGCTATGAAGGAATTTTTGGTTGTTGTGGATATGCAGAAGGATTTTGTCGACGGCTCACTCGGAACGGCCGAGGCACAAGCCATCGTGCCTCGTGTTGCCGAGACGATCCGCCGCTTTGACGGCAGAGTCTTCGTCACGCTCGACACGCACGGAACGGACTACCTCTCCACGTCTGAGGGTCGTCATCTTCCCGTTGCGCACTGCATCAAGGGGACACCCGGTTGGCAGCTCGACGGCGCGATTGCCGCCGCGCTCGAGGGAAAGGACGTTGTGGTGCTCGAAAAGCCGACCTTCGGCTCGCTCGAGCTTGTCGAGCAGCTCCGCCGCGCAGCAAACGGAGAGGCGTTTGCCGTCACGCTTGTCGGGCTGTGCACGGATATTTGCGTCGTGTCCAACGCGCTGCTGCTCAAGGCGAACTTTTATGAGCAGACCGTGCGCGTTGACGCCGCCTGCTGCGCCGGTGTGACGCCGCAGACCCACCGCGCGGCGCTCGAAACCATGCGCATGTGCCAAATTGAGCTGGAAAACGCCTGATCCGCACCTCCGCCGCCGCCTGATCCGCACCTGTGCTTCGGATCGGGCGGCGGCATTCTCATGTTTTTCCCCGCTTCGGCTTGCTTTTTCGGGCAAGCTGTGCTATGCTTGATACGATAGAAAGAATAACGGAGGCAAGCACCCATGATCTATCTGGACAACGCCGCGACCACGCTGCGTAAGCCGCAGGTCGTGACGGACGCCGTTGTTGAGGCGATGCAGACGGTCGGAAATTGCGGCCGCGCCGCCTACGACGAGGCGCTCGACGCGGCGCGGACGGTTTTTCTGACGCGGCAGGCCGCGGCGGATTTCTTCGGCTGCCCGCGCGCCGATCACGTTGCGTTCACCGCAAACATCACGGAAGCCCTGAATCTCACGCTCAACGGTCTGCTCAACCCGGGGGATCACGTCATCACGACCGACCTTGAGCACAATTCCGTCCTGCGGCCGCTCTATCGTCTGGAGCGGGAGCGCGGCGTTTCGCTCAGCTTTGTCCCGGCCGACCGTCGGGGCTGCATCGACTACGATGCCTTTGAGGCACTTCTGCGCCCCGAGACGCGGCTGGTCGTGACGACTCACGCGTCCAATTTGACCGGAAATGTTCTGAATATCGCGAAAATTGCCGATTTTTGCCATAGGCATGGCCTTATATACGTGCTCGATGCGGCGCAGACCGCCGGCACGTTCCCGCTGGACATGACGGCGCTCGGCATCGACGTGCTCTGCTTCACGGGGCACAAGGGACTCATGGGGCCGCAGGGCACCGGCGGTCTTTGCATCCGCGAGGGCGTGGAGATCCGCCCGTGGAAGGTCGGCGGCACGGGTGTGCAGACCCATCTGCACGAGCAGCCCGCGCAGTATCCGACGCGGCTGGAGGCCGGGACGCTGAACGCGCATGGCCTAGCCGGTCTTCGCGCTGCGTTGGAGTTTCTGAACCGAACCGGGCAGGACGTCATCCGCGCCCACGAGGAGCGCCTGATGCGGCGCTTCTATGACGGCGTCCGCGCCATAGACGGCGTGACGGTCTACGGCGATTTCTCCGCCCCGCGCGCCGCGATCGTCACGCTGAACCTCGGCGACGCAGACTCCTCAGAGGTCGCCGATGCGCTGGCACAGGAGTTCGGCATCGCGGTTCGCGCCGGGGCGCACTGCGCGCCGCGTATGCACGACGCCCTCGGCACGGCGGAGCAGGGCGCGGTTCGCTTCTCCTTCGGCTGGTTCAACACCGATGAGGAGATCGACGCGGCCATCGCCGCAGTGAGGAGTCTTGCGCAATGAATCAGCAGGCAAGACTGATCCTGACCTTTTATACAAGCGCCGGTGCGATGGAGCTGGAGCGGCTGTGCCGGGCGGCGGGCGTTCCCGGCCGGCTGGCGCCCGTGCCGCGCAGCATCACCTCCGACTGCGGCATCGGTTGGAGCATGGCGCTTGCCGACAAGCCCAAGCTGCTGGCGGCGCTGAACGGACACGACCCCGAAATTGCGGGAATGCATGAAATCAACGGAACGGAGCATTGACATGGAAAACGAAGTAAAACTGACAAAGCTTGCAAAATGCGCCGGCTGCGGCGCAAAGGTCGGCGCGGGCGTGCTGGCGCAGCTCCTCGAGGGCATCCGCGTGCACCGCGACCCGCGTCTGCTCGTCGGCTTTGACCGTAGCGACGACGCCTCGGTCTATCAGCTCTCCGACGAGCTGGCGCTCGTGCAGACGGTCGACTTTTTCCCGCCCATCGCCGACGACCCCTATACCTTCGGCGCGATCGCCGCGACGAACGCGCTTTCGGACGTCTATGCCATGGGCGGCGAGCCGAAGCTGGCGCTGAACATCATGGCCGTGCCGGAGGACATGCCCAAGGAGGTCGTGCACGACATTCTGCGCGGGGGCTATGACAAGGTTTACGAGGCCGGGGCGCTGATCACCGGCGGTCACAGCATTCTGGACGACGAGCCGAAATATGGCCTCGCCGTGACGGGCTTTGTTCATCCCGACCGCGTGCTGACGAACTCCGGCGCAAAACCCGGCGACGTCATTCTTTTCACCAAGCCGATCGGCATCGGCGTGCTGACGTCTGGCATGAAGGCAGGCCTCGTCAGCGAGGAAACGACGCAGCTTGCCTATCGCCTGATGACCACTCTGAACAAATCCGCACGCGACGTCATGGTCAAGTACCGCGTTCACGCCTGCACCGACGTGACCGGCTTCGGCCCGATGGGGCATCTGTTGGAAATGGCGCAGGGCAGCGATGTGGAGCTGCATCTGAGCGTTTCGGGCGTGGACTTCATCCCCGAGGCGCTTGAGCTGGCGCGGATGGGCGTGCTCCCGGCGGGCATGTATCGCAACCGCAGCTTTGCAGAGTCCTCGGTGGACGTCGGCAGCACCGAAACCGCCGTGCAGGATCTGCTCTTTGATCCGCAGACCTCGGGCGGCCTCGCCATTGCGGTCGACCCGGAGGACGCCGACGCGCTGCTGGCCGAACTGAGCGCCTGCGTCCCCTCGGCGCAGCGCTGGGCGACCGTGCACGAATATCGCGGCGGCAAGCGCATCGTGCTCGAGCCGTGACCGGTCTGACGCTCAAGCAGCTTGAGGCCTTTGTCTGCGTGGTCGAGTGCGGAAGCTTTTCGGCTGCCGCAGAGCGGATGTTCCTCTCTCAGCCCGCCGTGAGCGGAGCAGTCGCCGCGCTGGAGCACACGCTCGGCATCACCCTGCTCGAGCGCGGGCGGCGAAAAAAAATTCTCCCGACCCCGCAGGGGCAGGAGACTTACCGGCGCAGCCGAGAGATCCTGCAGCGCTGCCGCGAGCTGGAGCAAACGTTTTGCTCGGAGCAGACCGAGCTTTCCATCGGCGCGTCGACCATGCCGATGGAGATCCTGCTGCCGCCGCTGCTGGCCGCCTTTCATCGCAAGGCGCCGCAATGCCGCTTTGTTTTGCGTCGCGGAAACAGCGCGGAAATTCAGGACATGCTGCAAAACGGCGAGGTTCAGCTCGGCATCGTCGGCGCCCCGCCGGGTGCGGCCGCGCTCAGCAGCCGCCCGCTGTGCAGCGACGAGCTGGTCTTTGTCACGCCGAACACACCCGCTCTGCGCAAAAGCGCGGACGACGGGCTAGTCGGCGCGGATCTGCTCGATCGACCGCTGATCCTGCGCACGGAAGGCTCCGGGACGCTGCGCGCCGCAAGGGCATTCTTCCGCGAGGAGGGCAAGCAGCCAACCATCGTCGCACAGATTGAGAGCAACGCCGCGATCCTTCAGGCCGTGCATCAGGAGCTGGGCTGCGCGATCCTCTCCGGGAGCGTCGCCGCGCCGTGGGTGCGCGACGGACGCGTGCTCTGCTTTCCTCTGCGCAGAGTTCCCGTCCGGCGCAGGCTCTATCTGCTCCTCTCTCCCGACGCCTCGGGGCTTGCCAAACGCTTTGCCGACTTTGCAGAGCAATTTGCCGCAGCACATTTCTGACTCATACTAGGGAACCATTGAGGTTTGGAAATCGCAGGAATCCTTTGAGCGCCGCAGCCGATTGATTCAGACGTTCCCTAGTATAAAGCCGCATTTTCTGCCGGCATGACAAGGTCGACGCCCCTGATCGGAGGGATCAGAGGCGTCGACTTATTTTTTTACGGAATATCGTGCTCCAGCTCCTCAGGCGCCTCGTCGAGCACCGACGGGTTGCGCAGAAGCTTCTTGAAATATTTCATAACGGTCGCGTAATAGAAGCCGTCCACGGTGCGCTCGTCGCAGTTGACCACAAAGTCGACATAGCGGCGCGAGACGGGCGTGCCGTCCGCATCCAGCTCGGTCTTGCGATATTTGCGGCCGACGGCCATAAACGCAGGAAGATTGCCGAAATTATAGAGATGATGCAGCACCGGCGGGATGCCCAGAGAGCCCATAGAGGTAAAGATCACGGAGCCATGGAAGGGGCTGAGCTCAAGCAGGATGCCCGGCAGTCTGCCGAAATAATCGGCGACCTTGAGGCACCAGACCGTGAACTTCAGCAGCAGCCCGGGCAGGCTGGCCAGCATCCCGGCCAGATTGTCAAACGAGCTGTCAAGCGGCGTGTTCTTGACCTTTTCGACCTCGGCGTTGAGCTTCTCATAGACATCCTTGGCCGTGTCGCGGCGGTCAAGATGCAGCTTGATCATGGTGTCGGGCGCGTCGGTGGTCATATCCTTTTTCACGGCCATGACAAATTGGATCTCATCGCCGCGCTGATAGACGCGCTGGCCGGAGAAGAACCGGTTGATCCCCGGATATTTCACAACACAGCGGACATAGGCTGCAAGGAACACATGGAACAGGCCAAAGTTCTCCAGCCCCTCGGCGCGCTTGCGGTGCACATAGCGCTCGATGGCGCTGATCTCCACGGTGTCGTGGATGCTGTTGCAGGCATCGTTGCGGTCGGGCATGATGTAACCGGCAACAACGGACATGCCGTTGAGCGTGCGCACGCGGCGGCCGTCCTTTCGGTCACCCCACGTCGGATGATACAGGCCGTCGGTGAAGCGGCGCGTGGCCAGCATGGCCGAGAGGAACGACGTGGCAAGGCAGACATTGGCGAGCTTTTCAAATAGATAGGTCAGCTCAATGCCTGTGCGTGCCTCGCGGGCAAGGTCATAGACGAGCACGCCGAGCGCGCAGAGCGCCAGCAGACGCATCAGCAGGACGCTTCCCAGCTTGCCGGTCATCAGCAGACGATAGAGGACGTAAAGCGCAAAATAAATCAGGCAGCAGGCGAAAACATAGCGCAGATAGCCCAGCAGCGCATAGCTCGAGCCAAGGCCGTCGAGCACGGAGCGGTCGGCATGGATGCGGACATACCAGTCCACCGCAACTGCACCGAAATAGACGCAGATCCAGAAAATATCGCGCGTCGTGCGGTAAAGCTCCTTCGGTCCCTGCAGGATCAGGCGCAGGGCGAAGCCCAGCCCGACGAGCATCGGCAGCAGCCGAAGGAAGCAAAAGCCCCAAAAGCCCGGCATCTGCCCAAAGCTGAGCGAAAGCACCTGCATCACAACTGCGGCAATCGCGGCGGCAGCCGCGAACCACGTCAGCGGATTTTTGCGGCCGGCATAATAACGGATCGGATTCACAGATCTCTCCCCTTTTATCTCGTATAGTGCTATGATTATATCATTTTCCGGCCAACACGTCAAGAAAAAAGCACGGACAGCAAGAATTCGCCGTCCGTGCTCTGTCATATATTCTGATTCAATGAAGCGTGTTCAAGGGAAGCTCTCGGCTCCAGGGTGCGTCCGATTCTGCATAAGGAGGCGAGGCACACGTCATCACGACGCGCGTATGCAAAACGCACGCCGGCTCTGATTAAGCTGTGAAGTATTTTGAATCAGGAGTCCGCCTGATTCCGTCCCCTTGGGCTTTTTTCCACGCGCACAAGCTGCAGAGGGAAGGGCTTTTTTCGCAGCGCATCCTGAAGGCAAAAGCCCAAAGAGCCGACGAAGCAGATCAGCATATCCAGCATGGTGTCGATCAGGCCGATGTCCAGATACCCGTCGAGCCGCTGGCCGTTGACGATCACCTCAGTGATCGGCTCAATGGAGCCCATCTCGCCCATGGACGAGCCGAGCACATAAGAGTGGATGTTGCTGACGTAGTAGTCATTTTGCAGATCCAGCCCGAACAAACGGTCGCCGCCGAACTCGACGAACTCCCAGAGCACCGCGATGCTCAGCGCCATGGCCACAGCGCTCAGCCGTTTGATCGCGCGGCCATGCTCATTCTGCGGCTCAAGCGCGTCGGGCGCGGAATAGCCGATCATGGCAAAAACGATGCCGCAGAGCAGGTGCATCAGCTTATCCCACCACGGGATGAGATAATAGAGCTGATAGGCATTGCCGCCGACCGGCCCGGCCACGGCATAGAGCAGCAGGACGCACTTGAGCTTCGCGCCGAGGCGCACATGAAACATCCGTTCAAACAGCCACGGCGCGCACAGCAGCCCCATCGAGGCAAAGCAGGCGCCGACATTCATCATTCTTCGGCGCGCAACGCAGGCGATCAAGGTAATCGCGCAAAAAATCTGCAAGGTCGCGAACAGGCGGCGTACCGTCAAATCCTCTTTTTCTTTCTCAAATAAGCGCATGCCGGCTCCTCCTGTGTGCTGCGTAGTTACGCGTGTTTTAATTCATTTTTGAACTATTCATTATTATACTATTATTCCATGGATTGTCAATCTTTGCTTTGTAAACTTTCTGTAACATCCGATAAGATATGCAAAACCACGCCATCCATACACGGACGGCGTGGTTTTTGTTATGCAATATTGGCCTCGAGCCATGCGAGCAGCTCGGCGCGTCCCTCCTCGCTCATGGGAAAGGTCTTCTGCGCCTCCATCCGGCTCAGCTCGTAGCACAGCTCCCCGTGCCACAGCTCCGCGACCATGGAGCTTTGCTCCAGATCGGCCTCCTTCCCGGCCATGACCACCTGCGGCTCAATGCGAAAGCGCAGGGCGCCGCAGCTCCCGGTGAAGATGTTCTGATTGGCGAAGCTGTGCAGCGTGGGCAGATAGATCTTCGGCGTGTCAGCCATCGACCAGCGCTTCCATCTCGTCGAGCAGCTCGCCGAAGAGCGCCAGCGCATCCTCGACCGGCTTGGTCGTGCTCATATCGACGCCCGCGCCGCGCAAAAGCTCGATCGGGCTCTTGCTGCATCCGCCGGAGAGGAACTGCAGATAGTCCTTGACCGCCGGAGCGCCCTCGCGCAGGATGCGGCGCGACAGCGCGATCGCTGCGGAGTAGCCCGTGGCGTACTGGAAGACATAGTAATCATAGTAGAAATGCGGGATGCGCATCCACTCCAGCGCGATCTCATCGTCGAGGACAATGCCGTCACCGAAATAGAGCTTGATCAGACGGCGATATTCGTCGTTGAGCACCTCGGCCGTCAGCGCCTTGCCCTCCTTGGCCATCCTGCCGATGTTCATCTCAAACTCAGCGAACATGGTCTGGCGGTAGAGCGTCCCGCGGAACTGCTCGAGGAAGTGGTTGATGAGGTAGGCGCGCTCCTTCTTATCCGTCGTGCGCTTGAGCAAATATTCCATCAGCAGCGCCTCGTTGCAGGTGGAGGCGACCTCCGCCACAAAGATGACGTAATCCGCATCGATCGGGTTCTGCGACTGATTCGAGAGGTAGGAATGCAGCGCATGACCCATCTCATGCGCCAGCGTGAACTGGCTGTCGAGCGTACCGGTATAGTTCAGCAGGACAAAGGGATGCACGCGCGCGCCCGCGGAATAGGCGCCGGAGCGCTTGCCCGCGTTCTCGTAGACATCGATCCAGCGGTTGTCGAAGCCCTCCTTCAGGATGCGGCGATAGTCCTCGCCGAGCGGCTCGAGTGCGTCATAGACCAGCTTCTTTGCCTCGTCGATGCTGCTCTTTTTGTCGACACCGTCGACCAGCGGCGTGTAGACATCGTAAAAATGCAGCTCGTCCACGCCCAGCAGCTTCTTGCGCAGCTCCACATAACGGTACATTTTGTCCATATTCCGATGAACGGCCTCGATCAGGTTCGTATAGACCGACGTGGGGACGTTCGTGACGTCCAGCGACGCGTCGAGCGCAGAGTCATATTTGCGAGCGTCGGCATAAAATTGCAGCGACTTCACCTGCGAGGAAAGGATCCCGGCAAGCGTGTTCTTGAATTTGCCATAGCCGTGATACAGTCCCTCAAAGGCGTTCTTGCGCAGCGTGCGGTCTGCGCTCTCCATATAGGAGATGAAGGTGCCCTGCGACAGCGGGTGTTTGTTGCCCTCAGCGTCTGAGACGTCGTCAAAGGTCAGGTCGGCATCGGCAAAGAGACTGTAGACCGTGGAGGGCGCGTTGCCCATCTCGCCGGAGGCAGCCAGCAGCTTCTCCTCAGCGGGCGTCAGAACATGCGCGCGACGGCGCAGGATGTCGCTGAGATAGCGGCGGTAGCGCTCCAGCCCCGGCTCGGTGGCATAGAAGCCCTTGAGTGTTTCGTCGTCGATGCTCATCAGCTCGGGGGTCTCGAAGCTCGTGGCCGCACCATACTCGACGTAGGCGCTCATGACGCCGCTTTCCATGGCCTGATACTTCGACACGCGCGTGTCCTCATCGCTGCGGCGCTCGGCATAATTCACGAGGTCGCTCAGGTAGACCGTTGCCTGCTCAACGAGCTTCAGATAAGCCAGCAGATCGGCAGCAGACTGGCTGATCTTGCCGTGATAGCCCGCCATTTCAGCAGTCAGCTTTTTGAATTTCGCGAGATCGGCCTCATAGGCCTCGTCGGAGGCATAAATGTCCTCCAGCGCCCACTTGTCGGCCTCGCGGAGCTCGGATCGCTCCGGGATTTTTTTCACTTCGCTCATAGGATGATCCTCCGTTTTGAATATTTTTTCAGCATCATTCAAATTATACCACCTCGGCCGCGGATTTTCAATTGCTTTTTCCGTCATTGCGCGCTATCATAGAAGGAAAGTATCAGAAAGGAGACTGAATATGAAGGTTCTTTTGTTCAACGGCAGCCCCCGTCCAAGCGGCTGCACCTACACTGCGCTCTGCGAGATCGCCGACGTTCTTCGGCAGGAGGGGATCGACTCGGAGCTGGTTCAGGTCGGCGCGCAGCCCGTCGCGGGCTGCATTGCCTGCGGCAAGTGTCGAAGCGAAGGAAAATGCGTCTTTGACGACGGCGTGAACCGCCTCGCGGCACGGCTCGACGAGTTCGACGGCATCATCGTCGGCGCGCCGGTCTACTACGCCGGGCCGAGCGGGCAATCGACCGCCTTCCTCGACCGGCTGTTCCACTCCGCCTCGAATAAGCTCGCCGGAAAGCCCGGCGCGGCGATCGTTTCCTGCCGGCGCGGCGGCGCCTCAGCCGCCTTTGACAGGCTGAACAAGTATTTCAGCATCAATTCCATGCCCATCGTCACCTCGCAATACTGGAATCAGGTGCACGGAAACACGCCCGACGAGGTGCGCCGGGACGAGGAGGGGATGCAGACTATGCGCACGCTCGCGCGCAACATGGCGTGGCTGCTTCGGTGCATTCAGGCCGGGGCGGAGGCCGGCGTGTCTCTTCCGAGCCGAGAGGCGCCGACGAAGACGAATTTCATTCGGTGATCAATGACCGGCAAAGAGCGGCATAAAACAGAAGAACGGTGCAGGAGCTTTCCTGCACCGTTTTTTTGACCGGAAACCGAGATCAGCTAAATGCGAGCTGAATGAAAAGAATCACAAGCGCAAAGGCGCCGAAGAAAACCAGACCGACCAGCAGAGCCGCTTTCAAAACGCCGCCGAGCAGGGCGAGCGTTTCGCCAAAAGAAAGCTTAACTGGCTCCTTTTTCTCGTCGGAGCCGGAGGACGCGGGCTTGTGGTACCACGGCATTCCCTCGACGTTCATCGGCGCGATCACGCGGCCGTCGTCATCGTCGTACTGCCGTTTTTTCTTTGCCATTCGGTTCTCCTTTCCAATCACAGGGTGGGTCGATCAAAAAGGGTCAATTATCCTTTTTCTCGGTCTTCTCTTCGGCCTTTTTGCCGGATCTTTTCGCAGACTTGCTGTCCTTGAGCTCCTTGACCTGCGCCTCAAACTCGGCCAGACGCTCGGGCTCGTCGTAGAGGTGGCAGGCGCAGTAATGATCCGGCTCGACCTCGCGGAAATCGGGCGCGCAATACTTGCAGACCTCCATGCACTTGGAGCAGCGCGTGTGGAACTTGCAGCCTGCGGGCGGATTGCTCGGGGACGGAATGCTGCCCTGAAGAATGATCCGGTTCATCTTGAAATCGGGATCCGGCACCGGAATGGCCGAGAACAATGCCTCGGTGTAGGGGTGCAGCGGATGTTCAAAGACCTTTTCCGTCGAGGAGTATTCCACGAGGTTGCCAAGATACATCACGCCGACCGTGTCGGAGATGTGCTCGACCACGGAGAGGTCATGCGAGATGAACAGATAAGTCAGGTTGAATTCCTTTTGCAGGTCGCGCAGCAGATTGATGACCTGCGCCTGAATGGACACGTCCAGCGCGGAGACCGGCTCGTCGCAGAGGATGAAGTCGGGGTTGAGCGCAAGGGCGCGGGCGATGCAGATTCTCTGCCGCTGACCGCCGGAGAACTCGTGCGGATAGCGGTCGCGGTAATACTCGTGCAGGCCGCAGGCGCGCATGATGCGGGCGACATAAGCGTCGACCTCGTCATGTGGCACAAGGTTGTGCTCGCGGACGCCCTCGGCGATGATCTCGCCGATCGGCATACGCGGAGACAGGCTGGAATACGGATCCTGGAAGATGATCTGGATCTGCGGGCGAATGGCGCGCAGCTCGTCCTTCGAAAGCTTGAAAATATCGACGCCGTTGAAGAATACCTCGCCGGCCGTCTTGTCCTGAAGGCGCAGGATGGTGCGGCCGACCGTGGATTTGCCGCAGCCGGACTCGCCGACCAGACCCATCGTGGTGCCGCGCTTGATTTTGAAGGAGACGCCGTCGACGGCCTTCACGTTGCCGATCGTCTTGCGGAAGAAGGAGGACTTGATCGGGAAATACTTGTACAGGTTTTTAACGACGAGCAGGTTTTCGGGATCTTTTTCTGCGTCCTCAAAGCCCTGAGCATAGTATTCGTCACGAATCTCTGTCTTACTCATGGAACAGTTCCTCCTCGTTCAAAGCTTTCGGATAATTCAGAACCTCGCCGCTCTCGAAATAGCGATAGCAGGAGACGATATGCGTGTCGGAAATGCGGATCTCAGGAGGATAGACGCCGTCGCAGCGTCCGTTGCACTGGTCGCGCATCTCGCAGCGATCGCGGAAGTAGCAATAGTTCGGCATATCGACCGGGTTCGGCACGCTGCCGGGGATGTTATACAGCTCGTCGACCTTTTTGCCGACGACCGGCTTCGAGCGCATCAGGCCGATGGTATAGGGGTGCGCGGGATGGTGGAAAATATCCTCCGCCGTGCCCTTCTCGACCACGCGGCCGGAATACATGACCACGACATAGTCCGCCATGCTCGCAACGACGCCGAGGTCATGCGTAATGAGCATGATAGAGGAGTTGATCTTGTTTTTCAGCTCGCGAAGCAGGTCGAGGATCTGCGCCTGGATCGTCACGTCGAGCGCGGTGGTCGGCTCGTCGGCAATGATCAGCTCGGGGTTGCAGGCCAGCGCAATGGCGATCATAATACGCTGACGCATACCGCCGGACAGCTCGTGCGGATAGCGGCGATAGATGCTCTCCGCGTCGGCAATACCGACCATGTCGATCATCTCGAGCACGCGCTTCTTGATATCCGCATCGGACATCTGCGGGTTGTGCAGACGAATGACCTCGTCGATCTGGTCGCCGATGCGGAAGACCGGGTTCAGAGAGGTCATCGGCTCCTGGAAGATCATGGAAACGCGGTTGCCGCGCACGTCCTGCATCACGGTATCCGGTGCGTTGACGATGTTGATCGCCTCGCCGTTTTCTTTGGTGCGGAAGCGGATCTCGCCGGCAACCGTCTGTCCCTTCGGACGCTGCACGAGCTGCATCAGGGAAAGGCTGGTGACGGACTTGCCGCAGCCGGACTCGCCGACGACGCCGACGGTCGAGCACTTCGGAATGTCAAAGCTGACGCCGTCCACGGCGCGAACCGTGCCGATGTCGGAGAAGAAATAGGTGCAAACGTTGTCAAACTCGACGATATTATCCGGGTTTTTCATCTGCGTGGTGTAGTTTTTGGGATCTTTGCCGAGTCTCTTGTGCTCCTTCTCCATGCGCATGGTGAGGCGGCGGTTTTTCTTGGTGATCCTGCGGGATTCCTTCGCGGAAATATAGGAGGAATCCTTACCGGTGGTGTTTGTAGCCATGGTTCTCCCTCCTTATTCCTTCGACTTCGGGTCGAATGCGTCGCGCAGGCCGTCGCCGACAAAGTTGAAGGCGATAACCGTCAGACAGATCAGCAGGCCGACCGGAATCCAGATGTAGTAGTAATGCTCCAGCGCCGCCTGGCTCGAAACGGAGTTGATCATAGTGCCCCATGTGGCCAGCGGATGCTTCACGCCAAGGCCGAGGAAGGACAGCGTCGACTCGGTGATGATGATGCTGCCGAGGCCGGAGGTCGCGGTGACGATGAGCTGCGGCATAACGTTCGGAACAAGGTGACGGAAGATGCGGCGGCTGACGCGCACGCCGGTCGCCTCTGCGGCGATCATAAAGTCCTGCTCGCGCAGAGACAAGATCTGGCCGCGGACGAGACGGGCGATGCCGGCCCAGCCCATAATGCCGAGGGAGGCCATCATAACGACAAGACGCATAATCGTGTCGAAGCGCTGCGCGTCCATCATAGCGCCGAGGATGATCAGGATCGGCATAAACGGCAGGCAGTAGAAAATATCGACCAGACGCATGATGATGTTGTCCACGGCGCCGCCGAAGTAACCGGCAAGGCCGCCCATGATGACGCCAAGCAGCGTCTCAAGGATGACGACGATGAAGCCGATCAACAGGGAGACCCGGCCGCCGTACATCATGCGGGCAAGGACGTCATAGCCGTCGGCGTCGGTGCCGAGAATGTGGTGCACGTTGGGCGTGCAGTAGTTATTAATGAGGTAGTTGACCATGTCGCAGGTGACGACGTATTCCCTGTAGCCTCTGCGGCTGATCGTCAGCGTCGCGTCCTCATAGACATAGTTGCCCTCATCATCGAGCACATACGAGCCGTCCTCCTCGGACTGCTTCGGAAGCTCATGAACCAGCTCTTGTCTCTCCTCGCCAAGCTCCTCCATGCCGTTGATGGTGTTGAGGATGGCCATCTTGAGATCGTAATTCATGGTGTCCGTGCCGTCGTAGCGGCGGATGACGAAGGTGCTCAGCTCTGCATAGAGGCTGCCGTCGGCAGCGTAGATCGCGGGGTTGCCGTCCTCGGTGCCGACCGTGAAGTTCATCCCGTCGGCCTCAAAGGGCTCGTTCTCTGCGATCGCGAGCAGGGAGCGCTCGCGGAATTCGTCGGAAACCTTCGAGCCGGCCTGCTGCATGACGTAGTAATACTCCGTCGAGACGACCACGGGCTTCGCATCGCTCAGCGACGCAACGGCGTACATGCCGTCGTTCCCGCCGAGGACATACTCGGCATCTTCAAAGGTGAAGACATTCTTGCCCGCGTCGGCAGCGCTCTGCGCGGCCTTTTCGAATTCTTGATTCGCCTCAAAGCCGTTGACATAGCTGAAGGTGTCGGAAGCGTTGAGGTAAACATCGAAGGTCTTCGGCGCGTCGCCCTTCTGCTTGAGGTAGGTCTGACCGCCGTATTCAAACTCGGAGCCGGTCGCCTTGGCGACGGCCGTCTCAAAGCTCGAGCCGAGCGGCTCGACGCCGTCCTCATAGGTGAAGGTGCTGCCGATGAAGGCGAAGCGGCCGATCTTCTTCTGGAAGCTGCCAAACTTCGCGACCATCGTTTCGTCGTGACGAGTGAGCGTGTAGATGTGGTCGGCAAGATAGTCCACGGTATAGAGCGTGTCGCCCTCGAGGACGGACATCGTCGTCGCATCGTTCTTCTTCATCTCGGAGATGAAGGTGTTCATGCGGTTGACGACGTTCTGGTCGACCTCGCTGCCCTCGACAGGGTAGCTCAAATATTCGCTGTTTTCCTTTGCAAGGGCATAGTTCTTGTTGATGTGGTCATATTTGTAGTCGACCTCCGTCTGCCCCCAGCCGTAAAAGATCGGGCAGAGAAAGGAGAACACGAACATGACGATCAGGATCACGGAGCCGACAATGGCAAGGCGGTTGCGCACGAAGCGCTTGGCGACCAGACGGCTCGGGGAAATGATCTTAACGCGAGCCGCATCGTCCAGATGCATCTGCTCGTCCTTTTTCCCCTTGAGCGCCTCTCGATCCTCCTTGGCCTTCAGGATCTCATTCAGATTTCTTTCCACAATATCCCTCCTTAGCTAAGCCGGACGCGCGGATCAACCAACGCATAGAGAATGTCAGCAAGCAGGTTGCCGAGCAGCGTCAGCAGGGAGATAAAGGCGAGATAGAACATCGTAAAGGGAATGTCCGCCTCGACCATGGAATAGTAGGAGGCGAAGCCGATTCCCTGAATGCCAAACAATGTCTCGGTGACCAGCGCGCCGCCAAACAGAGAGGGCAGTGAGCCGCCAAGCGTGGTGACGAGCGGGATCAGGGTGTTGCGGAAGGCATGCTTGCTGATGACCTTCTTTTCCGGAACGCCCTTTGCACGGGCCGTGCGAATATAGTCCGCATTCAGGACTTCCAGCATGTTGGTTCTGGTGTAACGCATCAGACCACCGATGCTGATAATAATCAAGGTAACCGCAGGCAAGATCATATGCTTGCCGACGTCGAGGATCTTTCCGAACTCGGAGAGCTTCGGATAATTTCGGCTGGTCATGCCGGTAAAGTCGACCCAGCCGAGCTTTGTTGCAAAGACAAGCTTAAGCAGACACGCGAGGAAGAAGGTCGGCAGAGAGATGCAGATCATGGAAATGACCGTTGCAGTGTAGTCCGCGACCTGATACTGCTTGCGCGCGGCAAGAACGCCGAGCGGGATGGCGATCAGCAGCTCAAAGACAAAGGCAACAAGGCTCAAAATGAAGCTGATCCAAACGGTGTCGTTAAACTCGGTCATGACCGGCTTCGACCATTTCCAGCTATCGCCGAAGTTGCCTATCACAGCATTCTTTACCCATGTAAAGTACCCGGTGACAACGTCTTCGTCCATGCCATATTGTTCGTTCAAATCGTCCAGCCATTGCTGGTAGGACTTGGTAGCGCCGGGGCGAGTGGCAAGCTGGCGAGCCTGCTGCTCGACATAGTTGTTTGGCATCGCATACATCAGCGCGTAGACGATGAACATCACAACTACCAAAATCACAACGCTATATAAAAGTCGCTTGATGATAAATTTTGTCATGTTTCAATCCACCCTGTTTTTAGTCTCTAATACGGAAAGAAGGGAGCCGACGTCCCCCTCGGCGTGCGAAAGCGATATCGACACGCTGAGGGGGCCGAAATCCGGCCCCCTTCTGCCGTAATCAGTTGCGATTTATGCTGATTATCAAAAATCAGTTCATTTCGAGATTCTCGATCTCAGCATTCCAGCCCCAGTACGGAGTCATATCCTTCGGGAGGGTATCGACATTGACACGAATGGTGGAAGCAACCGTGCAATCCTTGCGCTGATAGGTCGGCAGCTCGACGCCCCAGTCAAGGATGATGTCGAAGCAGGTCTTGTAGGTAGCCTTACGATAAGCGGTGTCGGAGCTTTCGCGGGCGTCGACGATGAGCTTGTCGAGCTCGCTATCCGTGATCTGATAGTGGTTGGAGTTGGTGCCCTGGCCGTGCGCATTCGCACTGTAGTAGACCTGATACATATCCGGGTCAGCAGTGGCCTGCCATGCAGCGCACCAGAGCTGAGCGGTGTTCGCCTCGAGGGAGTCGTTCCAGACGGAAGAATCCACATCGTTGACGACGAGTTCAAAGCCGATGGTCTTGAACTGCTCGGAAGCAGCCAGCGCCACGCCGTATGCCGGATGGTCGCCCTGGCCGGAGCCCGGGATGAGCATTTCGTAGCTGGTCTCTGCACCATCCGGAGCAGCAGTGATCATGCCGCTGTCGTCGAAGGTGTAGCCGGCAGCCTTCAGGAAGCCGACAGCAGCCTGCAGGGCAGCGTCATACTTCTCTTCCTCGGACATGCCGTCGGTGTAGATGGGATTGCCGTCAACATCTTTGCTGTAGCAGTTCTCGTAGCCCTCGTCGGTGGGACGCGGAGCAGCCCAAGAGGTGTTGGAGATCGGGTACTGGATGACGGCAGCGCGCTCGCCGTAGTAAGAGTCGATAACGGTGTCGCGGTGGATTGCCATGACGGTCATGATGGCCTTGCGCAGATCCTTGGAAGCATCGGAGCCGCTGTCATTGCCAACCTTGACGACGTCGGCATTGATGCCGATGTAGCCATAGCCGCGGTAGTCAACCAGAACGGTGGTGGTGACGTC
The DNA here is from genome assembly GCA_900548795.1 of uncultured Eubacteriales bacterium. Taxonomy (GTDB): domain Bacteria; phylum Bacillota; class Clostridia; order Oscillospirales; family Oscillospiraceae; genus JAZOXB01. The sequence goes on from URLT01000026.1 coordinate 18,587, forward strand.
GCCGGACATCTCCTTGTTGCTGTTGCCATCTTCCAGAGCCTTCACGGTGTCGGCGCTGATGGACGGGGTGGCAAGGTCAAACGTGCCGGACTGGATGCCAGGGACATAGTCGGCGTCAACGGACTCGACCATGCGGATGTACTTGGTCTTCGGCTCGCCCTTGAAGTAGTTGGGGTTGGCAACGAGGGTGACAACGCCGTTCTCGTAGCTGTCAAAGGTGTACGGGCCGCAGCCGAGAGGCTGGCTGGTCTTGGACTTCACGATGGACAGGTCGCCCTTGGTGAAGCCGAACTGGTTGTTCTCATAGTCATAAGCGGAAGGATCGCCGTAGTAGTGCAGCGGAGCGATCGGGAAGCTCATGTTGTAGATGGCCGTCGCGTCGAACTTCGTGCAGTGAACGGTCAAGCTGTAGTCGCCGGTGCGCTCGATGCCGGAGATGTTCGCGGCGGAGTTGCCGGTGGAGACGCCGGCTGCGTACATGTCAGCCTTGTCGCCCAGCTCTTCGTTCAGGAACTCGGAGAAGTCCTTGTCGGCAACTTCTGCGTTGATGCCATCATCGGTGATGTCGTAGCCGTATTTGGCGATGATCTGCTGCCACATGGTAGCAGTGTCTTCCGCCTCATAGCCCCACATTGCAACCGCGCTCGCGAAGTCTTCCGCGCCGTAGTTGGCAATGACGTAGTCAGCGATGCTCTGGCAGAACTTTTCGCCGGCCGCGTTGAAGGCATTCCAGAAGTACTCGGTGTCTTCCGGGGTGGTCTTATCGCTGACAGCGTCAGGGCCGGCCTTGAGGATGACGTCGGTGAGGGCTTCCATGCCGCCTCTGTAATCTTCCATGCCCTCGATCGGAACGGCATAGATGGTGGAAGAGCCGTCATAGGTCGGATCGGCCATGACATAGATGCTGAAGATGACGTCGTCGATGTTGGCAGGCTCGCCATCGGAGAAGACGATGTCGTCGCGCATGGTCAGGTTGTAGTCGACAGAGCCGTCATCATTCTCGACGACCTCGACGTTGCCCATGCCGTAGTAGGTGTAGTCCGTGCCGTTGTAGGGGATGGTCTCACCCTCGATGCCGTTGTGGACAATGTTGCCCTCGCGGTCAGCCGTCAGAAGTACGCCGGTGGTCAGGTCAACAACGTCCATATCGTAGGCCGTGGTGGCGAAGAACGTGCTGAACTTCTGGCCAAAGGTCGACGTTGCAAACACGAGCGTGTCGGCGCCGTCGGAGTCCTCCGGCTTGGTTTCACTGGACTCAGTGGGCTCGGTAGGCGTTTCGGTCGTGCCTTCGTCGTCGGCCTTCTTGCAGCCGGCGAACATCGCAACGACCATCACAAGCGCCAGAACGAGAGCCAAGAGCTTCATGATCTTGTTGTTCATTTTCTTTCCTCCTAATTTAATAATACTATATACAACAGCGTCGCTGTCGATATACGGATCATTGCTCGGCCTCCATGCGCAGGTTTTTGCCGAGCAGAACACGCGCCGCGCCGCAGAGCGCCCAGAGGGCAGCGCCGAGGCAGAGCAAGAGGTTTCGAGCAGAAAAGGGATTGGACGCCGCCATGGCGACGGCACCGGCCAGCGTCAGGGCGCCGAGCGCGATCTGAGCCGCGCCGACTGTGCGCAGGCGAAGATAGAGCTTGTCGTGATGCTCGCGCGTGACGCGCTCTCCGGCGGTCATCAGACGCCAAAGACCCATCAGCTCATAGAACACGACCGGCGCGCAGAGCACCGTCGGCAGCAGGAACATCCAGCTCTTGGCCTGCGTCCGCACATTTTGCAGCAGCATCGCAAGCCAAACGCCCGTTGAAAGCGCCGAGAGCACGCAGAAGACCAGCTTCATGCGGCGGATCACGGCGGGCTCCGCAGTGAAGCGGTAATACTGCCCCGTGTAGGTCACGACGGTTTTCTTCCCGCCCTTGGAAAGCACCGTCTCGGACTGATAGTCGCGGGTATATTTTTTCCGAATCATGCATGGAACCCCAATGTCTTCATCAAACTATTTCCCTTTTTAGTTTTTATGCATTATAGCATACCGAGGCGGAATTGTCAACATAAAAACATGACGGAATGTCGCGCAAATGCGCTGTTTTGCACGGAAACGGCGGCTGCTCTT
>URLT01000027.1 GCA_900548795.1 uncultured Eubacteriales bacterium
CGCCTGCCGTTCGCTGCAAACAGGAACCCTTCGAGCTCCGATACCACAGTTCCGTACCGGAGATTAAATTCTCCATCAATGCCATGCCCACGGAACCGCTTATACACGATATATTCCATGCGCTTCTCCCTCATACGCAAAAGCCGGGCGCAACACCGCGAGAATAACTCGCATTAGAGTAGTAGCCTTCGCCGCCATTCTCCACAACCACAAAGGTCGTAGAGTTATTTGCAACCGGTGAGCGAAGCCACCAGAAGATACTACTGCTCGTGTCACTGTAATTGTACTTGATTTTACTATTGCCAGAGGAATAATAATCGTATTGCATTTGCTTGTTCTTTTCGCTTTTATTTGCATAAAGAGCGGTTCCAAAAACTTCGAATTCGGACAAGAGAAAAACATAATCCGTTGTTACCGTTACAGCACTCGCTTCTGCGTCGTACCCTTTGTTATTAGTGTACTTTGCAACAGGTTTTAGGACAGCACGAAGTGTTGTCGGTAGAACACCGATAAACTTTCCGGAAGGGTTTAACAAGCTTGTCCCCAAAATGTTTGTACGCATATAAGAGGAACTCCAACCACCCAAGTTTGTGTTCGAGGCGTTCATGTAGAAGTCGGAATCATCACTATACCCACTCACAAGGCAAATGTCCGTTCCGCCAGTAAGAGTTGTTTTTCCAATTTGGAAATGAATACGGTTTGTGCCCTCTAGCTCTTGATTGTGATTAAATCCAATGATAAATGCGTAGGTCGTATAATTAGATAACGAGAGATGCCCAACTGTTCCGTTTAGCGTTACTTCCTTTCTGTCACCAATGCTCCAATAGTTCTCGCCCTGTCCCGCGTCGGAAACGGACTTGATAACGCTCCATTCGTTGTCGTTGAGCGTAGAACTCACGAAATAGAGTGTCAGTGTGTAGGAGGTCGTGCCGGAAACGACATTGACGTCACCGCTCGTCGTCTGCCCGTTATTTGTGGCAACGATTGTATATATGCCGGTTTCTCTTACGGTAAATACCGCCGTCCCCGTGCTGGTCTTTGTTTGGATTGTTACGCCGTCCTTTTTCAACGCGACGGAGGCGCCAGAATCTACTATAACAGTAATCGTCGCGGAGAAGAACGTCAGCGATACCGCATAGCTATCCGTGATGGATACGGATTTTGTGTTGGACTTTTTCCCGTCCAGTGTCGCAGATACGCTCCATGTTCCGGCTTCCGGCACGATAAGCGTACATACTCCGGTGCTGCCAGATGTTCCGCTGATCGTTTTGGAGCCGTTCGTCGCTGTGACCGTCGCACCGGCAGATACCGCTACTACCAGTTGCGGAACGATCCCGGTTTGAATTGCACGAACCGCGCTTGCAAAACCATCTGGATAAGTCAGCGGGTCGGTCGTTCCACCCTTGGAGCGGATGGCATTTGCGACCTTCGTCAGGTCATCGGAATTGGTCAGGTATTTGGTGCGTCTTGCAGGGTTATCCGTCACCATCAAAAAGCACCTCCATTTGCATCCGGCACACTTGCCGCCGCCCACGCTCCGGATACGACGCACAGAAATTTCCCATCATCGGAGGCCGTGACGGACGGCACTTCGCGAACCTTGACAGCTCCTGTTTTCCCGTTCACGCTCGTCACGGGCGCTTCCGTTAGATAATCCGTGCCAGCCGCGGCCACCTCCCACGCCGTCGGCTTCCCTCTGGCGTCCACCGCCTTGACCTTGATCAGGTCCCCGACGGCCGCACCGGAGGCGAGGATCACATCTTGCTTTCCGTTCCACGCGTCTTTGTTGCTGCGCACGTCGGCGATAGCCTCGTCGATCTGCGCGCCGGTAAACTGGCTGTTGTAAGCCATACGATCACTCCTTCATACACAGAAAATCCTCGCCGTCCGCGGTCTTCAGCGCCTGCGACTCTCCCAGCGGGATAAATCCGTAGTTGTCGTTCCAGCTGCCGTCCGCGCCCTGCGCGAACAGCGAAATGCGGTATTCCCCATCACCGGAAAGCAGAAAATCGTCGTAAACCTCAAAGGTGCGCTGCGTGCCCGCCGGGGTCTGGGAGAAGGACGCGATCAAAGCGCCCTTCCCGCGGCCCCAATCCTCGCCGGACTTCGTCGCGCGGCACTCAAAAGCCGTATAGGCGATGTCCGACGAGAATGTGACGGTGATCGAGTCGAATCCCGAGACTGCCGATATCTTGTTTCCGGTGATGGAGAAGGTCAGCTCCGGCGCGGCCATTACGCGGCGCTCCACGTCCCGGCGGCGTTTTTGACGAAGACCTTCACGATCTTCACGCCGTCGCCGGAGGACGCTGTTTCGAGGTCTGCGCCCTTGATGGTGACGTTGATGGCGGTGTTCTTCTTGTAGCCGCCCGCCGTGCCGCTGACGTTGGTGGAGCCGCCCGTCGTCGGGATCTGGGTGCCCGCCGTGTGCAGGCTGCTCGTCGCCGGGACGACGCGGACGGTGTATTCCTCAAAGTCCACATCGCAGACGAATGAGAACGCCGCTGCGTCGTAGCCCGTGACCTTGGAAATGCGGCTCTTGTCGGGGCCGGTGATGGTCACGGCGGGGATCGAGGTGTTGAGCGTGATGGAGTCGCTGGCCGCAGCCGATTCGTTGCCGACGTCGTCGCGCACCTTTACATAGATCGTCTTCAGGCCGTCGCCGTCCGGGAGCGTAATGGATTTTGTTGCGGCGAACGTCTCCCACGACGCATCTGCTTCCTTTGCCGCCGCCTTTGTGCCCCAGATCTTCATCTGGTAGCCGGTCGTTGCCTCGTCAGAGACGGAGATCTTCGCGGTGACATTGGCGCTGGTCGCGTACTGCGCGCCGTCATTCAGGACGAGCGATAGACCGGCAGGCGCCAGCGTATCAAGTGTCAGATTAAAAAAGCTTGCCATTTGGTTTTATCCCCTTTCTTCGCTTTTAAGTTCGATGTACAAAAAGCCGCCCGGCCTTTCATAGATGGTTTCCCCGCCCAGATGGGCGGACTTGATGCCCATGGAGCCGATGAACAGCTCCAGAATGCGTTTGAGTCCAACTGCCAGCATGTTATCCCTCCAACAGATACAGTGTCCGCGCGTCCTTTTCAGGCAGCGCATCATATTCGGATTTCGTGAGCACGCGGATCTCGTCGATCTGCGTGGATGATATCCCCCCGCCCCCGCCTCCGCCGCCGGCACGCACGGAAACGTTAAACGAAACGTCTACAGGCTCGCGGTTCTTGAGTTCAAATTCAATGCCGCCCATCACAACACCGCCTTTGATAGCGCGTGCGCAACGTCGATCTGCTTGATCTCCGAGCCAATCACGTCACCGCTCTTGAATTTCACGCGCACCTGCATCTGGCAGAGCTTCGGGAGCCGAAAGGTCTCCTGCTGGGTGAGGGGAAACAGAAACTTTCCGTCCTCGTATCCGATCTCTCCCGGATAGCTCTTTTGCAGATAAAGCAGAGAAATTTCCACCTTTTCAACGCTTGCAACGTCCAGAGGCTGCCCTTTATTCTTGATGGTAACACTAAGGTTATACGAATCTCCCTGTACCAAATGCCGCACCTCCGTTCTATGTGCCGATAATCTTGCATTCTGCCGCCGCGATTCCGCTGAGGCGAATGTCCATACTGGTGATCGTTCCGGTGATCTTCGTGCCCCACGGCGTTGTGGTCTGCACGTAATCGCCCGGGGCTTCCTTGTCCACGATAATTTTGACACTGTGCGTCTGACGGCGCATATAGTAGTCAAAGACGTGCTGCGCGACGGCGGCAACGTTGTCGCTGTTGACCAGCGTAGCGTCGCGCACCTCGATGACGTTCGGCTTGGTCTGCGTGGTGGCGTTCGGATTGGTCTTGGACGTGACCGACGTCGTGTGATAGTAGGTCGTACCGCCGACCTCCACGCTCTCTCCGCTTCCGGACGTCGAATAGTTGTGTGCCGTCACGCGGATCTCCGTGACCGCTGCCGCCGTTTCAACGCTGCCGCCCGTGTATGTCCGGTCAAGTGGGATCGTGGCAGGAGAGGCCGCTGTGAGCCTCCGGACGCGCACGCCGCGCGACGCGCTTGTGTCAATGGTCGCGCGAAGCGCAAAAACGATCTGTTGCAGCGCTTCTCGTTTCGTGCAGTCCGGGATATAGCCGGTTACGGTCTCGTCTTTCAGCGCAGTGTCGAAGTCCAGCGTGAAGTGCGCGCCGAGAATCGAGGCTATCAGCTCCTTCGCGTTTTTACTGCTGTAGACCGCCGCCGCGAATGGCTCGTCGTCCAGAATGCCGAGCGCATCCTGGCAGGATACATCATAGAGCCGTTCGCTCGACCGGGACGAGCTCTTGATGTAAAACACGCCGATCAGCTTTGCGCCGTCGTATGCGCTGACGGGCTGCTTCTCTTGGAAGATGAAATCGATATCGTCCGAATTGTCGAGCGTGAAATCCAGCGTGTTAATTTCTACGTCGTCGGAAATCACGCTAACGCCCTCGGTGACGGTGACGCTGCGCAGGTCCTCCCGCTCGAATTCCCGGACGATGCCGAAGAAGATCTGTCTGAGTTTCGCGTACCGGTACGGCAGGCTCGTCTTTTTCAGCTCGATCACGAGTTTGTTGTATCCGGAGACAGGCTTTGCGCAGAAATACTTCTGGCCGTCCGGCGTGAAGTCCTGCGACGCGACGGTTGTCTCGCCGTTGTACCACGTCATGGTCAGGGCGCTGCAATAATCGCCGATACCGCCGTCGAAGTATAGGAAGATGCCGGAGCTTGCGAACGTGCCGTCCAGCGTGATGGTCAGCGTCGGGTTTGCGTCGAAGGTGCAGTCTGCTTTGCTCGGCTCGGCAGACCAGAAGGCCGCCCGCTCGGTCGTGAGGTTCGGGCGGGAGCCGTCCAGCACCCACTGGTTCAGCTCGTTTGTTGCGACGATCACCGACTCTGTGCCATACGGCAGTTCCGGAAGGTCGGAGAAGGGCTTCGCAGCGGTGCTTGCAACGCTTGCCGCCGCTGCTGCGCCTACCGCTACGTCCTCATAGATCACGCGTACACTCATACCGGCGTCCTCTTGGGTTTCATGGCGACAAAATTGATCGTCAGATTGCCCCAATCATTGCGCCCGTCGTAGCTCCCGGTGAGCTCATCGTCGCCGTTTGCTACATAGGCGTCAAAGGTCATAGTCCCCTGCGCATATGGGACGGTCAGCACGTGGCTGTCGACCGGGGCAGAAATGCTCTCATAAAAATCATCGTATTCCTCCGGGTCTGACGATACAGGATCAATTTCAAGGCTGTAGTTGTAATACGTGCCGATAATATCACGGGTCATCGCGCCGGTCATAACGCGCCCGGCGTTGTCGCCGTCTAGGACGGAGAACGACCGCTTGCAGCTCACGACGTGAAGATTGAAATACGCCTTGCCGTCAAGGCTCAGTGCGCTTCTCATGTCTTCACCCCCGCAAGCTTCACGCCGACGCGCTGCGTCTCTTCGTTGTTCAGCTGATAGATCGTGCGGCCAAGCTCACGCCGGTCAAGCTGGAAGATAACCGTCATTTGTCTGCTTCCCGCTACGCCGGTCTCGTTCATGGCCTGCTTGAATGCCTGCACCATCGTGGAAAGCGGCGTCTCGATGTTCGTCCCGCTCTTCTGGTCGCCGAGGACGGCCATGAATTCCCGGTTCGGCGGGATGACCGCGCCGGAGGCGAGACGAGGGAGCTGGACGCGCGACACTGGCGGAATGTTGATTCCAATGGTTTTCCCGCCAACCAGCGGTACACCATCCGGAATCTCGAAATGAATTTTATTCAGCGCCGAAAGCAGTAGGTTGATGCCGTCGATGATAAAATTGATTCCGCCCTCAATTGTTCCAATAACAAGATTCCAGATACCCTTCAGGATATCAAGAACGCCGTTCCACGCTTTCTTCCAATCTCCGGTGAACACGCCGGTCAGGAAGGTGATCAGGCCTTTCAGAATTTTTTTCCACGCCTCGTACTGATCGAAAAACTTTTTCCCAATTGTCTCAAATATTGCGGCGAGTGCCGGATTTTTTTGCTTTAACCAATCGACAAACGCGCTCCATGCGTCCCTGATGGAATTTACGACGGCGTTCCACGTCTGCTTCAGCCCGCTCCATATCTGCTTTGCACCCTCTAACGCAAGTTTCATGTCGCCGGTAAAGATGCCCTTGAAAAACTTTCCGAATCCGGACACAACATCTTTCAGTCCGTTGATCAGCTCCTCGCCGTGCCCTGTAAAGGAGACAAGTGCAACAAGGATCGATGCAATTGCGGCGATCAGCAGCGGAATCCAGCTGCCCGTCAGGATGCTGATCCCGATGCCGGCGGCAAGCAGTCCAGCGATGATGGTCAGTGTGTTTTCCAGCGTAAAGCCGTTTTCGATCACATCTTTGATCCCGACGACTAACATCGCAAGGCCGCCTACCACGAGAGCGATTGCCGCAGCGGTCGGCCCAAACGCAAGGGCGAGTCCACCCGCAAGCGCCGCAAGACCGCCGAGCATACCGAGGAAGTTTGTCATGTCGATTCCGTTGTTCCATGCGTCCAGCCAGAAATAGACGAGCGCGAACGCGCCAGCCGCAGCGAGCGCGATGCCGCCGATCTTGCCGAGGTCGTCGGTAAACATACTGGCGATCTTCCACGCAAGGAGCCCTGCAGCGATTGCCCCGACAATGCCAAGAATGTCGTTCAGTTTGTCTTCGGCAAGATCCAGATTGGAGAAATCCGGCGTGATCCCGCTCGAAGCGCCTGCTCCGCTCGTCCCGCCGCCTCCGGAGGCCTGATTGCTGGTGATCTGATTGATCTCGTCAAAGCTTGCCATGCTCTTGCTCGCGTCCTCTGCGGCAGAGCCTACGCCCTCCAACGCCTCTTTCTCGGCGTTCAGTCCCTTCGCGGCAGATACCTGCGAGCTCCAGCTTTTCCCGGACAGCATACCGAAAAACTTTGCGATTGCCGTCACGACTTGTGCCAGAATGTTGACCAGCTTCACAAAAACCGGGATCACGACTTCGAGGATCGGCTGCGCAAGCGTCAGAAGAGCTGCTTTTAGCTGCGCGATAGATGCACGGGCCGCCTCATTCTGCATGATCGTCTCCCCGAGCCAGCTGCGAAGCTGGGAAAGGCCGCGGGACAGGACAGTAAAGACCAGCGCGCTCCTCAGCACCCCGCTTAATCTTCTCCCGAATTTATTCATGCTTTTTTCGACGCGCGCCGACGCTTCGGCCATGCGGGCCGAAGCTCCGCTGGCATTTGTGATCTGCTGCACCAGCTCTCCGGCTTTAGCCTTTGCAGCGTCAAGCGCAGCAGTCTGGTTTATCACCTTGTCGGTGATCTTTGCATATTGACTCCCAAGCTTTTCCGCCGTTTTGTTTTGCTGCACCAGCAGCTGTTCCTGATCTTTGATCTGCGCAGCAACCTCCGCCTGTCGAGAATAAGCGTCTATGTACTCCGCTGGATTAGCCGAAGCGCTTCCGGACGTGATGCCCTTTAGGCGGTCAGCCTCCGAGCGGAGCGATTTCAGCGCGTCTTCCGTCTGCTTTGCGGACTGAAGCGCAGCGTCCAGCTCCTTTTTAAGCCCGCTCTGCGTGCCGGTATCCTCGTTCAGCTTGGCTTCCATCTTGTCAATTTTCGCGGACAGTGTATCAAGCTCCTTCTGTGCCTTTTTCGCGTCCGCGTCGACGGCGATCACAATTTTCCCGTCTTCCATATTTTTCACCACCTTTTCGGTTGATTTTTGTCATTATTTGTGTTATCTTCCAAGTAAGGAGGGAAGAAATATGAGTGATTGCATTATCCAAATCAGCCGGGACAATTCTTTTTACGGTTCTGGCCTGATCGTCGGCGTTGCATTGGATGGCTGTGATGTCGGCACGCTGAAAAACGGTGAAGAACTTCGAGCCGTGGCCGCTCCGGGCCAGCACGAACTTTCTTTTTACCGGTATCGCCGTCTGGATAAAACCATATCCTTTACCATTGCCGAAGGGCAACAGAATGCGTTTTTTACCATCAAGATTAACGCCTCGAACCGCGTTGACGTTGTTGGCGGGCTAAAAACCAAAAAGCAGGCGAAACGCCCCAGCGGCTGCCTGACGGCTTTAATCGTATTCCTCTGTCTTTTCGTCTTTATTGGCGCGGCCTTTGCTTCCTGCGGATCGTCCTCCAAGCCGGAAAAGGTCGGAACCTCAGTTTCTTCTTCGCAGCAGCCGCCGCAGCAATCCGATTCCGGGCCTGAAACATTTGGCGTTGGGGATCAGGTCGTTCTAGACGGCGTGGCGGTCACGTTGCTCAGTGTTACCGAGAATTCCGGCCAAAATTACGTCTCGCCGGATGATGGAAAGGTCTTTGTTCTGTGCGAATTCGAGATCGAAAACAATTCATCCCGCGATATTGCGTCCAGCACCATGCTTTCATTCGAAAGCTACATTGATGGCTATACAACCAGCCTCAGCCTCACCGCGATGATGAGTTCCGACGAGCCGCAGCTTGACGGCACAATTGCCGCCGGAAAGAAGATGAAGGGCGTTGTCGGATATGAAGCGCCGCAGGATTGGAGTGAGATCGAGATTCGATTCTCTCCAAGCTTCTGGGGTAGCGAAATCATTTTCGAGTATAAAAAATAAGTTTTTCCCGCTGCCGCCCCTTAACCGGGGCGGCTGTTTTTTGTCCCGACGCCCCATACGGCAAGCAGGTCGGCTTCGGCCTCCGAATATGTTGTCTTCAGATCGACGATATCCCGGTTGCGCCGGTAGAAATCCCTCTCCTGTTTGTCGAGGCTCTTCCCTCTGGCCTTTTTATCGCGGATAGAAACCACCTGTGCATACAGGCAATCTCCGATTTCTTGATAGTACGCTAGAAACGAATACCAATGCAGGTATTCCAGCGCCCTGACCTCGCAGCCCGCGATTCGGTTGATAGGCGCAATATAGAGATCAAAGTCCTGCGCCCATGACATGATCTCTGGCTGCTTTCTCTTCTCTCGATTCTCCTGCCCGTGGTCGATGAAGCGGAAGCACTGGTTCAGGGCTTCCTGATAGTCGCTGACGGGCATTTCTTCGAAGTCGGGATAGAAGATGGTCAGCGCCGCTTCCGCCTTATCCCGCTCGTCCAGTTCCCTGTCTGTCAGGGCTACGAGGATATCGAGGATTGCGCGGTAATCAGATTGGATCGCGTATTCTGTTCCGTCGACCTCAACAGAGGTCGGCAGGGAATAGATCACTTTCCCCATCTATCAATATATTTCGCGAACAGGGGGCCTGCGCGTTTTCCATCTATCTGTATATTTCGCAATCCTCGGGTTGGTCTTCTTCTGCTCTGCCGCGAAGCTCGTGTCGATCTGATCGATCACGGCCAGCATGAGGTTGCACCATACTGGCAGGCCGTCGGCCAGCGCGTAGACGTTCATAGTGCCGAACAGGTCTGCGCAGACAGGCTTGGCAAACAGGCCGTCGATCATGTCCCGCATTTCCGCGTCGCGGCGGCGGGCAATGGCGAAAATCTCCTTCTTGTCCGCGCAGCGGTCAATCTCGGCCTTATACGCCTCCTGCTTCCCGTCCAGTTCGTCAAACGTGTTGAATATCTGTTCAACAAATGCGCTGTCGGTCGGGTTGAAGGAGACTTCCGCCGCGTCGTTCAGCTTGAACGATACGATACCGGTTTCAAATTTGATTTCAGGCATTTATGCAGCCTCCTTAATCCGAATCCGGCGTGAACGTGATGGTTCCATCCGAACCGCGCGCTGCGGTTCCTGTTGTCCTGTTTCCGCCGTATGTCACTTCAATGTCCGAAGCAAGAACGCCGCCGCCCTCGCCTCCGTCTGTCGTGACGAGCACCGCGCAGGCGTCATACTGCTCTGCAAACGACTTCCCTGCGGAGTCCTGCAGGTATGTGTGGATGATCAGGCATTTCTGATTTACCAGAGCGGCATGGTCCTTCTCCACGACTGCAAGATTGAGCAGATGGTTCATCACGTCGTCACCGCCTACAATCTCACTGCCGGAAAAGCTTTGTGTCATTTCTGGTGTCTGTGCGTTCGTGTACACGTGCCCCAGAATGTCCTTCTTCGTTTCCTGCCCCCAATCGTAGTTGATGGAGCTTTCCGTTACCTTGACGCCCATTGCCGACCACTTTGCCGTGGTGCTGTCGCTGGTGTCCAGGGCGGTAATCAGCATTTCACGGACTGCGCTCTCGCCGGTTTTCGCCGCAATTGTGTATTTATTTGCCATAGTTAAATCACCTCATATGTCAGTTTCATTAGAATTTGATGATCCTCTGTGCCGTCCTCATACCGGGCGAACAGGGCCGAGCGGCTGACAGCTTCCATGCGCCGGACGCGCATCCCGTCGCCCAAATCCGGCGGGTTCTGCATGGCCCAATCCCCGAAGCGGTTGAGCATGGCGTCGCATTTCAGGCGCTTGTCATTGCTGTTTCCGGGCTTGATGCGGGCGATGATCTTGAATTGATATTCCGCCTCGTGCCCTCCGAGGATGAATTTTCGTGTGATGTACGCGCCCTGAATGGTGGACAGGGCCATACTCGCCGAGTCGGCGGCGAGGAATTCATAATTAATCGTTGCGGCAGGTATGTCGTCGTCCGAGAAGGAATTTGCCCAGATCATCATCTTTCGGGAGATATCCTGTTCTTCCTCCGCAGATACCAGCCTTTTTTGCTTTTCAGAGTCCATTCTTCACCGCCTTATCCGCTACACGGATCCATTTGTCGAGGTTTTCGGCCTTTGAAGCCTCAAACCAATGTGATTGCGCCTGATTGTGTCCTGACGTGTTGAACACAAGATTTTTGTCGGTCAGTACCTTTGTCCCGCCTTTCGGCGCGTAAGTGCTGCCGGTCTCCGGATCTACCATGACTTTCCCGTAATACAGAAACCGTGCATACGGCCCCGGATAGATGATCGCATTACCAACCACCTGCGTTCTCTGGTCGAGAGAACCAGTCAGGAATGGCACATACGGGGCTGTGTCCTTTCTTGCCTGAAGTGCGACAATATGCTCCGCTTTGGTACACGCCTGCGCGATTGCCTCATGCAATTCATCAAAGCCGTCTGCCTTTACGCTGAATTTCAGCATATTAGGCCCCTCCGACTTCGAAGTGTCTCATGTCCTGGCTTCCAAAGTCCTTCATATCGACCTTTGTGACCTTGTAAACGTCGTCATAGAGCATTTCAAGCGCCTGCTCGGTCTTGTCCGGCTCCACGACTTCACCCTTGATAAAGAATGTCGTTCCGCCGTTGCCGTCCGTGGAGAGCGTCCAGATTCCGCTTTTATCAGTTGCACGCCAGAATTCTTGCGGGCCGACGTAGCGCTTTTCTGCGCCCGTCACGCCGTCTACAGCAACCGTAGAGAACGGAATGTACAGATTCACCGCATCCGCGCCCTCAAGCCCGCTCTGGCGGACATTGGCCGCCTTGGAGGCTTCCAGCAGAACGCCGCGCAGGACGGTGATGTAGGTTTTCTCCACGTCCTTGAATGTCGCCGGGTCTGTCTCCTGCGAGACGTTGTAGATGGTTACGGTGTGGGGGAACATGGACACGGCCCATACCCCCTCGCTTTGAGTAATCCGGTCGGCCCGAGGTACGCCAGCACGATCTCACGGCGGCGCGTCTCTGTCCGCTGTATATCTGCCTGGGACAGATTTCGTGAACCAAAGCTTCGCGACCAGCCGCCGACCGTCTCGCTTGATACGGGCCTGTCGGTCGTGTAGACGAGACTGTCCAGCTTCCCAGCGTCCTGCTCCAGCTCGGCCAGCGCACAGACGCAGTTCTGGACGGCTTCGAGCTTGTCCCCGGCGGCGGAGCGCGCGCGGCTCATGGTGATGTGGTCGACGTAAGCCGATGCCTTGCGGGCGAGGCCGCAAAATTGCTCTTCATCCAGCGCCGTCCCGCGGTACACAGTCGCGTAATACTCATAATCAGCGTAGATCATGCTGCGCCCTCCTTCCGGTCAGCCTCCGCGCCCGTCATGCAGGCGCGGAGGCTCGATTTTACTTGCTGACGTCCGCGCCGATGAACAGGCCGTAAGGATCGGGCACGACCGGGATAAACAGGCCGCTTGCCTTTGTCCAGGTGGTCTTCGGGTCAGGCGTTTCCCACTGGGTGATCGTGATATACTGCTGTGCACTCTTGTCGGTGTACGGGCCATAGCCCTTTTCTTCCGGCGTCACGCCCCACAGGCCAACGCCGAAGGAATTGGCCGTACCATTGGACAGGAATGCAACCTTGTCCTCTGGGAAGAAGCGATACGTCTTTTCCGCGCCGTTTGCGGACTGCGCCTTATAGCGCTGGTCGTTGGTCGTGATCTGGCCGAAGCCGAACAGCTCGGTAAAGAGGCTGCGCAGTTTCTCGGTGGTGACATATGTACCAGCGCCGACCGTGCCGTACACGAGGGTCTGAATGCCCTTGTTGGACGCGAGCTTACGCAGGATCTTCGTACCTACTACCATTTCGCTCAGCGCGTGGCCGGATGCCGCCGCCTGATCTGCGATGGCCTGAAGCTGGCCGATGATATCAGCGTCTGCGCCGAAGTCGATCTTGAAGCCGGTGTTTGCGGACGGAACGCCGTAATCGACGGTCATGTTGAGATTGTTTTCCTTGATGGTCATCTTGCCGGTCGCGATAACTTCCATTTTCGCGACCTCGGTTCTGACCTTGACCGCATCGGCCATCAGGCGCATATCGTCGAAGACGTAGCTCACAATGGCGTTGTCAGCGTATACGCCGTTTTCGTTGAGCAGCTGCACCCGCTCGGACTGGTTGATCTTGCGCTTGATAAACAGCTTCTCAACCTCTGTCTTTTCGAGCGCGGGGCGCGTGGCGATCTCGGCCTCGGTGTCAAAGGCGTGGACGGTCGCCATCGTGGGGATCTGTGCGCCGTTTGCGAGGCGCAGGTACTCGGCCTTGAGGCTTTCGGTCTTCTGGTCCGGGAACAGCCGGTCGCCGAGGTACGCCGGGCGTGCGACGGAAATGTTCTGCGAGAAATCCAGACGGTCAGCGTCGGAAATCAGTTCAAGAATGTCAGGCATGGTGTTTTTCCTCCTTCTTTAGGGTGTAGTCCACACGGGGTACAGGGTCACATTGCCGGTCATTTCGACCTTGGAAACAGCTTCGCCGCCCTTAGACGTGCTCCAGCCGGTCTGGGTGTTGCCGCTCTTGGTCAGCGGATATTCGGTCGAGACGTCGGCATAGGAGCCCTCTGTGTAGACGTTCTCGTCGACGGGCGGCGTGCCGCTGCCGTCGTTTTTGTCGTAGGTCACGGTATAGCCGCGCGTGATCTCCGGCGCGTCAACAAATGTGAAGCCCTTGCCGGACAGCGCGGTCTTTGCTGCGGAGGCCAGCGACAGGCGGTCTGCCAGCACACGGCCCGCGACCATCACGGAGCCGGGCATATTGCCGTCCGTCACATCGATATCCTCAAACACGATGCCGACGGCGTTCGAGTTGTCGGACGGGAACGGCGTACCGGCCTTTACGATCTTGTACTTGCCGTCCTGCACGCCCATCGACGCGGGGATTTCACGGGTTTTCAGGACGAGGCCGACTTCGCTTTCGAGGAAATTCGGCCTGACTTCTGCTTTTGTGTTTACAACGATAGACATTTTTCAAATCACTCCTTGTTTGGTGTCTGCGCAAACTGCGCGTTGAACTGCTGCGCGTACATTGCGCCCTTGCTTTTTGCCGCCGGTGCGCCGCCCTGGCCGACGGGCTTGACGAATGTGGGCGTGGGCTTATCTGCCTGAAACGCAGTCGGATCTGCTTCGAGCTGAGCCTTGTGCCACTCGTCGAAGCCGGTCAGCTCGCCGTCTTTCAGTTCAAGGTGTTTCTCCTTGAGGTCTGCAAGGTAAGCTTTCTCGGCGGCTTTGGAAGAGAACTTGACGCCCTTGGCCGTAATCGCGCGGTTCATGGCGTCGGCGTAGTCCCGGCTTGCCAGCTGCGCCTTGTAATCTTCGGTTTCCTTGGTGTACCGGCCCTGAAGGTCTTCGAGCTGCTTGCGGACGCTCTCAGTGTCCCCGCTGGACTTCCGCAGGTCTTCGATGTCCTTGTTGCGGTCGGCCAGTTGCTTTTCCACGGCCTCTTTGTCCGCCTTTGCGTCCTCTGCGGCCTTTTTGTGCTTCTCAATGTCCTTGCCGTTCATGGCAAAAACCTTGTCCGCCTGCTCTTCTGTCAGGCCAATGCTCAGCAATTCTTCTTTTTTCATGGTTTCTCCTTACGGGATAGGCTTTTTAGGTCGTCGCCATGACCTCCCGCCTGCACTTTTAGGCTTGCAGATAGCCAATTTTTTGTATAAATCCCGCTCATGCGGTTTTTACCGAAACAAAAAGAGCCAACCACTAAGAAAATCTCAGTAGTTGGCTCATCGTGCCATTCCGCGCACTCGATTGTGCTGCGGTATCTGTATTACTTTTTCAGCTCTTCCACCTTGATGATCTGCGCCTTGACTGTTCCGTCCTTCATGCGCTTCAGCTGAACGCGGAACCCGGCGGCAAGCGCCCGCTCAATGGCGGCTTTCAGTTTTTCGTCAATCATATAACACCTTCATTCTCTCCGGCTGTTCCGGCAGCCCGGCGGCCTTGCTGAAATCATGGTATTTCGTGTTCAGGCGGCGCAGTTTGGCTGCGGCGGCAGTCTCCTTGTCCTTTTGCCCGGATGCTTTATATGCTTTTTTCAGCTTTTTTTGCTTTCTAATTTCCCGCTCAAGCCTGCGCTGCATCTGGGTTGCTTCATATGCAGTATATTTCTTCCCGTCGAACTCACAGCCGAGGCCGTCGTCGATGTGCTCCAGCTGCTCTTCGGAATAGGTAGGCTCCATAATGCCGGGGAGAAATGCGTGTTTGTAGTGGCGGCAATTTGCTCCGGTCAGGCCGTCTACATAGCCGTAGCCGGTCGTCTCCACGAGATCCTTGTACTGCCCAAGCGGGTCAGTCTCTCCGTTTTCGCTTTTATAATAAATTTTCCCTTGCCAATCCTTGTGGCTCGACCACGGGGACGGGCCGGGCTTGTCTCGTGCGCCGGAGTGGGCTGTGATCTCAAAATACCGGGTATCCAGATATTCCGCCGACTGGTCGGAATACTTGTCGCAGATTTGCGCCACGCCCGTCATAACGGCCCGGCGGGCAGCCACGTCGATTTGATCTGTGTGACCGCTCTCATAGTCTACGACTTTGATTCCGCTCTCTGCCAGCTGCTTGACGGCTTTGGCAATCGCCTGATTATAGCTGATCGCCCCGCTCTGAATTTGCAGCGTTGACGAATTTAAGGCCCACTGATATGCTTGCGCAGGCGGAAGCATTCTCTGGCCATTGTCCACTAAAAACCCCAAAGATTGCGTCAGATTTCGGAATTCTCCGAGCGTCTGCCTGCGGATCGCGTCGATATCGGAGGCGTCTACCAGCCGGTCAGGCTTTGTCACGTCGGCCAGCGTAATGAGGTCGTTGTAATATCGCTGGTTTCGCTCCACAACGTCGTCCAGCAGTTTGTTCAGTTTCTCTTCGCTGACGTCCGCCGTCTTCTGGATCGCCTTTCTGATCTTCTTGAGATCAATGCCGTGCGACCGCAGCGCCCGGATATCCTGTACCGTGACCTCGTTCAGCTGATCCGCAATTTTAAGCCGTGAACAAACCTCATCCAGCAGCGTATCTTCCAGCGTCCGGAACAGCTCTGCAAGCTCTTCCGGGATGGCGTCTAATAGTTCTGGGCTAAAAAGGGTACTTCATCCGCTCACCGCCCTTCTCCGTTTCACAATATCATCATAGTGCGGCTTTACCCGTATCAAATTCCAGTCGCATTCTTCCGGCACTTTTCCGTAGAATATCACCCATTCCGGGGATAGCCGTTTCATCATTTCTTCGTAGCCGCGCAGGAACAGGCGCTTGCTTTCAGCGTTTGCCTGCGTTCCCACCGAGGAAACCGCCACAACACCGCCGGCAGGTTCACCGTCAAAGCACCAGTCATAACTATTCTCATCGCTCCATGAGATTGTCGGATAAACCGTCATTCCGTGGAGCTGCCAGTATGCCGCAAGCCAGTGTTTACGATAGTGATTGTATATCTGCATTGCAAGCGGCATATCTGTGTATGTGGAAAAATCAGGCGCACATACCGCTGCAAACTGCAACAGCTTCGGAATGTACTTGTCCGGTGTGTTCCAGTGGCGGATAAACTGATAATCGTCCACGAAGAAATGCACGATCTTTCTTGCAGGTTCTTTCTCCGCATAGTGATAATTCACCGGGATAAATTCGCCGTGCGGATATATCTTAATTGGCTCTATCTGAGGAATTCCGTACTTCCCGACACCGGGAAATGCAAATTTATCGAGATTCTCAAAATTAATCATTTCTTCCCGTGGACAGCTATATTAAATGCTTTTTTCTGCCACTCTGGGGCGTCCTTTTTCATCGCCCCGCCCTTGCTTGCAATCTTCCTGTAACGATCATACACAACTCGCGCATAGAACGCTTTTTGTTTCTTTCCCTCTTTGCTGTCTGCCTTTATGCCCGTTTTGTACCCATCCAACAGCTGCTGGTAAAAGCTATCCGGCATGATTTTGGCTATCTCATATATTCGTGGGTTTATAGCTATTTCGATTGTTTTATTTTGGGAATCATAAGAATAATATACCTTGTGCGATTCTTTCTCGTATACATCCTTGTATTCCGAATACGGCACCCTAATTCTTTGCTCCGTAGGGATAATTGCGCTGGAGTTTGCAGTCCCGCCGGCTCCACCGGCTCTTTCTCCCCCCGCGCCAGTTCCGCCTCTACCGCCCATCACTCTACCTCCTGTTGCTGTTCAGTTACCATGTCCTGCGCCCGCGGAAGCATTGCCTTTGCTGTCGCTTCGTCCTCGCCGTACCACTTTGCGCGGTATTCCCAGTGGTTCAGAATTCCATCAGCGAGGTCAAGCCGGTCGTTTGCCCGCTCTTGTTCCTTCTTCTCAGCGTCGTCAAGGACGGAATCGCCCCAACTGTAATCTGCGTTGTACGTCCCGGCAGGCGCGAGGTTATAGAGTGTTGCGTATGTATCGAGCGCATAGAGCAGGCTGTCAAACGTGTGCTCAAGCGCCGTCTGGATGCTGTCGATCAGCACATATTTGCGCTGCTTGCTGTTGCGGATCTCCGTCGCCGTCTTCTCGATGGTCTGCGGGTCGGAAATATCTCCATAAGCCAATCCGACGTTGAACTCGATACGGCGAAGCGTATTCTGGAAACCTCGGTAGATTGCTTCGTCGCGGATCTGCGGCTCGATGTACTGAAAGAATTCGCCGCTAGGGGAGAACGGTCCCAGTTCAAACATACGCTTGTTGAACATATCCGCAGTCGAGCTCGTGCCATCCATCAGGACTTTGCGCTCGCTGGAGCGATATTCCCAGCGCAGGCGCTCCCACTGCTCATCGGCCTGCTTGATCAGCTGCACAGTCGCTGCGTCTCCGTATACGGACATTCCGCATGGGCTGTTTGCGTCCGCAGTGTTGGACGCAGGCGGGCGGAAGTACGCGAAGAGCGGCCCGCTCATATTCTGGATCGTGATTTCCGGCTGAATGTCCGCCCATTCCGGGACGGCATTCAGGGGTGCTTCCGCGCCGACCGTGCCGGAGGCGTCGCTGTAATATGCTTTATTGCGGATCGTATAGGTCGTGCCGTCCAGCTCGTGCGATTCGAGGCGGATATAATACTTCCCGCCCACTTTCGCGGGCTTGTCCCGGAAGACGCCTCCGATGCAGCGCCCGGCAGGATCAAATTTCGTCGGCTGGAATGCTGCCGCGCCGGTCACGTCGACCAGCAGCTGCTCACCGTAGATATATGGCTTAAATGCCACGCCGCCGAGCGCAAGTCCCAGCTCTAAGGCGCTGTGGAAATTTTCTTCCGCCCGCTCAAAGCACTCTTTCAGATAATCCGCCCGGGCGCTGCCGGTGATGTTGGCCGTCAGCTCGGCCAGCGTCGGTCGTGCAATCTCCCGGCAGATCGCTGCCGGAATCCCGACAGCAATGACATCGCACGTCTGCCAGGGTGGATTTCCAATAAACATCGCGTACCAGATGCTTATATTCTGCTCCATCTTCGGGCTGACTGCCGGAGATACGCCGAATTCCCGCTCGGCCACCGCCTGCGGGAAAAGCATATTCCGGAACCACCCTCGAATGTTTGTCAAAAGGCTCATTTCTTGATTTCTCTCCTCAAAACGGTCATACAGAAATAGCGAATCGCGTCCATGCAATGGTCGTTTTCTTTTATCACGCAGTCTTCTCCTTCGTCCTTGTCCCAGCTATAAAGGCCAAATTCTCGAAACGCATTTTTGCAGCTCTCATGGAATTTGATTATGCCGCTTTTGATGCAGGCCCCCGTGAAGCGAATGCCGTCCAGCACGGCGTTGTTTGCTTTCCATACAGAAAACTTTCCGTGCCGCCGGATGCACTCGGCAAAGGACGCTGCCGATGGGTCGAGCACGACACGCTCAATGCGGTATCCGTCAGCGAATGCCTCTAAATCCTGATAATATTCTTCGTCAGTCTTCTGCCGCCCGCTCTCGCGCCCGCTGTGGTAATATTCTCTCTCCATGACGGCCCTGCCGCCATATTCCCGCCACAATGCAAAGACGGTAGGGTTCTGTGTGCCGTAGTCCGATGAGATCCAGTACCGCCCCGG
Source organism: uncultured Eubacteriales bacterium (assembly GCA_900548795.1). Classification (GTDB taxonomy): domain Bacteria; phylum Bacillota; class Clostridia; order Oscillospirales; family Oscillospiraceae; genus JAZOXB01. The sequence goes on from URLT01000027.1 coordinate 18,631, forward strand.
CCCGTCCCGCTCGCTCGTGACATTGCGTTCACGGTCGAACATCGGGTAAACCAGACCCTCGGCGATTCTCCAGAGGCCGAGAATATACCGGTCGTAAAAAACACCGGAATACATCGCCTTTGTCCGCTCGATCATCTGCGGTGTCAGGATCGGGTTATCTTCCAGCAGGAAGTGGAGGTGCCGCGTGCCTGCGGGCGGCTGCTCGATGTATTTTTTGTACACCCAGTTCGCTGGGCTTTCCGGGTTGCAGTTCAGAAAATATTTCGGGTTCTCGAATGAAATCGCGCGGGCTGTTGCCTGCTCCACAAATGACTGCGGCATCAGTGCAACCTCGTCGAATAAAACGCCCGCGAGCGTAATGCCCTGGATGAGCATATACGAGCTTTCGTCTTTGCCGCCGAAGAGATAAAACCAGTTGACCCGCGCGCCGCAGCGGACTGTCAGGACGCGCGTAGAAACCTTGTAGGACAGCGCCAGCGCCACTCCAAGTCCTTCGACCTCCATCAGCGGGCGGAGGATGTTCCGTTCTGCCGACTGCACGGTCTTTCCGCAGATTGCGAAATTCGTGCGGTCGTAGTTCTGCATGGCCCACGCCAGAAAGGCCAGCGTCATGATCGTTGTTTTACCGGATCGGACGGAACCGTCGCAGATCAGCGTCGTCTCGTCCGTCTTGCAGAAGTCGAATATCTCCCTCTGCTTTTGTGAAAGTTTTTTAAGGTGCATCGTTCCCGCCGCCCGTGATCGCGGAGATCAGCGCCGCAAACGCCGCCGGGTCTCCGCGCCGTTCGTCCTCCGATGCCCAGCCAAAATTGCATCCAAGGCTGAACTTTGCACCAGGCGAGCCGTCTTTGTCGTAAAGTCGTTCCTCGGCATAGGCTTCGCAGCGTGCCTTCGCGCGCGTTATCGCGTCACGATATTCCTCGCGCCCCTGATAGTCCAGCAGGACTTTACGCCCGGACAGACCAAGCGCCAGCGCAAGCCCGGTGACAGTCGGCGGCTTCGCTCCGACAACGACCGGCTGGCCGTGCTTGTCGTAGATGGGCTGGCCGTTTTTGTCGAGGCGCGGCGTGCCCTCGCAGCTCGCAAAATAAGCTTCTATTGCCCGCTCCATCGCCTTTACGCTCTTGATCTTTCTCGGCTTCCCCATCTCCCCGCCTCCTTTGCGCCGGTTTTTGTTTATGCCAAAGCAGAGACGGGTATGCTCCGCCCCTGTGGCTTATATTTTGTCATGTTTTTTCTCTTATTTTCCCCCAACTGGGGGATTGCCGTCAATTTCTTCGTCTTCCGATCAGGCTGTCTGTCGAGATATCGAAGAAATCGGCTATTTTCACCACGGAATCAACGGACGGGCAGCGTTCTCCCCGCTCATATCTGCGGATGATATTCCGCGAGAGGCCGCAGCACTCCCCAAGTGCCTCCGGCGACATCCCATAGCGCTCCCGCAGTTTCCGCAGCTGTGCCGGGAAGCCAGGTGGGGGCGGCGTACTGCTCTTTTTGCTATGCTTTCTGCTCACGTCCTGCATTCCCCGTCCCTTTCCGGCTCGGCGCCCTTGCAATCGGAGATATGGCGATACTTGGCGCAGCAATTCTCGCAACGCCAGTCATGGCAGATGCAGTCTTTCCGGGTGCATACCGGCTTTCTGTCTGCGCGTGGATGTGTGGTCGGTTTCCGGCTCATGCTGGTCGCTCCTTTCGTCTTAAAATGCTACTCATTTACGAGGTTTTAAGAAAGCGGCCTCGTTCCGCTTTGGATCAACTACATACTTATAATATTGATACCCGTACTTTGTCGCCCGGG
>URLT01000028.1 GCA_900548795.1 uncultured Eubacteriales bacterium
GCCGCCGCGCTCTCACGCGGGTCTGATCGTGCTCCTGCTGGCGCTGTTTTTCGGGCTGAATCTGGTGTCCTTTCTGGCGCTCGTGCGCCTGTATTGGCAGAAGGAGGAGCCGACGCCCGCAACGGTGCCGTCCGAATCCACGGAATCGTGGTTCGGCGCGGACTATGACGAGAGCGCGATCCTCCAATACCGGCAGACCGGCGCGGAGCTTGACCGCGAGGAGGTCTCGGAGAAGCTGAGCGCGTCGCTTGCCGCCGTCTCGAGCGACCGGGAGTCGGCAACGGGGCTGATCCTGACCGAGGACGGCTATCTGCTCGTTGCCGGGCGGGTGCTTGAGCACGCCGCGACGCTCGGCGTGACGCTTGCCGACGGCCAGCACTACGACGCGGATCTCGTCGGCCGCGACGCGGCGACGGATTTTGCGATCCTGAAGATCAACGCCAAGGGGCTTCGACCCGCGGAGCTGTCCGACGGGGCGCAGGTCGCCGAGGGCGACACGCTCTACTCCGTCGACGCGTCGGACGGGCACATCACCCAGAGCCGGGTCTTTGAGACGATCCCGATGACCGACGGCGAGGGAAATACCGGCCACCTTCTGCGCACCGGGCTGGATCTGCGCAAGGAGGAGCCGGCGGCGGCGCTGGCGAATAAGAGCGGGCAGATCGTTGCGCTCTATCCCGGCGCGAGCGCCGAGGCCGAGGGGCTTACGGCGGTCAGCGGGGCGATCCCGACGTCCTATGTGCTTGGCCTTCTAAACGATCTGATCGCCTTCGGCGCGACGACCGGACAGGCAACGCTGGGCATGGAGGTCTGCGCGCTTTCCGAGGCGCAGCAGAGCTATTGGAGCCTGCCGGCGGGCGTGGCGATCGAGCGCATCGGCGAGCGCGGCGGCGCCTATGCGGCGGGGCTTCGCCCGGGCGACGTGCTGATCCGCATCGGCGGACAGGAGATCTGCACCCTCTGGGACTATCTGCTCGCGGTCAGGCAGCTTCGCGCCGGGGAGCGCGTGGAGATCACGGTTTACGCCGACGGCGAGGAATACACCGTTCCGGTCACGGTCGACACGGCCGGGCAGGACGACGAGCCGTATTTCGCGCGGGACACCGAGCCGAAGGCTCTGACACAATAGAAAACGGAGAAGCAGCGCGGCGCCCAAGCAGGGCGCCGCGTTCGTGCCTTCTGCATGTTGACATATTTCGTGTTTTTTGCTATCATAATATTAAGGAATCTCTGAATCAATCGGCTGCGGCGCTCAGCGGGTCTTTTGCCCCAACTGATTGGTTTGAAAATCTTGAAATACACAAAGGATTCCTGCGATTTTCAAACCTCAATTTGGAACAAAATCCCTCGCTGACCGCTCTTGCGATTGAATCAGAGCTTCCTTAGATAATATGAATATAGAAGATTTTTATATTCATGGAGAAGTGCTGGCAAAATAAATAAAGTATATTTGACGAAAATGGAGGTTAGAGAAATGCTAAACAAAAAACAGCGATTAGTTCTTTTTCTTGTACTTATCATCGTAAGCGTTTACACTTTTGCTTCCTCTGCTCTTGCCGCCTCTGTTGGAGCCATCGTAAACTTTCAAAAATCTTCCTATACTGATGTTTCTGCTTCAAAAAATTGGTCTCGTAATGGTTTTACAACTTTGATTAGTAATAATCCGGAGGTAAGCTATGGTGAGGGCTTTTTGTATTCGGATAGTACAATAAATACTACCGGTCGATTTCGAGTTTTTTGGGCGCACGAATATAGAATTACTGGTTCTTCGGGGGGCTATATTGGTTTTTTCCTTTTTAATAATACAGGAAAGCAGATAAAAGTCAATCTGGGGAAATATGGAAAGGCTGTTAATGCCTCTAACGTTATCGCCGGTCAGTCTGCCGCTGATAGTTATTTTTGCAAAAACGCTACAGAGACAACCTATGCAACAATTTCAAACGGAGGATCTACATATCTTTCGTTCTACACCCCTACAGGATATACCTGCGTTGGACAGTATGACATCGTTATTCGTGATTTGTCGAACGCCTACGTAACAGGTGGCATTACCGTAAAGACATTCATGTCATACACACATCCAGACACTTTTTTGAGTCGGAACCGCTCGCTGCTACAAAAAAGTGGAACAGAGGCGCGCGGAAGAGTGGGATACAGCGAAAAGCAATTAACATGGCAAAACGCGCAGAAAGAAACATACATCACATTCTGTAGTACTGTGCATAACAGTTGGCTCGTACCTGTTAACGATTTAGACTATTACAGTAGTACAGTTGATAGCGTAAGTAATGCGCCCTACTATGGCGGCTATGGCATTGTATTAAATATTACAGTAACTTTTGCGGAAGATAATTCTGTGCTTGCAATTTCTCCATGCGTTTTAGGGGCGGATCAAAGTGGCAGCCTGAACGGAGGATCAAACATTCATCCGATGGTCGTAAGTGTTAATGGTTCTACACTTACTAACGACGTTCAAAATGGGCAGATGTGGATTATCGCGTCAGGCAATGCGGGGACAACAGTAACCGTTCAAACCACATTGATTGCATTTGAATATGCCTCCATGCGTCTCGTTGTGACCAACGGATAATCAACTGATTAAAGGAAAAAATATATGGCGTTTAACAGTATTTGCTTCTTATTCTACTTCTTACCGGTTTATTTTCTGCTCGTCTATCTTTGTCCGAAAAAGCTGAGAAATGCGGTCGCGCTGGCAGGCAGCCTGCTGTTTTACGCGTGGGGAGAGCCGGAGTGCGTCCTGCTGATCGCGGCGGCCACGCTTGCAAATTACGGCCTTGGCCTGCTGCTGTCGCGGGCGCGGCGGCTCCGGATTCGCGCTCGGCTGCGTGCTGAATTTAGGGCTGCTTTTTGCCTTCAAATATCTCGGCTTTTTCGCCGGATTGTTCGGTGCAGACCTTGTATTGCCGCTCCCGTTGGGACTGTCGTTTTTTGTGTTTCAGGCTATGAGCTATCTCATTGACTGCTTTCGGGGAACGATCGTCCCGGAAAAACGGTTCGATCGCTTCGCGCTCTATCTGCTGCTCTTTCCGCGCGTGATGCAGGGGCCGCTGATGCGCTACGGCGACCTGCGTGAGCAGCTGGATCACCCTGCGCTTACGCTTCCCGGCATCTCAAGGGGTTGCTTCCGGTTTGCGGTCGGCCTGAGCAAAAAGCTCCTGCTTGCCAACAGCCTCGGGGCGCTGGCTGACCGCGTTTGGGGAGCGACGGATGCCGCTGCGGCAACGACATGGCTCGGCCTGCTGGCCTACACGCTGCAAATCTACTTTGATTTCAGCGGCTATACCGACATGGCGCTTGGCCTCGGCGGAATGATGGGCTTCGAATTTTCGGAAAATTTTAACTATCCCTATCTCAGCCGCTCCGTTTCGGAATTCTGGCGGCGCTGGCACATCACGCTGGGACAATGGTTCCGCGACTATGTCTATTTCCCCTTGGGCGGCAGCCGCAAGGGGCGATGGCGGCTCGTGCGCAATCTGCTCATCGTCTGGACGCTGACCGGCTTCTGGCATGGCGCAAACTGGACGTTCCTGCTCTGGGGCTTTTATTTTGGCGTGCTGCTCTGCGCCGAGAAGCTGCTTCAAATTGAAAAAAGGCGCATCCCGGCACCGCTGCGGCACGTCTTCTGCCTGTTGGCGGTGATGTTCGGCTGGGTGCTTTTCCGGAGCGCCTCTGTGGAAGAAGCCGTTGCGTTCTTTGGCCGCCTGTTCGGAAGCTGCGGCGCAGTCGACGGCGACACCCTGTATGATCTGCATGATGCATGGCCGCTGCTGCTCCTCGGCGCGATCGGCGCCACGCCGCTGCTCAAAAATCTCTGCGCCCGCGTGACGCGGCGGCTTCCGAATGCCGCCCCCGTTTTGCAGGGCGTGGCCGGTCTGGCAATGCTCGCGATCTGCACGGTCTGCCTGGCCAATTCGAATTATCAGGCATTCCTGTATTTGAGGTTTTAAGGCCATGAGAAAAAAGCTGTTATCCTTGCTCACGCCGGTGCTGTTCTTCGGCTTTCTTGCGGTGTTTTTCGTCTGGGCGCTGCTCAAGCCGGATGGAGCAGTCAGCCTTTCCGAGGGGCGCGCCCTTGCGCAGAAGCCGGTAAACGATCTGAGTGACCTGCCGGCCTTGATTCAGAAGTATTCCGACTACCTGTCTGACCAATTCCCGCTTCGCGAGGAGATGCTCCGGCTTGAATCCGCCGTGCAGATCCGCACCAAGCAGCATTATGCGCGGAATGTGACGGTCGACGACGAGGGATATTTGCTGCCCGAGGTCTACCGGGCGGATCCGAACGAACGCCTTGCCATCGTTTATGCACTGGATCAGCAGGTTCAGACGCTGCCGGAGGTGGATTTTGTCTATGCCGTCCTGCCGCAGAAAAACAATCTGCTGGAATCTGACGCTGCTGATGCACGACGCAGCGAGGCAAACCGCCAAGCGCTCTGTGACGACCTGAGCCAAATCTCGAGCCTGACCCTGCTGGACATCGGAACGGCGCTGACCGAGCGCTATTCCGCCCCGGAGCGGCGGGCGTTTTATTACCGCACGGATTTCCACTGGAACGAACGCGGCGCGTTCTGCGCAGCGGAGCAAATTGCCGCCGGGATGCAGGAGGCCGGCCTGCTGGACGGCGTGACGCTTCCGACCGAGAGCGACTTTGAATGGCAGGAGCTTGGCAAGACGCATACCTATCTCGGTGACCTGAACCGGCGGTTTTCTTATCAATTCTCTACGCAGGAGGAGATCCCCTTTTATTGCCTTGGGGATACCGCCGACCTCCGCTATTATGCAAGCGGGGATGCTCCGGCTGCACGGTCGTCGATCCTTGCCGGAGGGCTTGCCGCGCCGGAGCTGGATTACGGTGCGCTCTCCACGGAAAATCTGGGCTATTACCGCGTCAGCAATCCGCACGCCCGCAGCGATCGACGCGTCTTGATCCTCAAGGACTCGATGGAAAACCCGATGACCGACTATTTCACGGCGCTGTTTTCGGAGGTGATCGTCATTGACCCGCGCAGCTATGACGAGCCGTATGCGCTTGCCGAGCTGGTTGCGCGCTATGACCTTGACAGCGTGCTCCTGCTGTATCACCAGAATCATATTTCTTTTGAATTGGGTCAGTTCCTCACAAAATAGCTGCATGACCGCGGCGCCCGGCATGGACGCCGCGATTTCTTGACTTTTTTTCTGAAAATTGGTATAATCTATACCATATAGGCATTGGAAAGGGTAACGGACTATGGCACGGAAGAAAAAGGAAGCGGAACACAAAAAAACAGACGACTTACAGGTCGAGGGACTGCACGCCGAGGTGCTCGAGCAGCCGATCACGGACACCTTGACCGTCAACTATATGCCCTATGCAATGAGCGTGATCGTTTCGCGCGCAATCCCGGAGATCGACGGCTTCAAGCCCTCGCACCGCAAGCTGCTTTATACCATGTACAAAATGGGGCTGCTGACCGGCGGACGCACAAAGTCGGCGAACATCGTCGGGCAGACCATGCGCCTGAACCCGCACGGCGACGCCGCGATCTACGAGACGATGGTGCGTCTTGCGCGCGGCAACGGGGCGCTGCTGGTGCCCTTCGTCGATTCCAAGGGCAACTTCGGCAAGGTCTATTCGCGCGACATGGCCTACGCGGCCAGCCGCTATACCGAGGCCAAGCTCGAGCCGATCTGCGGCGAGATCTTCCGCGACATCGACTGCGAAACGGTCGATTTTGTCGACAACTACGACAACACCATGCTTGAGCCGACGCTCCTGCCGACGGCGTTTCCAAATGTGCTCGTCTCGGCCAATATGGGCATCGCGGTCGGCATGGCCAGCAACATTTGCAGCTTCAACCTGCGCGAGGTCTGCGCCGCGACGGCTGCATGGATCCGAAACCCGGATTGCGACCTGACGGAATACCTGCCCGCGCCGGATTTTTCCACCGGCGGCGAGATCCTCTATGACGCGGCCGAGATGGAGCGCATCTACAGCACCGGCCGGGGCAGCGTGCGCCTGCGCGCGCGCTGGCGCTACGTCAAAGAGGGCAACCTGATCGAAATTTACGAGATCCCCTATACGACCACGACCGAGGCGATCATCGACAAGGTCTCCGAGCTGATCAAGGCCGGCAAGGTGCGCGAGATCAGCGACATGCGCGACGAGACCGACCTGTCCGGCCTGAAGCTGACGATCGACCTCAAGCGCGGCGTCGACCCCGAGAAGCTCATGCAAAAGCTCATGCGCTCGACCCCGCTGATGGACAGCTTCGGCTGCAACTTCAACCTGCTCATCGCCGGGATGCCGCGCGTGATGGGTGTGCGCGAGATCTTGGAGGAATGGACGGCGTGGCGCACGGAGTGCGTGCGGCGGCGCGTGTTCTTCCAGCGGCAGAAGAAGCAGGAGAAGCTGCACCTGCTCAAGGGTCTGCGGCGCATCCTGCTCGACATCGACAAGGCTATTGCCATCATCCGCGAGACGGAGCTTGAGAGCGAGGTCGTGCCCAACCTGATGATCGGCTTCGGCATCGACAGCCGTCAGGCTGAGTTCGTCGCGGACATCAAGCTGCGCAACATCAACCGCGAGTATATCCTGCGGCGCACGCAGGAGGTCGAGGCGCTGGAGCTGGAGATCGCCGAGCTGGACGGCCTGCTGCAAAGCGAGAAGAAGCTGCGCGGCGTGATCGTCGGGGAGCTGGAGGCCATCGCCAAAAAATACGGCGAGCCGCGCCGCACCGGCATCCTCTATGACTCCGTCAGCTACGAGCCGGACGACGAGCCGGAGACGCCGGACTATCCGGTTTCGGTTTTCGTCTCCCGCGAGGGCTATTTCAAAAAAATCACGCCGAAATCCCTGCGCATGGCCGACGAGCAGAAGTTCAAGGAGGGCGACAGCCTGCTGTTCTCCTGCGAGACGACGAATGCGGCGGAGCTGATGGTGTTCTCCGACCGCTGCCAGGTTTACAAGGCGCGGTGCGCCGATTTTGAGGACACCAAGGCCTCGGCGCTGGGCGACTATCTGCCCGGCAAGCTGGGCTTTGACGAGGGCGAGAATTTCTTCGCGCTCTGTATGCCGGGGGATTACAGCGGCAGCGTGCTCTTCGTGTTTGAAAACGGCAAGGTCGCCAAGGTCGAGCTTGCGGCCTATCAGACCAAGTCCAACCGCCGCAAGCTGACCGGCGCATACAGTGACAAAAGCCCGCTCAAGGCGATGTTCTGCCTGAAGCAGGACGTGCAGCTCGCGCTGTACTCCACGGAGGGACGGGCGCTGGTCTTCTCGACGGCGCAGCTTGCCGCCAAGACGACCCGCGCTGCGCAGGGCGTCGCCGTCCTGACACTCAAGCGCAAGGCGACGCTCTGCCGCGCCGTCGAGCTGGAGCAGAGCGGAATCGTCAACGCCGCGCGCTACCGAACCCGCACGCTTCCGGCGGCCGGCGCGCTGCTGCGTCCGGAGGACGCGGAGGAAAAACAGATGGAATTGGAGCTGTGAACGGATGAAAAAGACAAAATTGCAGGTTCTCAAAAACGCGCTGATGATCACCGTCGGCAGCGCGATGTTTGCGCTGGGCTTCGATCTGTTCCTTGAGCCGTGCGGCATCAACTGCGGCGGCGTTTCGGGCATCGCGATGCTGATCGTCTATGCCTTCGACACCAAATGGCTGACCGTCGGCGTGCTGTCTGCGCTCATCAATATCCCGCTGTTCTTCTGCGGCTATAAGGCCATCGGCAAGGGCTTCTTCTTCGGCTCGCTGCTCGGCATGGCGGTCACGTCCGTCTGCTTTGACCTTTTTGCCCGCATCATCCCCGTTCCGACGATGGATCCGCTGCTGGCCTCGCTCATCGGCGGCGTGGGCGTCGGCGCGGGGCTTGGGATCGTTTTTGTCGCGGGCGCCTCCACCGGCGGCGTCGACATCGTTGCGCGGCTGCTCAAGCTGCGCTTCCGCAATTTCCCGATCGGCAAGATCATTCTCGTCATGGATCTTTGCACGGCGGTCGCCACCGGCCTCGTCTATGGCGAGTTTACCAACACGCTCTACAGTGCCATCACGCTGTATCTCTCGTCCGTAATGGTGGACAAGGTCGTCTACAGCATGGACTATGCGAAGGTCGCGCTGATCGTCTCGGATCGATACGAGGACATCGCCGTCGCCATCGACGGCACACTTGACCGCGGCGTGACGCTCCTGCAGGGGCAGGGCTTCTATTGCCGCAAGGATAAATACGTTCTGCTCAGCGCCGTGAAGCGGCAGCAGCTCGCCGAGCTGAAGGAGCTGGTCATTTCCATCGACCCGAGCGCCTTCATCATCCTTCAGGATGCGCGGCAGGTGCTCGGCGATGGCTTCAAGCGCTATGACCGCTACGAGCTGTAAGGAGGCGATCGTATGAGGCGCATTGCCGCGCTGGCGCTGCTGGCCGCGCTGCTGCTCGGCCTGACGGCCTGCGGTCAGTGGGTGAAAAACGAGTACCGCTCCGTGCAGGAGCACCGCGAGCAGCCGCTTGCCACGACGCAGAGCGAGCAGGAAAACGCGCCGGTCGTCGTGGGAAACCGGAACGAGCTGCGCGGCGCCGTGCTCTCGTGCATCCGCAACTGGACGGAGAGAAGCACGCTCATCGTGCGCCGCTACAACGGCGACATCAACGCCGATCTGAACGAGACGCTGCGCTATGCCACCGAGGAGGATCCCATCGGCGCCTTCGCCGTGGACTATGCCGACGCGGAGCTGAGCGGCAATGCCGAGGCCGGATCGATCGAGCTGTCTCTGGTGTTCCGCCGGTCGGAGAAGGAGATCAACGCGATCATCACCGTCAACGGCAGCGAGGCGGCCGAGCTGCGTGTGCAGCGGGCGCTGGCTGCATCGGAGACGGCGCTGACTCTGCGTATCCGGGATTATCAGGACACGGATTATGAGCAGTATGTCCGGCGCTACTGCATCGAGCACCCCGATCAGGTCGCGGCTATCCCGCAGACCGACGCGCAGGTCTATCCCGACGCGGGCGAGACGCGCATCCTCGAGCTGCACTTCACCTATCCGGCCGGGCGCGACATGCTTCGCACCTATCAGAGCGAGACGGCCACGATCTTTGCCTCTGCGGCGAATTACGTCGGAAAAAAGGGAACGGAGCAGGAGCGCGCGTCGCGGCTGGCACGCTTTTTGACCACGCGCTTTGCCTATACCTTCTCGGACGAGACGCCCTCCATGCCGGCCTACAGCCTGCTCTGCGAGGGCAAGGCGAACAGCCTGTCCTTTGCCTCTGTTTTTTATGCCGAGTGCACGCTGGCCGGGGTGGAATGCTACTGGGTTGAGGGGACGCGCAGCGGCGCGGAGCATATGTGGAATCTGGTCTGTCTGGACGGTGTGTATTATTACGTTGATCTCATGCGCAGCGTCGAGCGCGGCGAGACGGAGCTGACGCTGCTGTCGGCAGGCGAGCTGCTGGCAGAGGGCTACGAGTGGCAGCAGGAGGGGCTTCCGGCCAATCCGGAGCCGGTCGAGAGCACCGAGCCGTGAGCGCCGGCGGCGGCCGAAAATCCTTGGGAACCTCTGATACGAATTCTTGATTCAAATATTGAATCAAGAATCAGTATCAGAGATTCCCTTGATTTTTTGAATTTATGCTTGACAAATGCCTGCGCGTGTGATAGAATCATTCACGCAATCGCGGGTGTAGCTCATCTGGTAGAGCGCCACCTTGCCAAGGTGGAGGTAGCGAGTTCGAGCCTCGTCACCCGCTCCAAAACGAAGCATACGATATATCGTATGCTTCGTTTTTTCTATACATACTAACTAACTAAGCATCGGCATGGCATGCTCGGAGCCGTGCCCTTCCCGCGCGCCCTGCGGGGCGGCCGGGGATGCTGCACAAAAGCCATACACGCCGGCGTCTTTGCATTTTGCGGTGCCGCGCTTGCCAAGTTTGCGCCGGAGGGATCCCTTCGGCGCTTTTGCTGCATAAACAGGGGAGCGGCAGGACGGTTATGACGCGCGAAAGGGTCAACACACTCGGCTTTCCTGCAACGGGTTTCCAGTCTCAACCGAGACGAAAGCGGCTGCAGGCTCGGCTCCGTGGCGCCGCCTCGCTGAGGGGCTGCGTGCGGGGCGGCTCGACGCAAATAATTCGGAAACATAAAAGAAATAAGCTGCTTTTCGCAAAAAAACACGAAAAAAACAGCAGTCCCGATGGCTTTTGAAAAAAATATTTTCTCCCGGACGGGACGTTTCGCGCGATCGGCGCATTTTCCGACCCGTTACAGGAAAAAACTGGCATGGCAATCTGCACAAAAATGCAACCGTTTTCATGGTAAATATGTTAAAACGAGAGTTGCTATGTCAAAACATTGGGTTTTACCGAAAAATAGAGGGAAATAGCCAAATAAACGGCGATAAAATTTACATGTTGACTGAAAACGGTTTCTGCTGTAAAGTGAAAACAGGTCAAGGAAAGGAGGCACCCTTCATGAAACCCATTGGCATCATTGGCGGCAGCGGCATGTATGAAATGCTGGAGCAGCCGCACATGTTCATCCACGACAATCAATATGGCCGCAGCTCGGAAATCTACGAGGGAAAGCTGCACGGCCGAACCGTTTACTTCCTGCCGCGGCACGGCCCCAATCACACGATCATCGTTCCGCGCATCAACTATCGCGCGAATGTGTGGGCATTCCGCGAGCTTGGCTGCGACCGCGTCCTTGCAACGAACAGCGTCGGCTCGATCGACCCGGATATCCATATCGGCGATATGGTCATTCCGCATGACTTCATCGACTTTACCCGCCGGTTCCCCCGTTCGTTCTATGACGACATGCCGGTCGCCTACCACGTCGATATGAAGCCGGCCTATTGCCCCGACCTGCGCGCTGCGCTCATCGACGCTTCCCGGCGTCTGCACGAGGGCACGACGCATGACCACGCCGTTCTGGTCGTTGAGGAAGGCCTAACCTATAACACGGCTGCCGAGCAGGCGATGTTCCGCCAGTGGGGCGGAAATCTGGTCGGAATGACCACGCTGCCCGAGGCGATCCTCGCAAGAGAGGCCGGCCTGTGCTACGCGCACATTTGTATGCCGACGGACTGCATCGGCGCGCCGGTGCTCTCGGACGTGTTCCAGAAACATCTGAAGCAAGGCGTGCAGGACTTCATCCGCATTCTCAGCGATGTGGTCGGCCGTCTCAGCGACGAGCGCGACTGCCCCTGCTCTCATGCGCTGGAGCACGCCGTGCTTGCGAAATAGAAAGCCATGACGATCAAGGACATTGCGCAAAAGGCAGGCGTCTCCGTCGCGACCGTGTCCCGCGTGCTCAATGAGTACAAATGGGTCAGCCCCGAGGTGCGCACACGCGTTCAGCGGGTGATCGAGGAAGAGAATTACCGTCCCAATTACAGCGCCAGCATCATGGCGACCGGACGAAGCAACATGATCGCCGTGATCGTCCCGAACATTACAAGCCCGTTTTTTGCACAGTTCACCGGCATCGTTTCCAAGCTGCTGAAGGATGCGGGCTATGTGGCGGTGCTCTATCAGACGAACAACGACGCTGCGGAGGAGGCCGCCTATTTTGCCTCCCCGATGATGCGAATGTCCGACGGGATCATCAGCATCACAGACGCGCTGAACAACAAGACGCTCCTAAAGCTGATCCGGCCGATCCGCGAGAAAAACAAGCCGATCCTCTTTTTGGATCGCTATCTTCCGGCGACCGTCGCCGACTGCGTGATCAACGACAACGTCGGGGGAATGCGCAGCGCGGTCGAGCTTCTCTGGCAGAACGGACACCGGCGCATCGGCATCATCTGCGGCAACAGCGGTCTGACCGTCGTCTATGACAAGCTTCAGGGCTTCCGCTCGGCGATGAAGGAGCTGGGGCTCCCGGTCAACGAGGCGTATCTGCGCGGCGGAGACTGGACGGTCGAGACCGGCAGGCGCGAAATGGAGCAGCTTTTGAAGCTGCCCGAGCCGCCGACGGCTGTGATCGCCTGCAACAACTACATTTGCGAGGGCGCGCTCGAGGCGCTCGAGGCCCGCGGGCTCGAGGTCGGAAAGAGCTTCTCCCTCATCGGCATGGAGGAGAGCGATTCTGACACGCGGCTGTTCCGCCGCTTGGGCATCACCACGCTGAAGCTGGATTCCACCCGGCTCGCGGAATATGCCTGCAAGTACATTCTGGAGCATCTCGGCAGCGAGGAAGCGCCCTATTACTTCACGACGACGGAATTTCGGATCGAGCTGATCGTTCGGCAGTCCGTCGCAAATCTCAAAAAGAACTGATTCCGGAAACCGAATCGGCTTTTTTGCAAAATGAACGAAGGAATCTCTGAATCGATCGGCTGCGGCGTTCAGCGGGTCTTTTGCCCCAACTGATTGGTTTGGAACAAACCCCTTGCTGACCGCTCTTGCGGTTGAATCAGAGCTTCCCCACAAAAGAGTACAAGGAGGAACCCAAATGAAACCCATCGGTATTATTGGCGGCAGCGGATTTTATGATCTGATGAGCGACGCCGAAATGTTTATCCACGACAACGCCTACGGAAGAAGCTCCGAGATCTTCAAGGGCACAATCGACGGCTACCCGGTCTACTTTATGCCGCGCCACGGGCCGGAGCATAAGATCATTGTTCCGCGCATCAACTACCGCGCGAACATGCAGGCCTTCAAGGAACTGGGCGTTCAGCGCATCATCGCCACCAACAGCGTCGGCTGCCTGAATCCCGACATCGAGCTGGGCGATCTGGTCATTCCGGATGATTTCCTCGACATGACCAAGCGTCACCCCTTCTCGATGTACGACGATACCACGGAGGCATACCACGTTGGCATGTCCCCGGCATATTGCCCGATCGTTCGCAAGGCTCTGATCGACGCGGCCAACGAGGTCATGCCCGGACACGTTCATGACGCAGCCAAGATCGTTATCACCGAGGGTCTGCACTACGAAACGCAGTTCGAGGACAAGCTCTACCGGAGCTGGGGCATCGACCTGATCGGTATGACTACCCTGCCCGAGGCGATCTTCGCCCGCGAGCTTGCCATGTGCTACGCGCACATCTGCCTGCCGAACAACTACTGCATCGGCGTGGAGATCGACGCCGACGACCTGCCCCGTCTGCTCTCGGCCGGTGTCGAGGCGTTCAAGAAGGTCATTCGCATTGCGGTCAAGACGCTTGCCGAGCAGGAGGAGGATGACTGCGTGTGCAAGCATGCGCTCGACCATGCCATCCTCGCAAAGCAGAAATGAAGCTGCTGAAGGACACATTGAGCACCCGCCGCTTCGGCGGGCTGCTCACGGATCTTGACGGCACGCTGATCCATTCGCAGGACGCGATCTGCGAGGCGCTGTACGCCTGCTTCTCCCACGTCGGGGCGCGTGTCCCGGAAAAGCAGGAGATCATGGATATGTTCGGCCTTCCTGTTGAGGTCATGCTGCGCCAGCTCGGCGGCATCGAGGTCAGCGACGCGGTGGCTGCCGAATTCATCGCCGAATACAAGCGCCAGTATCCCGTGCATATGGCCGACGGCTCCCGACTGATCGACAACGCGAAGGAAACCGTGGACGCCATTGCTGCGCAGGATATTCCGATCTGCCTCATCACCTCCGAGCGGCGGGTCAACGCGCAGTTTATTCTCGACCGAAGAGGTCTTTCAAGCTCCATTCCCTATCTGATCTCGCGCGACGACGTGACCAGATTCAAGCCTGATCCCGAGCCGCTCGTTCGAGCCATGCAACTGATCGAGCGCGAGCCTGCGCAATGCGTTTATATCGGGGAATCGCCCTTTGATATTGAGGCCGGCGTTGCCTCCGGCGCATACGTTGCGGCGGTCGCCTCCGGGAACTGGTCGGTTGAAAGCCTGCTTGAAAAAAAGCCCGATGTTCTTTTGAATGATATATCCGAGCTTTTGCCGCTGTTTCATATTTTCGGCGGCTTAGCATAACAAACTGAAAAAGGAGAAAATAACCATGAAAAAGCTGCTTGCGATCCTCTTGGCACTGACGATTTTGTTTAGCCTTTCCGCCTGCGCCGGCACGCCGGACAGCCCCGCGACCGAAAGCACCGCTCCCGCTTCCTCCGCAGATCCCGCTGCGCACTCCGTTTCCGACGAACCCATCGCGGACGACTCCGACACACTGATCTGCATCGTCAGCGAATCCGCGCAGGGCGCTCCGTTCTCGCAGCAGACATGGATCGGCTTCGAGATGGTGCAGGAGGCCTACGGCGCACAGATCAAGTTTGTCGAAGCGCTGGAAGCTTCCGAATATGAGACGCAGCTTCGCGCCATGGCCGACGCTGGCGCAAAGGTCATCTTCAGCATGTTCGACGCCGTCAACCTTGTCGCTGCGGAGATCGCTCCGGAGTACCCCGACGTTCGCTTCGTCCTGATCGACTGCAACCAGACCTTTGACATCGACAATGTGACCTGCATCGTCGTTGACTCTTGGGAGCCCTCCTTCGTTGCGGGCGTGGTCGCCGCGCTGAGCACCGAGACCGGCGTTGTCGGCTGGGTCGGCTGCCTGGATATCCCCGTCATCAACCGCTTCTATGAAGGCTATGCCGCCGGCATCGACTATGCAAACCAGACCTTCGGCCTGAACATCACCGTCGAGAAGACCTACGTCGGCGACCCCGCAGACACCGTGAAGGCATACGAGGCGGCAAAGATGCTGCTCAGCAAGGATGCCGACATCATCTATCAGGCTGCCAACGAGGCCGGTCTGGGCGTCATTCAGGCCTGCGCCGACAACGGCGTTCGCTGCATCGGCGTTGACAAGTGGCAGGGAGACGTGAACGACTGCGTGTTCTGGTCTGCCGTGATCTGCATCGAGCAGGGCGTTTACAACACCTACGAGGCCTATCATAACGGCACGCTCACGGGCGGAAGCATCAACTACGGCATCGGAAACGATTTCCCGATCTATGCCGACGTTGACTATGAGAAGCTGCCCGACAACGTCAAGACCGCTGTTGACGACGTCATCAAGGGCGTCAAGGACGGCACGCTCGACGTTTACTCCTACGGCAACTGATCCGAATCGTTGCTGAAACGAGTTCATAGCTCTCATACTGCTTCTTGATTCAAATATTGAATCAAGAAGCCCGTGTGCTACGCACACTCGCATCGTGCTGACACGCGCTGCACAGAATTATGATCCGTCTTTCCCGGCAGAGGCTTCGGCATCTGTCGGGAGCTCGGAAAATATCTGAAAGGCGTATTTTGCGACGCTTTTCAGATGTTTTTTGAAACGGAAAGGAGGATATTATGGAGAATTATCTCGAGCTTCGGAAAATATCCAAGTATTTTGGGAATTTTGCGGCGAATGACTCCGTCGACCTCAAGGTCGCAAAGGGCAGCATTCATGCGATCATCGGAGAAAACGGCGCAGGCAAAAGCACGCTGATGAACGTTTTGTCCGGCATTTACCGCCCGGACGGGGGCGAGATCCTCATTGAGGGCAAGGAGATGCACTTTGCAAATCCGACGGCCGCGGCGCGAACCGGAATCGGCATGGTGCACCAGGAGTTCATGCTCTATCCGGAGCTGACGGTTCTGGAAAATATCATCATGGGCTACGAGGTCACCTCCGCGCCCGGCGTGATCAGCCGCAAGCGCTCCCGGCAGGCCGTGATGGATATTTGCCGCACCTATGATTTCAATGTTCCCTTGGATGAAAAGACGGGAACGCTCCCGGTGGCAATGCTTCAGCAGATCGAGATCGTCAAGGTGCTCTACCACGGCGCGGAGATCATCATCTTTGACGAGCCGACATCGGTTTTGACGCCGCAGGGCGTCGAGGGGCTTTTCCGTGCCTTCCGCGCGCTGACGCAGAAGAACAAGACCATCCTGTTCATTACGCACAAGCTGCAGGAGGTGCTTGCCGTCGCGGATGCCATCACCGTCATGAAGGACGGCCACGTGACGGCGCACACGACGCCGAAGGAGGCCTCCGAGAAGACGCTGGCGCGCTTGATGGTCGGACGCGACGTGCTGCTCGGCGCCGTCAAGCTGCCGAAAACACCCGGAGAAGACACGCTCGTCGTCAAGGATCTGACCGTTCGCTCCGAGACCGGTCAGGAGCGGGTGAAGAACGTCAGCTTCCGCGTCCGAGCCGGAGAGATCGTCGGCATTGCCGGCATCGCAGGCTCCGGCGAAAATGAGCTGATCTCCGCTCTGTTCGGCCTGACGCCGATCGCGGGCGGAAGCGTGCAGCTCGGCGGCAAGGAGATCAGCCGCTGCTCGGTTCGCGAGCGCCGCCGCCTCGGCATCGGCTATGTTCCGCAGGATCGAAACGCCGAGGGCAGCGAGCGCAGCGCAGCGCTCTGGGAGAACTGCATGATGGGCTACCACGTTGCCCACGGCCCGCGGCACAAGGTGCTGATCGATCATAAGCAGATCTACGGCTTCACGCAGAGCGTGATCGAGGGCTACGCCGTCAAGGCCGGAAGCATGTTTGCCAACGCCGGCTCTCTGAGCGGCGGTAACGTGCAGAAGCTCATCGTCGGCAGGGAATTTTCCCAGAACGACCGGCTGCTCATAATCGAGGATCCGACGCGCGGCATCGACATCGGCGCGATCGAATTTATTTGGAAAAAGATCGAGGAAATGGCAGCCTCGGGCGTCGCGATCCTGATGGTCAGCCATGAGCTGAACGAGGTCATGGAGGTCTCCGACCGCATCCTCGTCATGAACGACGGCAGACTGTACGACGGCGGTCTGCACGGGGAAAAGACCGAGGAGCAAATCGGTATGCTGATGATGGGAGGGCAGAACGCGTGAAAAAGAACTTACGTTCCGGCAGCAGTGCGGTCTACGACCTGCTGAAGTACATTCTGGCGCTGCTCGCGGTGCTCCTGCTTGGCGTCCTCCTGATCGGCCTGCAGGGACAGAGCGTTTCGGACGCGGGCAAGGCGATGGTGTTCGGCGCCTTCGGGAATCTGAGCCGCTTGGGCAATACCATTCGCTGGGTCACGCCCTGCCTGCTCACCGGCATTTCGGCGACCGTCGCCTTCCGCTCGGGCATCTGGAACATGGGCGTCGGCGGGCAGCTCTATATGGGCGCCTTTGCCGCCACCTGCGCGGCGCTCTATCTGCCGATGTATCCGGTCATCGGGCCTGTTCTCTGCCTGCTTGCCGGCTGTCTGGCCGGCATGGTGTGGGCAATGATCCCGGCTCTTCTCAAGCGCTTCCTCAATGTCAGCGAGATGATCACCACGCTGATGCTCAACTATATCGCAACGTTACTCACGACCTATTTTATCAAGCTGCTCAACGGCATCAGCGCGAATAACAACTCCAAGGCGCTTTCCACCGCGCTGATCCCCGACCATGCGCGACTGACCAATCTGGTTCCCAAGACCAACGCCAGCACCGGCATTTTCATTGCCATCGCGCTCGTTGCGCTGATGTATTTTGTGTATCGCTATACCGTCTCCGGCTATGAGATGCGAATGGTCGGCGCAAACGCCCGCTTCGCGCGCGCCGGAGGCATCCGGGTCAACCGGGTCTATCTGGTCACGTTCCTGATGTCCGGCCTGCTGGCCGGCCTCGCCGGCGGCATCGAGATCCTCGGCGTTTACGGAAAGTTTACGGCGGATTTCGCCAGCAACATCGGCTGGGACGGCATCATGATCGCAACGATCGCAATGTATCATCCGCTTGCGACCGGCGTCGTCGGCGTGCTTTGGGGCGCGCTGAAATCCGGCTCGCTGTATATGGAAGCCATGACGGACACCAACCGCCTGACCGTTGAGGTGCTTCTGGCATTCTTCGTCCTGTTCGTTACCGTTGATTATCGCAAGCTGCTGAGCAGACGCAGCCGTCCGCAGAAAGGAGCGTGAGCCCATGCTGGATTTTCTGTATGATTCCACCACACTGTCCTCCGCGTTACGCTTGGCGATCCCTCTGATCTTCGCCGCGATCGGCGGATGCTTCTGCGACCGCGCCGGTGTGTTCAACATTGCGCTGGAGTGCTTCATGCTCTGCGCGGCGTTCTTCGCGGCGCTCGGCACCTATCTGACCGTGAATCCCTATGTCGGCGTGCTGTGCGGCATTGCCGCGGGACTGGTCTGCGCGGCGCTGTTCGGCGTGTTCGTTTTCCACCTCGGCTCAAGCGGCATCGTCGTCTCCATCGCGATGAACCTCAGCGCGTGGGGTCTGACAACGCTGCTGATGCTCTCCTTCTTCGGAATGCGCGGCTCCTTCATCAGCAACCGTCTGGTCAGCCTGCCCGTGATCCGTATGAGCTTCTTGGAGAAGATCCCGTATATCGGCAAGATCTTCGGCAACCAGAACCTTCTGGTTTATCTGGGGCTGGTCATGATCTTCGTGATGTGGTTCGTCATGTATAAGACGACCTTCGGTCTGCGGCTTCGCGGCGTCGGCATGAATCCGACTGCCTCGCAGGCGACCGGAATCAGCACGCTGAAGTATCGCTGGATCGCCACGCTCATCACCGGCGCCTTCTGCGGCGTGGGCGGCGCGGTTCTCCCGATCGGCGGCACCTCCATTTTCTCGGAAAACATGACGGCCGGCCGCGGCTTCCTCGCCGTTGCAGCGCTGCTCGTTGCAAAGGGCAATCCGCTCAGCGCAGGACTCTTCTGCCTGCTGTTTGCCTACACCGACGCGGCCTCGCTTCGCCTTCAGAACCTCGGGATCCCCTCGCAGCTCGTGGAAACGCTGCCGTATCTGACAACGATCCTTGTGCTCGTGATCGCCGGTGTTCGCGTGACGCTTTCCAAGCGCCGCCAGCACGTTCTGAAAAGAGAGGCTGAAGCATAAAGCAGCGCGTAGAGCGCGCGCAAGCCCGCAAGGCTCGGCCGCTGTTCAAAGCAGGAACGGTTCATAAGCGGCTCCGGCCGAAGCAGGCTTTATATTGACAACGCGGGGGCAGGCTCAGTGCCTGACCCCGCGTTGGCTATGTGCATAAAGAAAAGCCTTGAAAACACTATGTTTTCAAGGCTTTCACCATTTTTGGATGGTCCGAGTGACTGGATTCGAACCAGCGGCCTCTTGAACCCCATTCAAGCGCGATACCAAACTTCGCTACACCCGGATATTTCTTTCAGCCCGAATACTATAACACAGTTTTGTGCTTTTTTCAAGCCCTATTTTTCGTTTTTTACAAAAACATTAAAAAAACAGCCGGAATCACCGGTTTGACGACCCAAAAGCGCCGGGCGGGGCGCGAAACGTCGGGCAAGCCACGGGCATGAGCTTTTTTGCGCGAGCCCCCCAAAATGCGCCAATGCCGGCGTGCGACCCTTGTGCATGCCTCCGGCTGCCTCGCCGGCAAGAGAAAGATGACGCGCCTTTGGTTTTGCGCTTTTGCAAAGAAAAAGCCGCCGCGCCGCATGGCGCCAAACGGCGGCCGGCGGCGCGAGGCGGACAAAATGCGCAAGGGCGCATAGAATTCGGCGAAGCGACTGGAACTATAAGCCGGGTTCTGTAATCGACAGCCATCTATCTAGGCGACGGCCGGCAAAGCCGACCCTGTGTCGCTCCAGCCACCTCCTCGGAGACGGTCGGGCCAACCTAAGTCTCCTCCACGGTGTTGCTCCGGATAGAGTTTACAGCGCCGCAATGTTCCCATGCGGCGGGTGAGCTCTTACCTCGCCTTTCCACCCTTACCCTGCGAAAGCAGGGCGGTATATCTCTGTTGCACTTTTCCTGAAGTCGCCTTCGGCGGGCGTTACCCGTTATCCTTGCCCTATGGAGCCCGGACTTTCCTCACGGCGGCCCCTTTCGAAGCCGTCGCGCGGCTGTCCGTTCCAGTCGCAAGAAATATTGTACCCGCTTTTGCCGGGCTTGTCAAGGTCTGCTCCCGCAATTTGCGTGAACTCAGCGCAAAATGGATTGCAAATTTTGCGCAAATGGAGTATAATGAAAACAAATTCTTAAGGAACATCTAAGGAACCTCTGAATCAATCGGCTGCGGCGCTCAGCGGGTCTTTTGCCCCAACTTATCGGTTTGAAAATCTTGAAA
>URLT01000029.1 GCA_900548795.1 uncultured Eubacteriales bacterium
AACAAAATCCCTCGCTGACCGCTCTTGCGATTGAATCAGAGCTTCCCTAGAATCTGTTAAAAAGCTTGAAAAGCTTTTTATAGCGCCGAAGGCGCGTCAGATTCTGCATGAGACGGCGCAGCGTGCGGTTCTGCGTTTCCGCGCCGCCCGGCAGGCGATCCTGCAGGGCGGCGCGGGATTTCTTTTATTTCACAACCTTTTCGATATAGCGCATGAGGATCGTCGCGACCTGCGCGCGCGTGGCGAAGCCCTGCGGGTCGAGGTAGTCGACGCCGCCCTCCTTCGTGCCGCCGATGATGCCCATGGCGTTGCACCAGCTCAGGGCGTCGACCGCGTAGGAGCTGACCTGATTCCGGTCGGGGAAGGCCGCGAGGTTTCCGCGCGCGCTCGTGTCGATGCCGACGCCGTTGGCATAGCGGTAGAGGATCGCCGCCATCTGCTCGCGCGTCACGTTTCCGTCCGGCTCGAACATCCCGTGGCCGACGCCGTTGACCACGCCGTATTTCGCTGCCCATGCGACGGCCTGCGTGTACCACTGGTTCGGCTTCACGTCGACGAAGGTGTTCGTCCCCTCCGCCGGGCTTCCGGCGTAGCGCCAGAGCACCGTGACGAGCATGGCGCGCGTCATGCTGCTCTCCGGCTCAAACATGCCGTTGCCGACGCCGTTCATCAGGCCGTGCGCAATGGCATAGTCGACGCCCTCGTGGTACCAGCGCCCGGTGTCCACGTCGTGATAGGGCTTGCTCGGGCAGCTTGCGCCGCCGTCGCAGGTGCCCTCGACGTTCCCGCAGCGTGAGCAGACGCCGTTGACGTAGTTGTGGCCGAGCGCGGCGGTATAGCCGTCGCGGTAGCTCTCGCCGCAGGCGCAGAAGTGCTCGGTGTAGCCCGCATTGATGCAGGTCGGATAGACGGTGTCGGTGCGGTAGGTATAGTCGTGGACGTGCCCGCAGCGGCGGCAGTAATGGCGAATCATGCCGTAATACGCAGAATACTCGTATTCCTCCGTGGCAACGACCTCGTCGTGCCCCAGCGCGGGGGTCTGCGTCGGCTGGGTCAGGGTCAGGCCGCAGAAGGCGCAGTGCGTGCCGCCGGTGTAGCCCGGACGGGTGCAGGTGGCCTCGATCGGGTCGTTGGCGACGGGCTTATGCGCGACGGGGGCAGTATTTGCCGACGCGGTCACGGCGCCGCAGACGGCGCAGACCGTGCGCGTAAAGCCGCCGGTGCGGCAGGTCGGCGCGACCGTTTCCGTCACGAGCTGATGCGCGGTGCAGGGAGCTGTTTCAAAGGCAATCTCATTGTTCACGGCGTAGGTCTGCGCAGCCGTCCCCGCCGTGCCGCGGATGACGAAGCCGTCGATCGTCTTGCTTCCGCCGAGGAAATCGTCCGGGTCGACCGGACGCCAGCCGAGTGCCTGCCAACCGATGTAGATGACGCTCGCGGGGACGGTGACGCCCTTGCCCTCACCGTAGGAGAAGAACGCGCCCTCATCCAGCGCACGCAGACCCTCGTTCAGATGAATTGCCTTGAGATGCGCCGCAGAGAAGGCGTTGTCGCCGACAAAGCGCACGGAATCGGGCAGGACGATGCTCTCACAGGCGCTGCTGTTGAACGCACAGTTGCTGATATACTGCACGCCGCCGAGGTCGATGAACTTCATATTCTCCGCGCCCGAGAAGGCGTAGCCGTCCACATATTTGCAGCTCTGCGGGAGGATCAGCCCCGCGAGAGTCGGAAAGTCGAAGGTGGGGTTCAGCTCTATCTGACCCGCGATGAAGGAGTAGGAAACGGAAACCGTACCCTCCTTGAGCGCCAGAACGGTATTCTCCGGCATGGTTCCCTTATAGGCATAGGCGACCTTGCCGAAATAGACCACGCCGCTCGGCTGATCGTGGAACCAGCCGCAGTTATGGAATGCCCCGGAGCCGACACGGGTCACGTTCTTTTCCAGATCGCCGAAATCCGTCAGCGTGGTGCAGGCGCCGAAGCAGCCGTCGCCGATCTGACGGACGTTTTTGCCGCCTTTGACGGAGCGCAGGCGGGCGCAGCCGCTGAACACACCGTTGCCAAGCGTGATGAGCGAATCCGGCAGCGTCACGCTCTCGAGCGCAACGCAGTCGCTGAGCGCGCCGCCCGTCAGAATGCGGACGTTCTTCAGGTCGATCGACTTGAGGTTGGAGTTGCCATCCTTGTTGTTGTAGCGATAGGGGTCGCCGTTGGAGATCGGCCCGCGCACCTCGAGCACGTCGTCGGGCAGAACCACGTGCGCCGTCCTGCCGACGCTAAGGCCCTTCAGCGTCGTATTGCCCTTCGGGATGGTCAGATTCTTGATCTGGTAACAGCCGGAAAAGCAGCTCTCCTCCAAAACCGCCGTCGTCGGCAGCTTGAGGTCGGTCAGATGGGCAAGCCCGCGGAGATCGATGTAATGGACGCTCTCCGGAACGGTAAGCTTGGTGATGCTGCCGCAGCCTTCCGTGATGCTGAGCGATTCCAGCCCGTCGGGCAGGATCAGCTCGTTCACGCCGTGCATATCGTCCTTCTCGATGCGCACCATTTTTGTGCCGGGACGGACGGTCAGCTTGGAGGGGTATTTTTTCCCCTTGCAGCCGAGGAACACGCTGCCGCAGTACAGCTCCGTGCCGTCGGCAAGCCCCTCATACCACTTCGAGGTATAGATGCTGGAGTCTTCCATATCGGTCAGCGACTTGGGGAAGGTGAAGCGCTCGATATTCTCGCAGTCGTAAAACGCCCGCTCCTCCAGCGTGGTCAGCCCCTCAGGCAGGACGAGGCTCGTCAGCCCATCACAGTCGTTGAAGCCGCCCTCGCCGATGACCTTCAGCCCCTTGTTCAGCTTGACGGAGGTCATGCCGGTGCAGTCGCAAAACGCGTTGTCGTCAATGCGCTCAACGCTGCCGGGGATGTCCACAGAGGTCAGGGAGGCGCACTCATAGAACGCCGACGCGCCGATCAGCTTGACGCTCGACGGAATGGTCACGCCGGTGATGTCCGACCGCCAGAACGCCGACGCGCCGATGACCGTTACCGTGTCGGGGATGACCGGGGTCTTGCTCGTGCCCCTGTAGTCCAAGAGCTGCCCCTGCCAGATGAAGAAGTCCGAGGCGCTGTCGTCATACAGCCACTGATGGTGCAGCTCTCTGAGCTTTCCGGCAAAGGGGCCGACGCTGTAGCCGGTCTTCTCGCCGAACGCGCCGCCGTGCAGGAAGGTGTTCTCGCCGCGGATGGTGATGTCGGACAGATTCTGGCACTTTGCGAAGGCACCCGCGCCGATCTCCGTCACGCCGGCGGGAATGTCGATCTTTTGCAGGTAGTAGTTGTTGTAAAACGCATTTTTGCCGATGGTTTTCAGGCTCTGCGGCAGGACGATCTCCTGCAGCTCAAAGTGGGTCTTCGCAGCCCAATCATCGCTGTCGTAGAATGCACCGTCTGCGATGTACGTCACCGTTTCGGGCAGGACAACCTTGCGGACAAAGATATTGGGGTAGCTGTAGCCCTCCTCGTTGTGGAAGCTTTGGATGCCCACGACGGTATAGCCGTCGATGGTCGAGGGGACGGTGACCTCCGCCTCGTAGCCGTAGTAAGCGGTGATCTCAATGGTCGTTGGTGAGACGAATGCGTAGGTAAAGCCGAAGCCCGCCTCGTCGGGCAGCTTTTCTTCACCCGTAATTCCGGCGGCCGTCGCCGCAGGGAGCATTGCCGCCAGCAGAGCCAGCGCCAACAGCAGAGCAAGAATTCGTTTCTTCATCGTTCCGTTTGCTCGGGCGTCGCCGCCCGATGCGCTCCTTTCCGCTATTATTAGATTGGTAATTATATCAATCATCTTCTTTGATTATATCATATAATTTCAGATTGCAAAGTCCCTTTTCCGGGTTTTCAAAAAAAAATATCGCGCTTTTTCAAAAATCGTGCTATAATGGCAGGAAGAGAACCGATTTTCGAGCCAACGAAGGGGGGCGGTCATATGGAGACGCGCGGCAGACGCATTCATGCAATTGAAAAATCCATCCGGCTTCTCGACTGCTTTTGGCTGGCGCGGCGGCCGCTCTCGCTGAGCGAGCTGGAAAAGCGCACCGGCTGGGCAAAGAGCACGATTCACGGGCTGCTGGCCTCCATGCTCGACTCCGGCGTCGTGGAGCAGAACGCCGGGGACGGAAAATACCGGCTGGGCTATCACCTCTTCGAGCTGGGCAGCGCCGTCAACCAGAGCTGGGACGTGCCGAATCTTTGCCGCCCGCATCTGCAGCATCTGGTCGACTGCTTCAACGAGTCGGTCTATCTCGCGCGGCTCTCCGGCGACGATCTGCTGCTGGCGGTCTGCGAGGAGCCGCACAAGAGCTTCCGCATCACCTCCGAGGTCGGCACACGTCTGCCGCTGCATTGCAGCTCGCAGGGGAAGGTCATTCTCGCCAACCGCTCGCGCTACGAGGCCGAGCGTCTGCTGCACCGCGCGCCGCTCGAGCTCATGACCCCGCACACCACGACCGAGCCTGAGCTTCTGCTCGATTCCCTCGCGGCGATCCGCACGCAGGGCTACGCCGAGGAGCACGAGGAATATAAGCTCGGCCTGCAATCCGTCGCCGCGCCGATCTTCAGCCGCGACGGCGCGTGCAGCTATGCCATCGGCGTGATCTGCATGACGACCGTCTCGGCCGAGACGTTTGACGCCGTGCGCGTGGCGGTCATGCAGACGGCCGCCGCGATCTCCTCCGACCTGCGCTGAGGCCGCGCCTCCGATCTCTCCAAGAAGGGAGCAACTTATGAAATATCTCATCATTCTGGGCGACGGCATGGCCGATTATCCCGTCGCCGCGCTGCAAAATCGCACGCCGCTCGAGGCCGCCGATAAGCCGCACATGGACGCGCTCGCCGCGCACGGCGTCATGGGTCTGGCGCGCACCGTCCCCGAGGGGATGCCCCCCGGCTCGGACACCGCAAATATGTCCGTCATGGGCTTTCCGCCGCGCGTTTATTACAGCGGGCGCTCCCCGCTGGAGGCCGTCTCGCTCGGCATCGACGTCCGCCCGGAGGACGTCACCTTCCGCGCAAATCTGGTCTGCCTCTCCGAGGAGGCGGATTACTCCGCGCGAACCATGGTCGATTTTTCCGCCGGCGAGATCTCCACGCCGGAGGCCGTCGAGCTGATCGAGGCTTTGCAGCCGCTGTTCTCCGACGCGGATCTTTGTCTCTTCCCCGGCATCAGCTACCGCCACTGCCTCGTGATGCGCGGCGGCAGCACCGGCACGATCCTGACGCCGCCGCACGACATCACCGGCAAGCCGATCGCCGGGCATCTGCCTGCCGGGCGCTGCGGCGACCGTCTTCTGCGCCTGATGAAGGCGTCCGCCGAGCTGCTGGAAAACCACCCCGTCAATCTCGCGCGCAAGGCGCGCGGCGAGCGCCCCGCAAACTCCGTCTGGTTCTGGGGCGAGGGCACAAAGCCGAAGCTTGACCCGCTTGAGCAGCTCTACGGCGTGCGCGGCGGCGTGGTCTGTGCCGTCGACCTCATCAAGGGACTGGGGCTCTGCGCCGGTCTGCGGACGATCGACGTCCCCGGCGCGACCGGCGGCATGGTCACGAACTATCGCGGCAAGGCCGAGGCCGCGCTCAAGCTGCTGCACGACGGCTGCGACCTCGTTTATATTCACATTGAGGCGCCCGACGAATGCGGCCACCACGGCGACGCCGCCGCAAAGGTGCGCGCGATCGAGGAGATCGACCGCAACATTCTCGGCTGGCTCATGGAGCAGCTCGACGGCGAGGGCGAGGCCTATCGCATTCTGCTCACGCCCGATCACCCAACGCCGGTCAGCCTGATGACGCACACCGACGAGCCGGTGCCGTTCGTGATCTACGACAGCACCGCCCCCGCGCCCGACAGCGGCCGCCGCTACACTGAGGCCGCCGCTGCGCAGACCGGGCTGTATCTCCCCGAGGGGCCGATGCTGATGCACCGGCTGCTGAACCGAAGCTGAATAAAACGGACGCGCTGCAATTTTTCGTTGCAGCGCGTCCGTTGCGTCAGCCGTTATACTAGGGAACCTCTGAATAAATCAGCTGCGGCGCTCAGCGGGTCTTTTTCTTCAGCTGATCGGTTTGAAAATCTTGAAAGGATTCCTGCGATTTCCAAACCTTAATTTGGAACCCTCACTGACCGCTTTAACGATTTCATCAGAGGTTTCCTTGACATTGTATGAAGGAAATGCTATTATATTGTCTGATTTCGGACAAAAAGGAGCGGAGAACATGGAGAAACATGCCACACAGGCGCTGGCGCGTTTGAACGGACTGCTCAGCCAAACGGAAGCGCTGTATCATCGGCTTGCGCGGCAGCTCGGCCTTGCGGACAGCACCATGCGCGTGCTCTATATCCTCCTTGAAGCGGATTCGCCCTGCGCGCTGACATGGCTTTGCGCATACAGCGGCATGAGCCGGCAGACCGTGCATTCCACGCTGCACGGACTGGAGCGCGAGGGCTTTTTGACGCTCTCCCTGCTTGACGGGAAGAATAAGGAGGTTCGCCTGACGCAGGAGGGGAAGGCGCTTGCCGCGCGCACAGCCGGTCGCCTTATGCAGATGGAAAATGAGGTGCTGGCCTCGTGGGACGAGCGTGAGGTCGAAACTTATCTTGCGCTGACGGAGCGCTTTCTCCGCGATTTGCAGAAAAAGGGGCAAGACAGATGAAAATTCAGCTTTCGGATCATTTTTCCTATTCCAGACTGCTGCGCTTCACACTGCCGTCGATCGTGATGATGATCTTCACGTCGATCTACGGCGTCGTGGACGGCTTCTTCGTGTCGAACTACGCCGGGAAAACGCCGTTTGCCGCCGTCAACCTCATTATGCCGCTGCTGATGATCCTCGGCTGCATCGGCTTCATGTTCGGAACGGGCGGCGCGGCGCTCGTCGCCATGAAAATGGGCGAGGGCGAGAACGGGGCGGCCAATCGGATCTTTTCGATGAACGTCTGGGTCTCGGCCGGAATGGCCGTGGTGATCGCGGCCTTTGGCATCCTTTTTCTGCGCCCGCTGGCGCGCCTGATGGGCGCGGAGGGTCGGATGCTGGACGACTGCGTGGTCTATGGCCGGATCGTCCTCGCGGCGCTGCCGTTTTATGTGCTGCAATATGAATTCCAGTGCCTCTTCGCGACGGCCGAAAAGCCCAAGCTCGGGCTTTTCGTTACGGTCGCGGCGGGCGTGACGAATATGGTGCTCGACGCGGTTTTTGTGGCGGTATTTTCGTGGGGGCTGGTCGGCACGGCGGCTGCGACGGCGTTCAGCCAGCTGGTCGGCGGTGTGCTCCCGCTGATCTATTTCGGCCGGAAGAATTCGAGCCGACTGCGCCTCGGACGGCTGCATTTTGACGGCCGGGCGCTGCGCAAAACGCTCACGAACGGCTCGTCGGAGTTCATGAGCAACGTCTCCATGTCGCTCGTAAGTATGCTCTATAACCTCCAGCTCATGGCGTATGCCGGAGAGAACGGCATCGCGGCCTATGGCGTTTTGATGTACGTCAACATGATCTTTCTGGCGATCTTCATCGGCTATTCCGTCGGCGTCGCGCCCGTGGTCGGCTTCCATTTCGGCGCAAAAAACCACGGGGAGCTGCACGGCCTGCTGCGCAAGAGCCTTCTGCTGATCGCCGCGACGGCAGTGCTGATGTTCGCCGCCGGACAGGCGCTCGGCGAGCCGCTCTCGCGGATCTTCGTCGGCTATGACGCCGGACTGCTCGCGATCACGGAGCACGCCTTCGCGCTGTTTTCGTTCTCCTTTCTGTTCTGCGGCTTTTCGATCTTCGGCTCGTCCTTTTTCACGGCGCTCAACGATGGCCTGACCTCGGCGCTGGTCTCCTTTCTGCGGACGATGGTGTTTCAGGTCGCGGCTGTCCTGCTGCTGCCGCTGCTCTGGGGGATCGACGGCGTCTGGCTGTCGATCGTCGTTGCCGAGGCGCTCTCCGTCGCCGCAACGGCCGTCTTCCTGCTCGTCAAGCGTAAAAGATACGGATACTGAACGGAATAATCATAAAAATACAACAGCACGCCCCCGGTAGGCGAAAAGCTTACCGGGGGCGTGTTTGATCAGCCGTTGGATTTGCAAAGCTCCTCAAGGTAGGGGAGCAGCTCGTCGGCGGCGGTGTTATAGATGTTGTTCAGGACGATCACATCCCCGATGTTCTTCTCGCGCACCAATGCCTCCAGCGAGGGATCGGCAATGCCCGCCCACTCGCAGTAGCTCTTGTAATAGCGGAAGTCGACAAGATAAATGTGCTCATAATGGTCAACGAGGAAGGGCAAAAACGCGTTGCCGTAGGAATCCTTGACCAGCAGCACCGCCGAGCCGTCGTGGATCTGCGGATTGTGCGCGTAGCTATAGGGCTGATCGCCGGCCGTGAAGGTGGAATACAGCGCGGATTTGTCGTAGCCCGAGACGTCAAAAACGATGTTCCAGTCGTACTTGGTGTAGGTGCCGTCGTGGTTGGACATATAGGTCTGCATCAGGTTCGTGCCGTTCGGGATATAGGCCGTGATCGTGTCGGGGTTCGAGGCCAGCTCCTCGGACTGGTTGCTGCCGGAATAGAAGGTGCCGAGGTAGTCCGGGAAGGTATAGGTCTTGAAGCTCGAGAGCGAATGCGGCTCGATGCCCTTGGCCTTGCAGAACTCGGTGTAGGCATAGTAGGCGCCGAGCGCCGTCCAGTGGTGGTCGGTGTGGAAATAGATGTACTCGGCGTTGTGCTCGCGCAGCGTCCGGAAGACGGAGACCTTTTTCACGTTCTCGTCCATGTTGGCATACATCCAGTCGATGGCCTCCTCCTCGTCGCTG
This sequence comes from uncultured Eubacteriales bacterium, assembly GCA_900548795.1. Taxonomy (GTDB): domain Bacteria; phylum Bacillota; class Clostridia; order Oscillospirales; family Oscillospiraceae; genus JAZOXB01. Next base: position 8,832 of record URLT01000029.1, read on the forward strand.
CTGTCGGTCTGCTCAATGACGGATTTATCCAGCATGACGCCCGCCGAGATCGGCGCGATCAGGGAATAGACGTCGGCCGTGCCCTTGAGAGAGTCTGCCAGCGAATTGAGCGCGAGGCAATAGCGCGCGGAATTTTTCTGGCCGAAATAATACAGCCCGAAGCCCTGCCGGTCGGCAATATAAATGCTGCCGGCCTGCTCGAGCGGCGCCTTGATCGTGCCGTCGGGGTGGGTCTCCTGCGTGGGCTCCGTGGGCTGGTCGGTCGGCTCGGTCTGCTTGACCAGCTCCTCGAGGCTCTGCGTGCCCGTGGGGATCGCCTCGGCGACCTGATCCTGCTTGCCCGAGAGCTGCTCGCCGCGGATGCCGTAGCTCGCCTTGAGGCGCTGCTCCGCGCCGATCATCGCTTCGCGCAGCGGATAGGTGTCGGCGTACCACTTGTCCACGCCGGAGAAGAAGCTGCCGTCCCAGAAGGAGCTCCACGTCAGCTTCGGAAATTTGGTCAGCTCGCGCTTTTCCAGCGTCGAGGTGTCCGGCCGGGCAAACCAGAGCAGCCCGATCAGCGACAGCAGCAGCAGGACGCCGAAGAAGACGGCGACCTTGATGCCGCTCACGCGGTTATTCCAACGGCGGCGCTTCTGCTGCTGCCGTCTTTTTGCTTGATCCTGTTCTTGCATGAAAGGCACCTCCCGATCAGAACTGGAAGTAGAGGAACGGATTGTAGCTGTCGCCCGCAAGCGCCATGGCCGAGAGCACCAGCAGCAGCACCGGGCAGGCGACGTTCCACGCGGCGTCGATCCAGCGGAACACGGCGTTGCGCTGACCGAGATTCCCGAGCATATTGCGCAGGAGCTTGCCCAGCGGCGTCACGGCGACGCAGCACAGCAGCAGGAACCAGAGATTATTCTTGAACAGCAGCCCGGTAGCGAGATTGGAAAAGCCGTTTCCGTTTCCGCCGAACAGCCCCTTGATCGCCGTGCCGAGCACCGGCATCGACTCAAATTTGAACAGGATCCAGCCGAAGAACACGACCAGTAGAACGCCAACACGCCGCAGCGCGGCGGGCGTGCGCTCGAGCGCGCTGTGCAGGGGGTATTTCTCAAGAATGAGGAAGACGAACCAATAAAGTCCCCAGAGGATGTAGTTCCAGCTCGCGCCGTGCCACATGCCCGTCAGCGCCCAGACGACAAACATATTGAAAACCTGCCGCCCCGTGCCCTTGCGGTTGCCGCCGAGGGGGATGTAAACATAATCGCGGAAGAAGCTGCTCAGCGAAATATGCCAGCGCCGCCAGAAATCCGTCACCGAGTCGGCAACGTAGGGATAGTTGAAGTTTTCTTTATAGTGGAAGCCACACATCAGACCCATGCCGATTGCCATGTCGGAATAGGCCGAAAAATCCAGATAGATCTGCAGCATATAGGCAAGGCAGCCCAGCCAGATCCCGGCGGCAGGGATCGCCGCGAGCGCGGCCTTGTCCGCCAGCAGGAGCTGGTCTGCGACCGCCGCGCAGCCGTTGGCAAGGATCGCCTTTTTCGCAAGGCCGACGGCAAAGCGCGTGATGCCGACGCTCAGGTCGGCGTTGCGGACGCGGCGGTGCAGGATGTCCTCGTTGACGTCGCGGTAGCGCACGATGGGGCCTGCAATGCACTGGTGGAACAGGCTGGCATAGAGCAGCAGCAGCCAGTATTTTTTCTGCGGCTCCACCTCGCCGCGGTAAACGTCGACCACATACGACAGAAGCTGGAAGGAATAAAACGAGATGCCGATCGGCAGCGTGATCTCCGGGATGACCTTCGGCCAGCCGGTCAGCGCCTTGAGGTTTCCGAGCAGGAAGCCGGTATACTTGAAGACCCCGAGGATGACCAGCACCAGCGCAACGCCGAGCACCATCCAGAGCTTTTTCTGCCCCTTGCCGTCGCTTGCGCCGATGCGCAGCGCGGTGAACCAGCAGATGGCGACCATGCCCAGCAGCAGGAACAGATAGCGCGGCCCCGCCCATGCGTAGAACACGAGCGAATAGACGAGCATGACGATGTTCTTGCGGCGAATATCCGGCATGAGTGCCTGCGTAATATAGTTCGCCGAAAAAAACAGAAATACAAAGAGGAGGCTGGAAAAAACCACGGATCGTTCTCCTTTCTATCTCCGAAGGGAGGGGATTGCATAGTTGCAGATATTATAGCATCTTTTTCTCCGTTTCGCAACCGTTCGCGTTCCCGATTCGTCCCCGGCGGCAAATTTTTCCGTCCGCGACCGGCGTGCAGGCCGGCCTGCGTCAAAAAAAGGGGGCGCCGCTGCGCGGCGTCCCCGGCGGTTGCTTGATGCGCGGGATTCTGATTATCATTATGAAACCATTTGATCGGGGAGGCGGATTATTTGCGGCTCTCCAGCCAGATCAGCAGTACGGCGATGTCCGCCGGGGAGACGCCGGAGATGCGGCTTGCCTGACCGATGCTGTGCGGACGGATCGCGCTGAGCTTCTGCCGCGCCTCAAGGCGCAGACCCTGAATGCCGTCGTAATCGGCGTCCGGCGGGAGCAGCCGCGATTCCTCGCGGGCAAATTCCTCGATCTGCTTTTCCTGCCGGGCAAGATACCCGGCGTATTTGATCCGGATCTCGACCTGATCCGTCACGGCCTTCAGAAGCGCCGGACGGTCGCGGTCGAAGGGCGCAAGGTCGGCATAGGTCAGCTCCGGACGGCGCAGCAGATCGGCCAGACGCGCCGCGCTGACCACCGGCGACGAGCCGCGTTCGCGCAAAAACGCATTGAGCGCGTCGCTCGCGGCCACGCCGCTGTGCTCCAGTCGGTTCATCTCGGCGCGGACGAGGCGGTATTTTTCCTCCACGGCGGCCAGCTGCGCGTCGGAGAGCAGGCCGATGCGGTGGCCGATCGGCGCAAGGCGCTCGTCGGCGTTGTCCTGCCGGTGCAGCAGGCGGTACTCGCTGCGCGAGGTCATGATGCGGTACGGCTCCTCCGTGCCCTTTGTGACGAGGTCGTCGATCAGCGTGCCGATATAGCCGTCGGAGCGCTTGAGGATCAGCGGCTCGCGGCCGAGAAGCTTCAGCGCCGCGTTCGCGCCGGCCACAAAGCCCTGCACGGCCGCCTCCTCATAGCCCGAGCCGTTGAACTGTCCCGCGCCGTAAAGGCCGGGAATTTTTTTCGTCTCGAGCGTAGGAAAAAGCTCGGTCGGATCAACGCAGTCATATTCGATCGCGTAAGCCGGGCGCAGCATCTCGGCGTGCTCCAGTCCCGCGACCGTGTGCAGCATGGCAAGCTGCACATCCTCGGGCAGGCTGGACGAAAAGCCCTGCAAATACATCTCGTCGGTGTGCAGCCCGCACGGCTCGAGAAAAAGCTGATGGCGCTTTTTTTCGGCAAAGCGCACGACCTTCGTCTCGATGCTCGGGCAGTAGCGCGGGCCGACGCCCGTGATCGAGCCGTCGTAGATCGGGCTGCGGTCGAGGTTGGCGCGGATGATGGCATGGGTCTTTTCGTTCGTATAGGTCAGCCAGCAGACGGCCTGATTTTTCGGCGGCGTCCCGGTCGAGAGGGAGAACGGCTCGGGATCGTCGTCGCCGGGCTGCAGCTCCATGCGGCTGAAATCGACGCTGCGCGCGTTGATGCGCGGGGGCGTGCCGGTCTTGAAGTGGCGCAGGCGCAGACCGAGCGCGGCGAGGCTCTTGGTCAGCTCCGGCGCGGGACGCATCCCGTCCGGCCCGGAGGCGATCGAGCAATCGCCGATGATGACGCGGCTGTCAAGATACGTCCCGGCGGCCACGACGCAGGCCTTGACGCGGTACTCCGCGCCGAGCTGCGTGACCACGCCGCTGAGCGCGCCGTTCTCGGTCAGCAGCTCCGTGACGGTGGCTTGCTTCAGCTCGAGGCGCGGCTCGCGCTCGAGCAGCTGCTTCATATGCTCCTGATAGCGGCGGCGGTCGGCCTGCGCGCGCAGGGAGTGCACGGCCGGGCCCTTGCCCCGGTTGAGCATTCGGTACTGGATGCAGCAGGCGTCGGCGGCCTTGCCCATCTCACCGCCAAGGGCGTCCAGCTCGCGGACAAGGTGCCCCTTGCCCGTTCCGCCGATGGCGGGGTTGCAGGGCATGTTGCCCACGGCGTCGAGATTGATCGTGAACAAAACGGTGCGCAGACCCAGTCGGGCGGCGACCAGCGCGGCCTCAATGCCCGCGTGCCCCGCGCCGATGACGGCGACGTCGTATGTTCCGGCAAAATATCGCATGAGAGGACTTCCTTTACAGTGGTTTCTGTTTGATCTTGGCAAAGCGGCGCGGATAGGCGGCGGGCGTCGGGCGCAGCTTGTCGATGATAACGACGCGGCGCGTCAGGTCGCCCAGCTCATAGGACGCGACCGTGCGCACGCGGCCGCCGAGAACGGCGACGGCGCGGCGCGCCTCGTCCAGCTCCTCCTCGGCGGCGCTGGCCTTCATGGCAAGAAAGCTGCCGCCCACGCGCACGAGCGGCAGGCACAGCTCGCACAGCACGTTCAGCCGCGCGACGGCGCGCGAGACCGCGACGTCATAGCGCTCCCGCCGGTCAAATTCCTCCGCGCGGCAGCAGACGACCTCGCTGGCAAGGCCGAGCGCGCGCACGGTCTCCCCGAGCCACGTCATGCGCTTTTGGAGGCTGTCGAGCAGCGTCAGCTTCATGGACGGCACGGCGATTTGCAGCGGCACGCCCGGAAAGCCCGCCCCGCAGCCGACGTCGACGGCGGTCTTGCCCGCGAAATCGTAGAAGCCCGTCAGGGCAAGGCAGTCTGCAAAATGCAGCCGCGTGACCTCGCGCGGGTCGGTGATGGCCGTCAGATTCATGACCCGGTTTTTCTCGAGCAGGGCCTCGCCATAGCGGCAGAGCGCGTCGAGCTGCGCATCGTTAAGGCGCACGCCGAGCCGGGTGCATTCGTTTTTCAGGGTTTGCAGCATAAGCTCTCACTTTCCGACGCAGAAGCGTTCAAAAATGCGGTTGGTAATGTCCTCGCGGACGGTTCTGCCCAGCACCTCGCCAAGCGCCTGCATGGCCTCCTCGGCGTCCGTGAGCACGGCGTCCGGCGTCATGCCGCCGCGCAGGGCGCACTGCGCCCGGTCGAGCGCCTCCTCGGCGCGGGTCAGCGCGCCGAATTGGCGGGCATTGGTCAAAATCGAGCCGTCGCAGCTCCGTCCCTGCCCGAACCAGCGCTCCACCTGCTCGCGCAGGGCGTCCAGCCCCTCGCCGGTCGCCGCGCTGACGGGCAGCACCGTCTCAAACGGCAGCTCCTCAGCTCGCACGACCGGGGGCAGATCGGTCTTGTTCAAAAGCGCCAGACGGCGTGGGGCAGAGCATGCGGCACGCATGGCGCGGCGATCCTCGTCGTTGAGTGGCTCTGAGGCGTCGCAGACGAAGATCGCCAACTCAGCCTCCTGCGCAGCCTGCTCGCTGCGCGCGACGCCCATGGCCTCGATCGCGTCGTCGGACGCGCGGATGCCGGCCGTGTCGGTCAGACGCAGCAGGACGCCCCCCAGCCGCACCGGCTCGACCACCGTGTCGCGCGTGGTTCCGGCGACGTCGGTGACGATCACGCGGTCATAGCCCGCCAGCGCATTCAAAAGCGACGATTTTCCGGCGTTCGGGCGCCCCAGCAGCACCGCGCACACGCCGTTTTTGAGATGGCGGCCGCGCTCATAGGTCGCGCTGACGGTGTGCAGCCGCCTCTGCGCGTCGGCCAGCGCCGCGCCGATGGCCTCGACACCAAGCTCCTCGATCTCCTCGTCCGGATAGTCCAAAATGGCGTGAAACTGGCTGCACAGATCCTGCAGCGCATGATAGACCGGCTCAAGCCGGCGCAGCAGCGCCCCGCCGAGCTGACCGGCGGCGTTCGCGGCGGCGTCCGCCGTTTCGGCGTCGATCAGATCGATCACGGCCTCGGCCTGTGTCAGGTCGAGACGCCCGTTCAGAAACGCGCGGCGCGTAAATTCGCCGGGCTCGGCCTGTCTCGCGCCGTTGGCAAACAACGCCTCCAGACCCGCTGCCAGCATGGCCGGCGACCCGTGGCATTGCAGCTCCACGGTATCCTCGCCGGTGTAGCTGTGCGGCGCGCGGCAATAGACGGCCAGCGCCTCGTCAATCACGCGCCCCTGCCGGTCGTGCAGCAGCCCGAGCACCAGCCTGCGCTCCGGCGCGTCGTGCAGCGGCGCGCCGCTTTTCGGCGCAAAGATCCTCCCTGCGACCTCGGCGCAGCCCGCGCCGGAGAGGCGCAGGATGCCGATGGCGCTGGGCACGGCGCCCGTAGCGACGGCTGCAATGACATCCGATCTCATGACAGCCGATCCTGGAAGAATTCGGCAAGCTCCGCCACGCGGCCGGGAGCAAAGGGCGACTCCATACCGTTTTGGCTGAGCAGCGCAAGGATCGTGTTCCCGGCGGAATCGCTCATAAGCGCGCGGTAGGTATCCAGTCCGGTTCCGTTTTCCTGCTCGATCTGGTAGATCTGCAGCGCCGCATCGTTCGAGACGCAGTAACTGATAACGTAATACGGCGCGATCAGGAAATGCTGAATGTCGATCCAGCCGGGAGCGAGCACATCCTCAATGCCCGTGAAGCTCTGACCGTATTCCTCAAGGCACGTGAGGAACAGGGCGTTGAGCCCCTCAGCGTTGAGCTGATCGTCGGGCAGGGCGTAGGCGCGCAGCTCAAATTCGGCGTAGCACGCCTGCGTAATGAAGGTCAGGAGCGAATTGGCGACCTTGCCTTCGGTCAGCTCCTCACGCTCCTGCTCGTCAAGCTCCGCGCGATCGAGCGCAAGGAATTCCAGTCCCTGCGAGAAGATCTCGTTGCAGTCGATGGAGCTGGTGCCGTTGCAGTTTACATAGCCGTCGACAAAATGGCCGAACTCGTGGAAGCAGGTCAGAAGGTCGTCGAGCTTGCCGGTCGGCGAGACATAGAGGAAGGGCATCTGATAGGAGTTGAGGTAGGTCACATAGGAGCCGGGCATCTTGCTCGTGGAGGAGGTGGTGTCGATCAGGTCATAGGCCTGCATGAATTCGTAGGCCGTGGCGAATTCTCCGCCGAAGCCGTAGACCGTGTCCTGAAACAGCTTGAGCATCTCGTCGGTCGTGCACGGGGTCGTGCTCTGCGCGCCATATGCTGCGTAAAAATACATCGGTGCAAGCTCTGCGGCAATGTCGCTGAGATATGCCTCGGCCTCGGCCGGGGTATAGTCGCGGTCATAATAATAGGAATAGGCAAAATCGGCGAAGGTCTCATAGCCGAGCTCCTCGGCGATCTCGTTGCGCGTGCGGATCATCTGCGCGAAAAGCTCGCTGACGGGCGGGTTGTACTTTTCGTAATAGAGCCGATAGGCCTCCAGATAGCTGTCATAATCGAGCGATTCGTCGCCGATGATGTCCTCGTAGAGCACCTCCTCGCCGTTCCACTCGATCGTCTGGTCGCTTTGCAGCGCCATATATTGCGCCTGCAGATCGTTGTCCTTCTGCATCAGGGCGACGACGCGATCGTTGGAATAGATCTGATTTTCGTCATAGAATTCAAAGAAGCCCTCGGTGAAGTATTCCTCCTCCAGGCGGTCGCGCAGGTCGCTCTTGCCCATTGCGATGTAGCACTTTTCCAGCGCCTGCTCGATCAGCGGCGATTGCTCCTCGCACCAATTGTTCTCCGTCTCGTAATATTCGTCGTTCAGGTCGATCGTGTGGCGGATATAGGACAGGCTGTCCATGGTGTTAAAGAGGCTGTAGTCCGAATAGGCCGCCTCAAAGGCCGCGCCGACCTCGTCAAACGAGCCGCCGTCCTCGACCAGCTTCTGAAGCTGCCCCAGCTCGCTGCAAAGCGCGTCGGCGTCCGGCCGGGTGTATTCCATGTCCTCAAAGGAAACCGGCTCCAGGTCGGCCTCCTCCGGGCGGGGGAATTCGTCATAGGGAAGATAGTCGATGCTGGAATCGGTTCCGTTTTTGTGGCTCGAGAGCGTTTCGTTCGTGTCCTCGGTTGCATCAGTCGGGCGCGCCGGGAAGGGCACCAGACACCCCTGCAGCAGCAGGCTGAGCGCCAGCAGCAGACTGACCAAAAGCAGCAGTTTTTTCTTCATACGGTTTCTCCTTATTTTATAAAAAAATTGTGGTGATCGAAGCACCGCTCCAAGGGCTGTGCTATCCCTTCGGATTGCAAGCCCTTTTTGCGCGCTCGATGAGCGCAGGGTGATTGTTGGCGTTTCCGCCGGCGACAGAGCAGCGGTCGACGAAGCGCAGAGGCGTACCGTCGAGGGCAGTGACGGTCGCGCCGGCCTCCTGCGCGATCAGGCTCCCGGCGGCGTAATCCCACGGCCGCAGGCAGTATTCAAAGAACAGGTCGCCGCGTCCGGCAGCCAGATAGCACAGGTCGAGCGCCGCAGAGCCGCCGCGCCGGAAATCCAGCGTGTCGGGCAGCAGCTCGCAGACGAGCGCCTGCGTGAACGGGATCGTCTCGCGGTAATAGATGGCGCTTCCGAAGAGCACGAGGCTGTGCGCCAGATCGGCCTCGGAGCAGCGGATCGGCTCGCCGTTCAGAAACGCGCCGCAGCCGCACTGCGCCGTGAACAGCTCGTCAAAATAGGGATTATAGACCGCGCCGTATTCCATCACGCCGTCGATGCACAGGCCGACGGAGACGCAGCTATGGTGCAGATGCCGGACAAAATTCGTCGTGCCGTCAATGGGGTCGACAATGAACACGGCGCGCTTGCCCGCAAGGTCGTGCTCTGCCTCCTCCTCGCCGTAAAACCCGGCGTCCGGGAAGGCCGCAAGCAGCTCGCGGCGGAGCTGCTCCTGCACCGCGCCGTCATAGTAGGTCACAAGGTCGCACGGCAGCGTTTTCTGGCGCACGGAGCGCTCGATGTCATGCGCCTGAAGCACCGTCGCTCCGGCGCGCCTGACGATCTGGGCAATGATCTCATACATATGCATCTCTCCTTATAGGGCCTGCAGGATGCAGCCCTTGAGATAGGCCGCGTGCTCCTCGGCCAGCGCGGCCGGATGGTCGCGCGACTGCATCAGCCGCTCCAGCAGGCGCACGCTGCGTCCGCTGTCGGCCGCTGCCTCGCGGAGCATTTGCTCAAACAGCGGCTGCGTCATAAACTGGCTGCACGAGCACGTCAGCAGGAAGCCCCCCGGCTCGAGCATCCGCAGGCATCGCAGGTTCAGCTCCTTATAGCCGCGATAGGCCGCCTCGAGCGCCCTGCGGCTCTTGGCGAAGGCCGGCGGGTCGCAGATCACCGTGCCGAAGCGCCGTCCCTCGTCGGCATACTGCCGGGCAAGGTCAAACACGTTCGCGCAGGTCGTGTGCACGCGGTCAGAGACGCCGTTGCGCGCGGCGTTCTCGCGCACCATGGAAAGCGCCGCCTCCGACACGTCCACAGCCTCGACCGACGCCGCGCCGTAGAGCGCGGCATGGATGCCGAAGCCGCCGGTGTGGCAGCAGAGATCGAGCACCGCGCGCCCGCTGCAATAGGGCTTGAGGCGGCCGCGATTTTCCTGCTGATCGAGAAAATGCCCGGTTTTCTGCCCGTTTTCGATGTCCACGCGCATCCACGCGTCGTGCTCGCGGATCCAGAGGCGCTCGGGCGGCCTGCCGAAAACGCAGCCCTTGCGCAGCGGCAGCCCCTCCTTCTCGCGCACGGGCACGTCGTTGCGCTCAAAGATGCATTCCGGCTCAAAAATCCCGGCCAGCGCCTGCACGACCTCGTCCTGAAACCGCGCCATGCCCAGCGAGACGATCTGGAAGGACAGGCAGCGGTCGAATTTATCCACCGTCAGGCCGGGCAGGCCGTCCGGCTCGCCGAACACCACGCGGCACGCATTTTCAAAGCCCAGCAGCCGCCGGTTTTGCCACGCGGCCTCGATGCGCCGCCGCAAAAACGCCGCGTCGACCGTTTCCGACGGGTCGCGCGTCAAAACGCGCACGGCGATCTTGGAGCGCCCGTTGAAAAAGCCCAGCGCCAGCGGCCGCTGGCGGCTGTCGAGCACCTCGACGACCGAGCCGTCGGCGCAAAGCTGATCGACCCAGTCGATCTGGTTGTCAAAGATCCAGTTGCTCCCGGCCAGCAGCTTGCGCTCCTCGCCGCGCCGCAGACACACCTGTCCCCGCGTCATCCGCATCCTCCTTTTCCGCCCCTTCCGGGCGGTGAAGCGTTTTCATTTCGAGCTTATCATAATTATTATAACACACATTTTTGGGTTTGCACAGACCGAAATCGCAGCTCAGCACACTTTTCTGCGCGCGGTGTCACGCTCGCGCCCGACGCGCATAGAATGATGCAGCTTGAACCGGGAGGTCACGATTTATGAAGCTGAGCCGCGTTGCGGAGCGCTATTACGCGCGCTGCCGCGAAATTCTGGAGACCATGGAGCAGGCCATGCAGGCTGCGCCCGAGGCGCAAAGCGTTTCGCACCGCCTGATCCTGCAAATGCTGCCGCATCACGAGGCCGCCGTTGAGATGGCGCGCGAGCTGCTGCAATATACCACCTGTCTGCCCCTTCAGGAGCTGGCCGACCGCATCGTCGTCGGGCAGACGCGGGGCATCGAGACGATGCACGACGCGCTGCCGGACTGCGGCCGCCCGTTAAACACCGAGGCCGAGCTGACGCGCTATGCCGCGCGCGAGGGCTGCATCCGTCAGACGATGCTCGCGCGGATGCACGCGGTCTGCCCCGAGCCGAGCATCAACGCAGGCTTTCTGCGGCAGATGCTCCCGCACCACGAGGGCGCCGTCGAGATGGCACAAAACGCCCTGCGCTTCCCCGTCTGCGAGGCGCTCAGACCCGTCCTGTGCGGCATCATCGACACGCAGACGCAGGAGCTTGCCGAAATGCGCGGGCTTTTGCGACGCCTGTAACGCCGCCGGTCAAAGCCCCGATCCGTGCGAGCCTCCG
>URLT01000030.1 GCA_900548795.1 uncultured Eubacteriales bacterium
CAAGGTCGCCATGATCACCGACTACGGCGATATCACCGACCAGTCCTTCAACCAGGCCACCTACGAGGGTGCCAAGGCATGGTGCGAAGAGAACGGCGTTGATTTCACCTACTACAAGCCGACCGGCGACTCCACCGCTGAGCGTGTCGCTTCCGTCGAGCAGGCGATCGACGAGGGCTACAACGTCCTGGTTATGCCGGGCTATGCCTTCGGCGGCACCATCGTTGAGACCTGCGAGCAGTACCCCGATGTTAAGTTCATCGCTCTGGACGTCGCTGCCGGCGACATCCTCGAGACTGCCGTCACCATGGCCGGCGAGGACTACAGCTACAACCCCGCTGACTACAACATCGCTGACTACATCGACCTGTCCAACGTTTACTGCGCTGTTTACCAGGAAGAGCTCGCCGGCTACATGGCTGGCTACACCGCTGTGAAGCTCGGCTACACCAAGCTCGGCTTCCTGGGCGGCATGGCTGTTCCCGCTGTCGTTCGCTATGGCTACGGCTTCGTTCAGGGCGTTGACGCTGCTGCCACCGAGATGGGCAACGCTTCCGACGTTTCCGTGAAGTACGCATACGGCAACCAGTTCAATGGCGACGCTGACATCACCGCTGCTATGGACACTTGGTACAACGACAAGACTGAGGTCGTCTTCGCTTGCGGCGGCGGCATCTGGACCTCCGCTGCCGAGGCTGCTGCCAAGGTCGGCCAGAAGGTCATCGGCGTTGACGTCGATCAGGCTCCCATCATCGACGGCCAGTACGGCGCCGGCATGACGGTCACCTCCGCCATGAAGGGCCTGTCCGCCACCGTTAAGGCTACCCTGGAAGACGTCATCAACAACGACAACTGGGCTGCTTACGCTGGCCAGATCGCGACGCTGGGTCTTGTCTCCGGCGACGATCCCTCTGAGAACTTTGTCCAGCTTCCGGTCGAGTCCACTCAGTGGTCCGACGACTTCACCGAGGCTGACTATGTCGCGCTCGTCGGCGAGCTGTTCTCCGGCGCTCGCACCGTCTCCAACGACATCACCGCGGAACCCACCACGACCGTCGCTGTTGACTATCAGGGCAACATCAAGTAATTAACCCCTCAGCATTTCAGGAGCCGCTTCGGCGGCTCCTTTTTTTGTTCACTGTGTCAAAAAAACGTCCGAATTGGCGCGCCGGACGGGGAAAGACCCGCCCGCTTGGCTTGAAGCGCTTCGGCCGAGAGCGAGCGGGCTCTACATAGTATCCAAATGTGCCCCCATGAATTTGTGCGTATCTAACAAAAATATGTTACTTATGATATTATTTGCCAAAACGCACAAAAAAGCAAAAAGAAGTTCAAAAAAAATTAAAAAACTGTTTGAAATCTGCATGACGATATTGTATAATAAACAAGAACCAATTAAGGAGGTGGATGGTTTTGGAGAATCAGTATGCGATTGAAATGCTCAATATTACAAAGCGTTTTCCGGGCATCATCGCGAACGACAATATCACTCTACAACTAAAAAAGGGCGAGATCCACGCGCTTCTTGGCGAGAACGGCGCTGGCAAGTCCACCTTGATGTCCGTCCTGTTCGGCCTGTACCAGCCCGAGGAAGGCATCATTAAAAAAGACGGCGTTGAGGTCAAGATCAACGACCCGAACGACGCAAACCGCCTTGGCATCGGCATGGTGCACCAGCACTTTAAGCTGGTCGAGTGCTTCTCCGTCCTCGACAACATCATTCTGGGTGTTGAGCCGACGAAGAACGGCCTGCTCCAAAAGTCCGAGGCAAGGGCAAAGGTCAATGAGCTTTCCGAGCGCTATGGCCTGTATGTCGACCCCGATGCCATCATCGAGGACATCACGGTCGGTATGCAGCAGCGTACTGAGATCCTCAAAATGCTCTACCGCGAAAACGAGATCCTCATTTTCGACGAGCCGACCGCCGTTCTGACCCCGCAGGAGATCGAAGAGCTCATGCAGATCATGAAGGGACTGGCCGCCGAGGGCAAGTCCATCCTGTTCATCTCCCATAAGCTCAACGAGATCATGGAGGTCGCCGATCGCTGCTCCGTTCTGCGGAAGGGCAAGTACATCGGCACCGTCAACATTGCCGACACGACGAAGGAAGAGCTCTCCCGCATGATGGTCGGCCGCGACGTCGAGTTTGCCGTCCAGAAGGATCCGGCGAAGCCGAGCGACGTTGTCCTCGACGTTCAGAATATCTCCGTCGTCTCGAAAAACCATCCCAAGGACGCCGTTAAAAATGTGTCCTTCCAGGTTCGCCGCGGCGAGATCGTCTGCATTGCCGGCATCGACGGCAACGGCCAGACCGAGCTGGTTTACGGCATCTCCGGCCTTGAGCCGCTCAAGAGCGGTCACATCAGCATGTGTGACATGGACATCACCAAGATGCCCATCCGCAAGCGCTCCATCAACGGCATGAGCCACATCCCCGAGGATCGTCATAAGTTCGGCCTCGTCCTCGACTATACGCTCGAGGAAAACCTCGTGCTCCAGCGCTATTTTGAGCCGGAATTCACGAACCGTGCCGGCTTCCTCCGCAAGGGCAACATCCGCAAATATGCCGAGCGCCTGATCGACCAATACGACGTGCGCTCCGGTCAGGGTCCGATCACGCTCATGCGCGCAATGTCCGGCGGCAACCAGCAGAAGGCCATTATCGCCCGCGAGATCGACAAGGATCCCGAGCTGCTGATCGCCGTTCAGCCTACCCGCGGCCTCGACGTCGGCGCCATCGAGTACATCCACAAGCAGATCGTCGCGCAGCGCGACGCCGGTAAGGGCGTCCTGCTGGTTTCCCTCGAGCTGGACGAGGTCATGAACCTCTCCGACCGCATCCTCGTCATGTATGAGGGCGAGATCGTCGGTGAGTTCGACCCGAAGACCACCACCGTCGAGGAGCTCGGCCTCTACATGGCCGGCGCAAAGAGAATGGAGGTGCAGTGAGATGACAGAAAAAACTCCCCTCTTTAAGAAAAACGGCGTGCAGACCCTCGTTTCCTCTTTGGTCTGCATCGTCCTCGGTATGATCATCGGCTACCTCGCGCTGCTCATCATCAACGCAGAGGGTGCCGGCGAGGCCATCATCAGCGTCATTAAAGACTTCTTCAACCGCTCCTCCGCCTCCATGCGGATGAAGTACCTCGGCAATACGCTGGCAAAGACCGCTCCGCTGCTGATGTGCTCCCTGTCCGTCCTGTTTGCATACAAGGTCGGCCTGTTCAACATCGGCGCGGCCGGTCAGTATTCCCTCGGCGCAGCCGCCGCTCTGTTCTGCGCGCTCTATCTGGATATGCCCTGGTGGGTCTGCCTGATTGCGGCCACGCTGGCCGGCGCGCTCTCCGCTGCGATTTGCGGCGCCCTGCGTTCCTACTGCAACGTCAACGTCGTGATTTCCGGCATCATGCTCAACTGGATCAGCCTCTACGGCGCCAACATGATGCTCACGCTTGACGGCGTCAAGGAGCCGACCGGCAAGGATACCATCCGCCTCGCCCTCGGCCACAAGTCCGCCGTGCTCCCGACCCTCGGTCTGGACAAGCTCTTCAACAAGAACCAGTACGTCACCATCGGCATTCCGATCGCGATCGTGCTTGCAATCGTTGTCTGGGTCATCCTCAACAAGACCAAGCTCGGCTACGAGCTGAAGGCCACCGGCAACAACCTGCACGCTGCGAAGTACTGCGGCATGAAGGAAAACCGTAACATCATCCTCACGATGATCATCTCCGGCGGTCTGGCCGGCATGGGCGCTGCCCTGTATTACCTCGCCGACTTCGAGCAGTGGAACGTTTACGCCTCCTCTGTTCCGGCCATGGGCTTCAACGGCATCGCGGCAGCCTTCCTCGGCGGCCTGAACCCGCTCGGCGCGATCTTCTCCTCCTACTTCATCCAGCACATCACCTCCGGCGGCGCTTATGTGGATCTGAGCCACTATTGCGCGCAGGTTTCCGACTTCATCTCTGCCATGATCATCTATCTCTGCGGCTTCGTTCTCTTCTTCAAGGGCACAATGACCAAGATGGTCGACCGCCGCATCGAGAGACGCATCATGAAGGAAAAAGCACAGAATGAAAAAGGAGGTAACAAATAATGTTATTGCTTGTTCAATATACGCTTATTTTCGCCTCTGTTCTGCTGCTGGTTGCTCTGGGCGGCTGTATTTCCGAGCACTCCGGCGTCATCAACCTCGGTCTTGAAGGCATCATGGTCATGGGCGCACTCGGCGGCGCTTTGGTCATGAAGTTCGTCCCCTATGTCGCTGAGGGCGCAAGCTTCGCAAGCAGCTTCGGCGTGTTTGCCCTTGTTCTGCTCGCAAGCATCGCCTGCGGTGTTCTGTTCTCCGTGCTACTGGCCGTGGCCTGCATCAGCTTCAAGGCGGATCAGACCATCGTCGGCACCGCAATGAACCTGCTCGGCACGGCGCTCGCGACCGTCGTCGTGAAGTCCATGAACACCGCGATGAACCCGGACGACCACTCCTCCGAGATCTTCTACGTTCAGACAAGAAAATCCTTCCTGACGAGCATTGGCGGCTTTGAGCTCAACTGGTTCATGATCGTTGCGATCATCATGCTGGTCATCAGCTTCGTCTTGCTGTACAAGACGCGCTTTGGTCTGCGTCTGCGCGCTTGCGGCGAGCACCCGCAGGCGGCCGACTCCGTCGGCATCAACGTGCTCAAGATGCGCTACTGGGGTGTTCTGCTCTCCGGTATGCTCGGCGGCATCGGCGGCATCACGTATATCACCGCCGGCGTTTCGAGCTGGAAATTCGAGAACGGCGTTGCAGGCTTCGGCTTCCTCGGCCTGGCAGTCATGATCTTCGGCGCATGGCACCCGATGAAGATCGCCGGCGCGGCGGTTCTCTTCGGCCTGTTCCGCGCGCTGGGCAACGTCTACAACGGCTTCGACTTCCTCGTCAAGCTGAACCTGCCCGGCCCGGTCTACAACATGCTCCCGTATATCGTCTCGCTGGCAGTTCTCGCCTTCACCTCCAAAAACTCCCGCGCTCCGAAGGCAGAGGGCATCCCCTACGACAAGGGTCAGCGGTAACCACCGTCTCATAAAGGACGGCAGCAAAGCAAACGCTTTGCCGCCGTCCTTTTTTGCGCGAATGAGTCCGTCCGCGGGGGAGCTTTACGCCGTGTGGCATGATTCCTGCTTACAATTATGACGTGCAATAATTAACATCGGTATTGGGCTATTGATGATCTGGCTGCGCTGATTGGATCCCTCGTAGATCATCGATCAGCATGTGTATATGAGCAATTGACTCCTTAGACAGGCCGTCAACATTCAACCGCACCGGGTCTTCTCGTCCCAGCAAATAATCCGTTGTAACTCCGAAAACATCCGCTAGACGAATCAGCATTTCGATAGACGGCTGAATATTGTCATTTTCCCAATTTGAGATTGCTTGCTTTGATACCCCGAGTTTTTTGGCTAAGGCGACTTGCGTAAACCCGTGTGCGATCCGAAGTTCTTGGATGCGATTTCGAAGCATAGTATGTGCCCTCCCGCTTGTAAATAATTACAATACTATTATCAAGCAACTGTCGACAAATTAAAAATACTATGGTATATTAATTATGGACAAATCAGAAACGGGAGGTAAAGCAAATGGCATTTTCTACAAAAGAATTTCGCGGCGAGGCAAGGCAGGGAATTCGAATTCACGGAGCAGGAAGCGAGGAGCTGATGCTGTTATTCCAGAAAGAGCTTCCGGAGCGGCTACGTGATGCGGGTATTCCTGCATCGTGCTGCATGGATGTGGCAAAGAGTGGCGGCTTATTCGGGACAAGGCTGCCGATGCTCATTATTCGACACCCCAATCCCCCCTCGCAATACTTTTCAATCGGCGTCATAGTAAATGGAAACACGATAACCTTCCCTTTGCTTGGACAGTCAAAGCAGAATACTGCGAAAAACATGGGTAAGCGCTATGATGAATTCAAGCTTCAGCAAGAGGAGTCATGGCAATCAGAAATTACGGGGTTGATTGGGAAAATAACAGAGGAGTACACTACGCCATAGGTTTGTATGCAATCGAGAAAATCAGAAAGAAAGGATTTATAAAAATGGCAAGATGTTATTATTTGGACTACGAGAGCAATAGCCTGTTTGGCAATGCCAATGATTACTACTATTGTAAACTATGCGGAAAAAGATTCCGTGTAGACGATCCGCAGGTCAAATATACCTGCAACCCCTCTTACGGTGAGGAATACAAAAAGTGCCCAATCTACAAGGATCGTCGGTATTGATGTTGTAATCGAATCAAAATATGAAGTTTCTCAAAGCATAAGCCGTACATCACTTTTGAGGTTGACGGAAAAACCGGCCGGGGCGATAAGCCTCGGCCGGTTTTTGGTATGATCTGTTCCATGCAGAATCGGTTTTGCGCGTTTCATCCGGGATAACGGGTGCGAAGCGTAAGCGCCTCGTGCTGACGCACGCTGCGGCTCGGCTGCATCACGCCTCGGGCGGCTCGTCGTTGAGCGTCTCGCTCAGCTCGAGGCCGGGATTGCGGCGCAGGATGAAGTCGACTGCCCACGGGCTGGAGAAGACCAGCAGCTTATGGCCGCGATAATCCTCGAGCAGCTCGCAGTCGGAGGAGAGGTAAAGCTCATTTTCGTCGCAGGGGCTCTTGCGGATGAAGCGCAGAACCTCATAGGGCAGACCCTCCATGCGCAGCTCAACGCCGTATTCTGACAGCATCCGATAGCGGAAAACGTCGAATTGCAGCGTGCCGACGACGCCGACGATGACCTCTTCCATGCCGGTGTTCGGCACGCGGAAGATCTGAATGGCGCCCTCCTGCGCGATCTGCTCGGTGCCCTTGACAAACTGCTTGCGCTTCATCGTGTCCTTGGGGCTGACGCGCGAGAAGTGCTCCGGTGCGAAGGTCGGGATGCCGGAAAAGCGGAATTTTTTGCCGGGGACGGTGAGCGTGTCGCCAATGGAGAAGATGCCGGGGTCAAACACGCCGATGATGTCGCCTGCATAGGCCTCGTCAATGATCTCGCGCTCCTGCGCCATCATTTGCTGCGGCTGAGACAGGCGCAGCTTGCGGTTGCCCTGCACGTGGAAGACCTCGGCCTCGCGCTCATATTTGCCTGAGCAAATGCGCAGGAAGGCCAGCCGGTCGCGGTGCGCCTTGTTCATGTTGGCTTGGATCTTGAAGACAAAGGCCGAGAAATTGGGGTCGAAGGTGTCGATCACGCCGCAGTCGGCGGTGCGGGGCAGGGGAGGCGGCGTCATGCGCAGAAAGGCCTCGAGGAACGGCTCCACGCCGAAGTTCGTCAGCGCTGAGCCAAAGAACACGGGGCTGAGCGCGCCCGCGCGCACCTCGTCCATGTCGAACTCGCGCCCCGCGCCGAGCAGCTCGACGTCGTCGCGGAGCTGAGCCGCGCGCCGCTCACCGAGCAGCTCGTTGACGGCCTCGGAATCGAGCGCGACCTCGAGCTTGTCGGCGCGCTTCTTTCCGGAGACGCCGGAGAAGAGCAGAAGACGGCTCTCCTGCCGGTCAAACACGCCCTGAAACTCTTTGCCGCAGCCGATCGGCCAGTTGACGGCGTAGGTTTCGATGCCGAGCTCCTTTTCCAGCTCGTCGAGCAGGTCGAAGGGGTCCTTGGCCTCGCGGTCGAGCTTGTTGATGAAGGTAAAGATCGGGATGTGGCGCATGGCGCAGACCTTGAAGAGCTTGCGCGTCTGCGGCTCGACGCCCTTGGCCGCGTCAATGACCATCACGGCGGAATCCGCCGCCATCAGCGTGCGGTACGTGTCCTCCGAGAAATCCTGATGCCCCGGCGTGTCGAGAATGTTGATGCAGAAGCCCTCGTACTGGAACTGCATGACCGAGGACGTGACGGAAATGCCGCGCTGCTTTTCGATCTCCATCCAGTCCGAGACGGCAGCGCGTGCGTTCTTCTTGCCCTTGACCGCGCCTGCCTGCGCAATGGCTCCGCCGTAGAGCAGGAATTTTTCGGTCAGGGTGGTTTTGCCGGCGTCCGGGTGCGAAATGATCGCAAACGTCCGGCGGCGGTTGATCTCCTGTTTTAAGGTTGACATAATATTTTCTCCTTCCTGATTTTTTCAAAGTCGGAAGGCGATCAATGCGGAATTCTCATCGTGCTTACCGTCCTGTTGCCCGCGCCGTGCCCCGGCGCGTGAGTTGATGTGTCAAAACGAACATATTTTACCACAAATGCGCGCGAAATACAAGGGTTTCGGTTGCTTTTTCGCCGGGTAATTGCTATAATGAGAGCATCAAAATTACGGAGGCTACGCCATGAAACTGCTTTTCGACGCGGCGGAGACGGCCGGCACGACCGGCGCCGGTGCCGTCACCCTGGATCACACCTTTCGCATCGTCCTGATCGTGATGCTTCTGGCCTGCGGCGCCTACGCGCTCTATAGCGCCATTCGTCTGCACAAGACCTGCGAGCTGTTTGACAACAAGTTCCTCTATCCCGGCAACTGCAAGCCGGCCGATTGCCTCGACCCGCTCGGCTTCATCGAGTTCATCGTGCCGCGCTGCGCGATCTTCGCCGTGATCCTTGTGGTGCTCGGCGTGCTCGACGCGCTGGTGGCCTATGTCTTCGCGCCTTCGTGGATGACCTATTTCGAGATCGCAATGATCGTGCTGCCGGTGCTCGACTTCATCTGGCTCATTGCGGTGCAGCGCAAGGCCGCGCGCGATTTTTGGGGCGAATGAAAAAGATTGTCATTCTCGACGGCTATGCCTCAAACCCGGGCGACCTGAGCTGGGACGAGCTGGCGCAGCTCGGCGAGTTGACGGTTTACGAGCGCACCGCGCCGGAGCAGCTTGCCGCGCGCATTGCAGACGCGCAGGTGATCTTCACGAATAAGGTCCCGCTCGACGCCGCTGCTCTGCGCGCCGCGCCCCGGCTCGAGCTGATCTGCATGCTCGCCACGGGCTATAACATCGTCGACGTCGAGGCCGCGCGCAGGCGCGGCATCCCGGTGTGCAACATCGTGGGCTATTCCACCGGCGCGGTGGCGCAGATGACCTTCGCGCTGCTGCTCGAGCTCACGCAGCACGTCGGGCAGTATGATGCGCTCGTGCACAGCGGCGAATGGACGGACAGCCCCGACTTTTGCTGCCTGCGCGCCCCGCTGACGGAGCTTGCGGGCAAGACCATGGGCCTGATCGGCTACGGCGCGATCGGGCAGGCCGTCGGCGCGGTCGCGCTGGCCTTCGGGATGCGCCTGCTCGTCACGGCGCGGCACGAGAGACCCGTGCCGCACGGCGCGCGCTTTGTTACGCTAGACGAGCTCCTTGCGCAGAGCGACGTCGTCTCGCTGCACTGTCCGCTGACGCCGGAGAGCGCCGGGATGATCGACGCCGCCGCGCTGAAAAAAATGAAGCCCGGAGCGCTCCTGCTCAATACCGCGCGCGGCGCACTGGTCGACGAGCAGGCCGTCGCCGACGCGCTGCACGCCGGGACGCTCGGCGCCTACGGCGCGGACGCCGTGACGGTCGAGCCCATCCCGCACGGGCATCCGCTGCTGACTGCGCCGCGCTGCATTCTCACGCCGCACATTGCGTGGGCGCCGAAGGAGACGCGCATCCGGCTGCACCGCCTTGCCGCCGAGAATCTCCGCGCCTTCCTCGCGGGAAGCCCCATCCACGTGGTCGAGCCTTGACCGCCCCATCCCGACAGCAAGCCGGGAGTCGACGCAAACCCGTCGGCTCCCGGCTTTTCGCCGCCCGGAGAGGGCGGCATTTTTTCATGCAAAAGAAGAAAACGGGGCTCGGCGCGTGCGGTCTGCGCCGAACCCCGAGGCATTTGGATGCAATTTATGTGCGTGAAATTTTCCAAGAGACGGCGAGACGCCGGCATGACGCGAGCGCGCGTGACGCCGGCCAGCATTTCGCATCCTTGAATCATGACTCCGGATCAGTAGCGCAGGAAGCGGCGCAGCCGATCCTCCGCGCGCCGAAGCGTCCGGTTCACGGTCGAGCGGCAGACGCCGCGCTCGCGCGCGACCTCGGCCTGCGTTTTGCCGAGAAAATAGATGTCCCGCACGACGCTGCGCTGGCGCTCCGTCAGCTCGCGCTCCATGACGCGCCGCACGCGCGAAAGCTGCTGCTCTCTTGGCAGCCGGATGTCCGAAAAATCACAAGGTATAGCTCTCATCCCGATAAAATCCCCTTTCGTAGTAGTGCGCGGTCAGCTCCTCGAGCTTGCGGCACTGGGTATAAACCGTCGACAGCGCGGAAATCTGACTGCGCAGCGCGGCACGCTCCTGCACGTTCCGCTCTGCAGCAAGCGCTCTGCGCAGGGCGCGAAGACGCCGGCTCAGCAGCACACCGGCCGCCCGATAGCCCGCGGACAGCTCCGCCAGACTTGCCGCGCCCGGAAGGGGGCTCCCCTCCGCAGTCAACCGGATCACCTCCTTTTGGTTCAGCTTATCCAAGCGAGGCGCTCCATTTTCGACCGGTATCGGAGGAAAAACAGAAAATATTGAATTTTTTGCAGAAATTTAATTTCCATATTTTACCATTTCTACACGAATAGTGTACTACACGATCCGTGTTCTGTCAAGTAGTTTTTTTCATTCGCCGAAATGTTACAAAAAGTTACACGCGGTTTATGGTAAGGTTACATCGGAAACGGAGGCGGTCATATGCTGGGTGCGCGAATCGCGCTGCTGCGCAGGCAATGCGGCTGGTCACAGAGGGAGCTGGCCGGACATCTCGGCGTCAGTCCGAGCGCCGTCGGGATGTACGAGCAGGAGCGTCGGGAGCCGTCGAATGCCTTGCTGCTGAAAATGGCGCGGCTCTTCGGCGTCAGCGCGGACTTTCTGCTGACCGGCGTTTCGACGCCGGGCGACGCGACGGCGCTGCGCGAACTGCTGCGCCGCACCGAGGGGCTGCGCACGGCGTCCGGCGCGCCCGTCGGGGCGAGGGAGCGGGCACTTTTGCTCTGCGCGCTGCTCGGGGACTTGACGGGAGCGGAAAAATCGTCTATCATGGACACCGAGGGAGGTGCCGCCATGACGGACGAGGAATATATGCTTCAGGCGCTCCGGCTTGCCGAGGAGGCCGCTGCCGAGGGAGAGGTCCCGGTCGGCTGCGTCATCACCGACGGCGCGCGCGTCGTCGGCCGGGGGCGAAACCGGCGCGAAAAGGGGAAATCGGCTCTGGCGCACGCCGAGCTGGAGGCCATTGCCGAGGCCTGCGCCGAGCTGGGCGGCTGGCGGCTCTGGCGCTGCACGCTCTATGTGACGCTCGAGCCGTGCCCGATGTGCGCCGGTGCGATCATCAACGCGCGCATTCCGCGCGTCGTTTTCGGGGCGCCAGACCCCAAGGCCGGCTCCTGCGGGACGCTGACCGACCTATTCGCCCTGCCCTATAACCACCGGCCGGAGGTCGTCCGCGGGGTTCTGGAGGACGATTGCCGAGCGATCCTGCAAAAATTTTTTCGCGAGCTGCGCGCCAATCCCGTCGCCAAGCAGTGGAAGCGCTGAGCGAGCACACTTCAAATAAAATTAGGCAAAACAAAGGCCGAAGGCACAACGCGTCGGAGTCCGGCGCGGGTGCCTTCGGCAAATTTTGTTTTTTCTTGACAAGCCTCGGTCAAAAAGATATAATATTAATATCCATACCCTCTGATCCTGCGGATCAAGCGATAAAAAAATAGGAGCAACCGCATGAAAAAAATACTGATCCTTTTGCTCGTGCTGGCCGTGATCGTCGGCCTGCTCTTCGGGCTGTATTATCTTCTCTGGACGCCGGAAAATCTCAGCAGCCTCGGCGACCGCTACATGAAGTCCGGCCGCTATGAGCGCGCGGCATTCTTCTATGCGCGCGCCGCGAAGCTCGAGCCGGACAATCTGAACTACACGATCTCGCTGGCAGACGCGTGGCTCAAGGCCGAAAACTACACGCAGGCCGAGCGCACACTCGTCAAGGCGCTCGAGGAAAAGCCGGACGCCACACTCTGCTGCAAGCTCTCTGCGGTCTACGTCGCGCAGGGCAAGCTGCTCGATGCGCAGCGGATGCTCGACGACGTCACCGACCCGGACACGCGCGCCGCGCTGGAGGCGCTGCGCCCGCAAGCGCCGGTGCTCTCCCCGGCGGGCGGCAAATTCTCCGAATACATCGACCTGACCATGACGGGCGAGGGCACGATCTATTATTCCGTCAACGAGGAATACCCCGGCACGGAGGGACTTGTCTACTCCGAGCCGCTGACGCTCTCCGGCGGCAGCACGCACATGAAGGCCATCCTTGTCGATGAGCACGGGCTGGTCAGCCCGCTGACGGAGGCCGACTATATGATCGTCGGCGTCGTTGAGCCGGTGCGGTTTGAGAGCGAGGAGCTGGAAAATTACGTCCGCGACCTGCTCTATATCGCGCGCACCGAGCAGGTCATGACGGACGACCTCTGGCAGATCACGGAGCTGACGCTCCCCGATGAGGTCGAGATCTATTCCGACCTGCGCTGGTTCACCGAGCTCAAGAGCCTGACCATTCACGACCGCAGCGATTTGAGCGACGACTTCCTGCCGACGCTGACCAAGCTCGAGTCGCTCGATCTGTCCGGCTGCCTTGTCTCCGCCGAGCTGATGGAGCAGATCGGCGCGCTGACCGGCCTGCAATCGCTGAAGCTCGCCGAGTGCGGCCTTTCCAATATCTCCGCGCTGAGCAGCCTCGCGGAGCTGACCGAGCTGGATCTCTCCGACAACAGCATCTCCGACCTCAGCGCTCTGAACGGCTGCCAAAAGCTCAGCGTTCTGCGCGCCGCGTCGAACGCGCTGGTCGACCTGAACGCCCTTGCGGGCATGACGACGCTGACCGAGCTGGATATTTCGGGCAACCGCGTCCTCTCGCTCGACCCGATCGCCGGCTGCGCGGGAATGCTGATCCTGCGCGTGAACAGCAACGGCCTGAGCAGCATTGCCGTGCTGCAAAACATGCCGGAGCTGCAGATCTTCCAAGCCTCGAGCAACAACATCTCCGACGTCAGCCCGCTCTACGGCTGCACGAAGCTCGAGCGGCTCAACCTCAAAAGCAATCAGGTCACCACGGCCGATTATCTTGGCGTCATGCCGCTTTTGACGCACGCCGACATCAGCCACAACGCCATCACGACGCTGCCGCAGATGCCCGAAAATGCCGCCCTGCAGCAGCTCTACGCGTCGTATAACCAGATCGCCGACGTCTCGGTTCTGGCCGGGCTGCCCTCGCTGAACTATGTCGACGTCGACTATAACGCCGAGCTGACGGACGTCAACTGCCTCGCCTCGTGCTATCTGCTCGTGCAGGTGAATGCCTTCGGCACCAAGGTCACGGACGTCAGCGCCCTGACCGCCATGAACGTCATCGTTAATTACGACCCGACCTCCGTCAGCGTCGACGAGGGGTGAGCCGTCAAAACGCCAACAACGGCGCAGCCTCAAGCTATGAGACTGCGCCGTTGAGCGTTTTGAAAAACCTTTTTCGGCACGCTTCAATTTTCGTGTCATTGCGAGAATGACAGGATCGGTGGTTTGATTGAAAATAGGGGACGCAAAACCGAGTCTTCGGAATCCGAAAATGGTACGTAAATTGCAAGTGCAGGTTGGATACCTTGCGGGAGAAGGAGGTTCTAAGGAACCTCTGAATAAATCGTCTGCGGCGCTCAGCGGGTCTTTTGCCCCAACTTATCGGTTTGAAAATCTTGAAATACGAAAAGGATTCCTGCGATTTCCAAACCTCAATTTGGAAACAAAATCCCTCGCTGACCACTCTTGCGATTTAATCAGAGGTTCCCTAATTTGTTGACTGATTTTGACGGTTCCGGACTTTTTTGACAGTCAGAGCGGCAGGTTTTTTGCAAAACCTGCCGCTTTCTCAACCGATTTGCCTGTCTTCAGCGCGGGGCAATGCCGGATTCGCCGGCTGATCTGCGTCCGCGCGGCTCGGTCAGTCCTGCCGGTCGGCGCGTTCGTGCTTTCTCTTTGCCAGAGCCAGCAGACCGTCCTTGGCTGCCTCGATCTGCGGGTCAAACAAGGCGCGCTCGGCAAAGATCATATAGTTGTTGATCGCAAGGATCGACAGATGCACAAACGGCTCGACCTCGGACTCGTCGCAATCGAGAAGCCGCGCGATCCTGCGTGTGTAGTAGGGATAACGCGCCGCAAGGCGGACAAGGGACGGCTTCACCTTTTCTCCGTATTCCTGCGAGACGCAAACGCTGACCAGAAAGCGCATGGTCGGCGACATTTGATCCGCCATGGAGCCGAGATGCTCCATCATGTGCCGGATGTCGTTGAGATCCTCAAACACGACGTCAAGCGCACCCTGCTCGATGCGGTTGATCGCCTCCTCAGCGCAGGCAAGCACAATCTCTTCTTTGCTGGTGAAATAATAATAAATTCCGCCGTTCTGGAGCTGTGCCGCCGTGCAAAGATCCTTTGTCGTTGCGGCGGTCAGACCCTTTTCAATCAGGCAATCCAGGCAGACTCCGATCAGCTCCCGCCTCTTTTCGATTTTTTTCTCTTCGCTCAAGATGTGTCCTCCGTTCTTTTCGGGCATAGGCGGTATCATTAATATACCACACCTTATGAAATAAATCAAGCGCACGCTTGAAATTTTGCAGCGTGTTTATCGGAACGCTGTCGCTGCCCGGTCAACACGGCTGCCGCTCCGGCCGAGCCGGTCGGGGCGCGTGCCGAAATCAGCGAACGACCGGGTTGCGCGCTTTTGCGCGTAACCCGGTCGCTCGGCATGCTTCGGCTCATATTTTCGTCCCGGGCAGAGGGCGCGGTGCCCTTTCCGGGGGCGACGTTCCGTCGCTTTGCGCCGCCTGCTCAGGCCTCCTTGCTGAAGGCCACGACGATGCGGCGATGCGGCTCGGTGCCGGTGGAGAAGGTGGTCACGCCGGGATAGCTTTGCAGCGCGGCGTGAATGACGTGGCGCTCATAGGCGTTCATCGGCTCAAGCGTGAAGTTGCGGCGGTATTTGACGGCCTTGGCGGCCATCTTGTTGGCAAGCTGCCGCAGGGAGTCCTCGCGCTTCTGGCGATAGCCGCCGGCGTCGACGCTGATGCGCAGACGCTTCTCGCGGTCGCGGTTGACGGCATAGCCGGTGAGGTACTGAATGGCGTCGAGCGTGTCGCCGCGGCGGCCGATCAGCAGGCCGGTGTCGCCGCCGACGAGATCGGCGCGATAGCTCTCCTCGTCGAGCGGATAGGCGTGCGGCACGGCCTCGGAGCCCATGTGCTCCAGCAGTCCCTTGAGGAACTGCTCGATCGCCTCCTCGACGCTGCCGGGAGCCGCCGGGGCGTAGGTCTTCGGCTCGACCGGCTTGGCCGGCTTCGGCTCACGCGGCGCGGCGTTCTCCTTGGAGGGCTCCTTCGGCGCCTTGGGCGCGCTCGGGCGCGGCTGCTTTGCGGGGCGCTCGCCGGTTTTCTTTGCGGGGCGGTCGGCGCGCTTGGCCGGGTCGCTCTTCTTGCCCTCGGCGGGCTTCTTCGGCTGCTCGACCGGCTTCTTGCCCGGCCGGGAGATGACGCTCGGCGTCAGGTCGGGGCGCTCCTTCGGCTTGGCCGAGCGGGAGGCCGAGGACAGCGCGGTGCGCGGGGCGGCCGGGGCGGCCGGCTCATCCGGCACCTCATAGGTCACCTTGACCTCCGCCGGGGAGGCGCCGATGCCCAAAAAGCCGGAGCGCGCGTTCTTGAGGACCTCGACGGAAACGCTGTCGCGGTCGAGCTTCAGCTTTTGCAGCGCCGCTTCAATGGCAAGCTCGATGGTCTTGCCGGTGCTGACAATGAATTTTTCCATAATTACTCCTTCAATCAATGCTGGCGGAACGGAGCTTATTCCTCCGATTCCCCGTCATAGCGGTCGGCGACATAGGCGCGGCCGCGCGCATAGGGACGGTTTTCCTCTCCGCCGGGATTGGCGCGCGCCTCGGGCAGCGCTTCGCCCTTCTCGGCGCGCTTTTTGGCTTCGTATTCCTTTGCAGCGGCGTCGCGCTCCTGCCGGTCGCGGAGCTGCTGCTTCTTTTTGCTGGTGTTTTCGGTGATGCCATCGGGGTTCGCGGCGCGCTTCGCGGCGCGGATGCGCTCCTTTTCGGCGTTTTCCTCGGCAAGCGCGGCGGCCTTCTGGCGCTTGAGCTCGTCCTCGGCATCATAGACCTTGCGATAGTGTTTGGTCAGGAAATAATCCTGCACGATGCCGAGAACAGACTGCGCGATCCAGTAGATGGACAGACCCAGCGGCATGATATAGCCGAACACCACGGAGATGAGCGGCATCATGAAGGTCATGGCCTTGCCGGTCTGCGCAGTGGCGGAGGCTGCGTCTTTGTTGCCTGCGTCGTCGGTGATGACGGTGTCGTTCGTTTTCTGGCTGATGAACATGGCCAGGTAGTTCAGTCCGCCGGAAACGATCGGGATCAGCAGACCGCCGAACTCACTCCAGCTCCGCATCGTCCAGAATTTCCAGCTCGGCTGTTCGCCGAGGTTGATGCCGAGGAAGTTGAAGTTGATGGAGCGGACGTTTTCGACGATGCCCTTGCCGTAGGTCGCCATGTCGGCGGCGGCGGTGTATTGCCAGTAGGCGTCGACCTTTTTCACATCAATTTCCTTCGCGGCGGCGAAGGCGGTCTTGATGCTGTCGATCTGCGACTCGCTGAGGTGCAGCAGGTATTGCAGCGGCTCGCGGATGACGTTGTAGAGCGGGAAGAGGATCAGCAGCGGCAGCAGCGACCAGAGGCAGCCGCCCATCATGCTGACGCCCTCCTCTTTGTAAAGCTGGCTGACCTCCTGCTGGTACTTCTGCTTGTCGTCGCCGCAGGCCAGCTCGATCTGCTTGACCTTCGGCTGCAGACGGGAGGTTTTCATCATGCTCTTTTTCTGCTTCATGCTCAGCGGCAGCAGGATCAGCTTGATGGCAAGCGAGAACAGGATGAGCGCGATACCGTAGTTATGGAAGAAGTTATAGAAGAACTCCAGCACATAACCGAACGGGATCTGGATAAAGGGGATATTAAACATAAAATACTCCTCTTGCGGGCGGTAAACGGCGCGGCGTTTACCGGATCTTTGGCGCGAACGCGCCGGTGGGACTTACGGCACGGGGTCGTAGTAGTCGCCGCGATAAAAGGGATTGCACCGCAGCAGCCGCTTGAAGGTCAGCCAGCTTCCTCTGCATGCACCGTATTTTTCGATCGCCTGAAGCCCGTATTCCGAGCAGGTGGGCGTGAACCGGCATTTGCCGGGAAACGCCGGGGACAGCCAACGCCGATAAAACCGGATCAGCGCCAGCAGGACGCGCTTCACTGCGCCTGCTCCGTCAGAGACAGACGCCGCGCAAGCTGCAAAAAAGCCTGCTCCAGCGCGGAGAATTCCGCGTCGACCGACGCGCTGCGCGCCACGACGACCAGATCAAGACCCGGCCTCAGCTCCGCCTCGTGCAGACGGTAGACCTCGCGCAGACGGCGGCGCACACGGTTGCGCACAACGGCGTGCCCCAGCTTGGTGCTCACGGTGAAGCCGAGCCGGCTCTGCTTCGAGCCGTTCGGGCGGCAATAGAGCACCAGATAGCGGTTGGCGGCGGAATTGCCCCGGTGGTACAGACGCCGGAAAACATGATTCTCTTTGAGCGAAACGGTGTGCAGCATGGCGTCTCCTTGGCTCACGAAAAAAGGTGCAATGCAAAAAGGCGAACAGAGATTCAGCTCTCCGTTCGCCCACGGTTGACATTCAGCAGTATGGTGCGGTCACGGTTCCTCAGGCGGACAGGACAGCTCTGCCTTTAGCACGGCGGCGGGCAAGAACCTTGCGGCCGTTGGCGGTAGCCATTCTCTTGCGGAATCCATGAACCTTAGCGCGGTGACGCTTTCTGGGCTGATAGGTACGCAGCATCTCGTGTACACCTCCTGTAAGAATATGCTCAACAGTCCGAAGACCGCAGCAAGCTAAAATCGTTGCACATAGTCGTGCGAATGCTATTATACCGTAAATGCCTATGGAAAGTCAACTGAAAATTTCAAACTTTTTGCATTTTTTCTGTCCCAAAGCGAAAAAGATGAAAAACGGCCCGCCTCAGACCGCCGCTGCGGCCGCCTCGGCGCGCCCATCTCTTGCGCGTCTGCTGTCCGATCCGCCGCGCAGTGCGCCCCGCGCTTGCGTCCGCTGCAGAAGCAGCGCGTCCGCGCAGGGGGGCGGGCGCGATTTCCGGCAGTGCGCGGGGAGGTGGGCGCGTATAATTTGTAAACATTTTCTAAAACCTATTGACAAAGTAGGTAAGTATGATTTATAGTAAGGGAGAAGCAAAAAGAAGCCGCAGGGCTGCGCGAACAGCGTGAGCCCCAATGAACCATCAAAAGAGGAAAGGATGACCGCCATGCCGATCTATGCCGACAACGCCGCAACGACACAAATGAGCCGCGTCGCGCTCGACGCGATGCTTCCCTATATGCAGACCGTATTTGCCAACCCCTCGAGCCTGCACTCACCTGGCCAGCGCGCGAAGGAGGCGCTGACCGAAGCCCGCGAGACGGTCGCCGCCTGCCTGAACGCCTCGCCCAAGGAGATCTACTTCACCTCCGGCGGCAGTGAGGCGGACAATCAGGCGCTGCTGTCCATGGCCGCGCTGGGCGTGCGCAGGGGCAAAAAGCACATTATTTCGACCGCCTTTGAGCACCACGCCGTGCTGCACACGCTGAAAAAGCTCGAAAAGCAGGGCTTCGAGGTCGAGCTGCTGCCGGTCGGCCTGACCGGCACGGTCACGGCTGAGCAGGTCGCCGCCGCGCTCCGCCCGGATACCTGCCTCGTGACGGTCATGTACGCCAACAACGAGATCGGCTCGATCCTGCCCATCGCGGAGATCGGCGCGGTCTGCCGCGCGCACGGCGTGCCCTTCCACACCGACGCCGTGCAGGCCGCCGGGCATCTGCCCATCGACGTGCAGGCGCAGAGCATCGACCTGCTGTCGCTTTCGGCGCATAAGTTCCACGGGCCGAAGGGCATCGGCGTGCTCTATGCCAAGCAGGGGCTGCCGCTGGTCAACGTGATCGAGGGCGGCGCACAGGAGCGCGGCAAGCGCGCCGGCACCGAGAACATCCCCGCCATCATGGGCATGGCTGCCGCCCTTGAGGAGGCGTGCGCGCACATCGATGAAAACGCGGCAAAGGTCTCCGCCCTGCGCGACCGGCTCATCGAGGGGCTGTCCAAAATTCCGCACTGTGCGCTGAACGGCGACCCCACCAGCCGTCTGCCCGGCAACGTGAGCTTCTGCTTTGAGGGCATCGAGGGCGAGAGCCTGCTGCTGCTGCTCGACGCGAAGGGCATCAGCGCGTCGTCCGGCTCTGCCTGCACATCCGGCTCGCTCGACCCCAGCCATGTGCTGCTGGCCATCGGCCGGCCGCACGAGGTCGCGCACGGTTCGCTGCGCCTGACCATCTGCGAGGACAACACCGAAGAGGAAATCGACTATATC
>URLT01000031.1 GCA_900548795.1 uncultured Eubacteriales bacterium
TGCTCTATCAGGGCGTGACGCTCGGCGGCACGGGCAAGGACGTCGGCAAGCGCCACCCGACGCTCGGCAACAACGTCATGGTCGGCTGCGGCGCAAAGGTTTTAGGGCCGTTTCGGGTCGGTGATAACGTCAAGATCGCGGCGAATTCCGTCGTGCTGCGCGAGGTGCCGGATAACTGCACCGTCGTCGGCATTCCGGGGCATATCGTCCGCGTCGGCGGCGAGAAGCTCGACCATATCCACACGCCCGACCCCATCCAGCTCGAGATTGCGGCGCTTGCCGAGCGGGTGCAGCAATTGGAAAAATTATTACAGAAGGAGCAATGAGCCATGTATCTTTATAATTCCCTGAGCCACAAGAAGGAGCTGTTCGTTCCGAACCACCCCGACATTGTGAAGATGTATACCTGCGGGCCGACGGTCTACCACTATGCCCACATCGGCAATCTGCGCAGCTATATCATGGAGGATGTGCTGGAAAAGAGCCTGCGCTATCTGGGCTACAACGTCAAGCGGGTCATGAACATCACGGACGTCGGGCATCTGGCCTCCGACGCCGACACCGGCGAGGACAAAATGCTCAAGGGTGCCAAGCGCGAGCATAAGACCGTGATGGAGGTCGCAAAATACTATACCGACGCGTTCTTTGCCGACTGCGGCAAGCTGAACATCAAACGGCCGGACGTGGTCGAGCCTGCAACGCACTGCATCCCGGAATATATCCGCATGATCGAGACGCTGCTGGACAAGGGCTATGCCTACGCGGCCGGCGGAAACATCTATTTTGATACCTCCAAGCTTGAGAAATACTATGTGTTCAACGACCACAAGGAGGAGGATCTCGCCGTCGGCGTCCGCGAGGGCGTCGAGGAGGACGACAACAAGCGCAATAAGAATGATTTCGTCCTCTGGTTCACCAAGTCGAAATTTGAGGATCAGGCGCTCAAGTGGGACTCCCCGTGGGGCGTGGGCTATCCCGGCTGGCATATCGAGTGCTCCTGCATCAGCATCAAGCACTTCGGCGAGGATATGGACATCCACTGCGGCGGCATCGACAACGCCTTCCCGCACCACACGAACGAGATCGCACAGTCCGAGGCCTACCTCGGCCATAAATGGTGCAACTATTGGTTCCATGTTCATCATCTGAACACCGAAGGCGGCAAAATGTCCAAATCCAAGGGCGAGTTTTTGACTGTTTCTCTGCTGGAGCAGAAGGGCTATGATCCGATGGCCTACCGTCTGTTCTGCCTGCAAAGCCACTATCGCCGCAACCTCGTCTTCTCGTGGGAGAATCTGGACAATGCGGCGCTGACCTATGAGAAGCTGATCGCAAAGATCGCCGCGCTCGACACGCAGGACGCACCGCTCGATGAGGCCGCGCTGGCCGCGCTGCGCGAGCGCTTCAAGACTGCGCTGAACGGCGACCTCAACACCTCGCTTGCCGTCACGACGCTCTATGACGTTCTCAAGGCCAAGACGAACGACGCGACGAAGCGCGCCGCGCTTGCCGAATTCGATCAGGTGCTCGGCCTGAACCTGCTTGCGGCCGCGCAGAAGCAGCGCGAGGCGCAGCCCGAGGAGGAAAAGGATCCCGAGATCGACGCGCTCGTCGCCGCGCGCACCGCTGCCAAGAAGGAGAAAAACTGGGCGCAGGCCGATCGCATCCGCGACGAGCTGAAGGCGCGCGGCATCGAGGTCATCGACACGCCGCAGGGCGCAAAATGGAGAAGAATCTGACGAAAACGGGGGAAAGCTGCCATGAAGCTGATGATCCTTGACGGCAACAGCGTCATCAACCGGGCCTACTACGGCGTGCATCCGCTGACGACGCGCGACGGTATGTACACCAACGCGATTTTCGGCTTTCTGAACATCCTCGAGCGCGTGCGCCGCGAGGAGCGGCCGGAGGCGCTGTGCGTTGCCTTCGACCTGCACGGGCCGACGTTTCGCCATTTGAAATATGAGGCCTATAAGGCCAACCGGCACGGAATGCCCGAGGAGCTGGCCGCGCAGATGCCCGTGATGAAGGACGTACTGCGGGCGATGAACATTCCGATCTATGAATGTCAGGGCTGGGAGGCCGACGACGTGATCGGCACGGTGTCGCGCCTCTGCGCCGATGCGGATTGGGACTGCGTGATCCTCACCGGAGATCGCGACAGCCTGCAATTGGTCAACGACCGCGTGACGGTCAAGCTCGTGCGCACGCAGGGCGGGCAGACGCGCTCGGTCAACTATGACCCGGCGACGTTCGAGGCCGAGTACGGGCTGGAGCCGATCCGCCTGATCGACCTCAAGGCGCTCATGGGCGACAGCTCGGATAATATCCCCGGCGTCGCGGGCGTCGGGCCGAAGACGGCCACGGAACTGCTGCACCGCTTCGGAACGCTCGACGGCGTTTATGAGAATCTGACGCCGCAGAATATGAAGGGAAAGCTCTATGAAAAGCTCGTCAACGGGCGGGATATGGCCTATCTCTCCTATGAGCTTGCGACCATCCGCTGCGATGCGCCGCTCTGCTTTGAGTTTTCGCCCGAGAAGAATCTGGTGCGCGAGCCGAAGCGCCACGAGCTGTACGACCTGTTCACGCGTCTGGAGTTTCAGAAGCTGATCGACCAATACGGCCTGCGCAGCGCCGCGTTTGAAGCGCCGGAGACGGACGCGGCCGAGCCGCCCGAGGCAAAATGCGACGTTGTCACGGCCGAAACGGCGGACGAGGCGCTCTCCGTGCTGGACGGAGCGCCCGTGGCGGTCGCAGCCTCGCCGGAGCTGGACACGGTCGCTGTCTGCCGGGACGCTACGGTCACGCTTTTGAAGCGCGAGCGCCTTGGTCTGGATCACGCCTATGTTCTCAGGCGGCTGTTTGACCGCGCCGTGCCGAAAACGGCGCATGACGTCAAGCCCTTGATGCGCCGGCTGCTTGCAGCGGGCATCGATGCCGACGGCTTTGTGTTCGACACGGCGCTGGCGGCCTATCTGCTCGACGCAACGCGCGGAAAATACGAGCTGCCGCAGCTTGCGCAGGACTACCTGCATACG
The DNA here is from genome assembly GCA_900548795.1 of uncultured Eubacteriales bacterium. Lineage (GTDB taxonomy): Bacteria > Bacillota > Clostridia > Oscillospirales > Oscillospiraceae > JAZOXB01. Next base: position 3,042 of record URLT01000031.1, read on the forward strand.
CCTCCTGCGCAGGAGGAAGATCCCGACGCGCAGCTTGCCGCGCAGGCCGTCTGCGTGCAGCGGCTGCAGCGGGTGCTGTCGGAAAAGCTCGAGGCCGAGGGTATGACCGCCCTGCTGCGGGAGCTGGAGCTTCCGCTCTGCCGTGTGCTGGCGCACATGGAGCACGACGGCGTTCCGGTCGACCGGGCGGCGCTCGAGGCCTTCAGCGCCATGCTTTCCGAGCGGATCGCCGCCTGTGAGCGCCTAATCTACGGCTATTCCGGCGAACCGTTCAACATCCAGTCGCCCAAACAGCTCGTCGTGGTGCTGTTTGAAAAGCTCGGCCTGCCGCCCGTCAAAAAGACCAAGAGCGGCTATTCGACCAATGCCGAGGTGCTCGAAAAGCTTCGCGACCGCCACCCGATCATTCAGGCCGTCATGGACTACCGAATGCTCACGAAGCTGCAATCGACCTACGCCGAGGGGCTGCAAAAGGAGATCGCGCCCGACGGACGCATCCACACGACCTTCCAGAACACCGTCACGGCGACCGGCCGCCTGTCGTCGACCGAGCCGAATCTGCAAAACATCCCCGTGCGCACGGAGCTGGGCAGCGAGATCCGAAAAATGTTCGTGCCGCGCCCGGGCTGGGTGCTCGTCGACGCGGATTACAGTCAGATCGAGCTGCGCGTGCTGGCGCATATCGCGGACGACCGCGCCATGCAGGAGGCCTTCCGTTCCGGAGAGGACTTCCACCGGCTGACCGCCTCGCGCGTGTTCCACGTGCCGCCCGAGGACGTCACGCCGCTGATGCGCCGTCAGGCCAAGGCGGTCAATTTCGGCATCGTTTACGGCATTTCCGAGTTCTCGCTGGCGCAGGACATCGGCGTGAGCCGCCGTGAGGCCAAGGAATATATCGAGCGCTATCTGACGCAATATCCCGGCGTGCGGGACTATATGAAAAACATCGTCGAGACTGCGCGCACGCAGGGCTACGTCTCCACACTGTTCGGCAGACGACGCATGATCCCCGAGATCCGCAGCACGAATTTCAATATCCGCTCCGGTGCGGAGCGCATTGCGCTCAACACGCCCGTGCAGGGAACGGCTGCGGACATCATGAAGCTGGCGATGGTGCGCGTGTTCCGCGCGCTCGAGACGAACGGTCTGCGCGCGCGGCTGCTGCTTCAGGTGCACGACGAGCTGATCGTCGAATGCCCGCCGGAGGAGGCCGGGCGCGTGCGCGCGATCGTCGCCGACGAGATGGAGCACGCCGCGACGCTTGCCGTGCCGCTCGTCGCCGAGGCAAAATCCGGAGAAAGCTGGTATGACGCGAAATGATCCGACCGATGACCTCTGCGGACGTTCCGCCCGTCGCCGCGCTGGAAAAGCTGTGCTTTTCCGATCCATGGAGCGACAGCTCGATCGCCTCGGAGCTGGATAACCCGCTGAGCCTCTGGCTCGTCTGGGAGGAGGACGGTACGGCTGCCGCCTATCTGGGCGTGCAGCGGGTGCCGCCTCAGGCCGACGTGATGAACGTGGCCGTCAGCCCGGCGCTGCGCCGCCGCGGCATTGCCCGGGCGCTGTTTGCCGAGCTGGAGCGCCGCCTGCCCGATATCGACGAGCTGTTTTTGGAGGTTCGCGCCTCCAACTCCGGCGCGATCGCGCTCTATCGGACGCTCGGCTTTGCGCAGGTCGGACGGCGCCCGAATTACTATCTCGATCCGCGCGAGGATGCGCTCATCCTCAGAAAGGAGCTGTCTCATGCTGATCCTGTCCGTTGAATCGTCCTGCGACGAGACCGCCGTTGCGCTTGTGCGCGACGGCCGCGAGGTGCTGACAGACCAGATCGCCTCGCAGGTGGCGCTGCACCGGCTCTACGGCGGCGTCGTGCCCGAGATCGCCTCGCGCAAGCACATCGAAGCGATCTACGGCCTTGCCGAGCAGGCGCTTGCCGCCGCGAATGTGCGCCGCACCGACATCGACGCCGTCGCCGTGACCTACGCGCCCGGCCTGATCGGTGCGCTGCTCGTCGGCGTGAATTTTGCCAAGGCGGCGGCGCTTGCGCTGGACGTGCCGCTGATCCCCGTGCATCATATCCGCGGCCATATCGCCGCCAATTACATTGCCTATCCCGATCTGAAGCCGCCGTTTCTCTGCCTCGTCGTCTCCGGCGGGCACACGATGCTCGTCGACGTCCGCGATTATACCGACCTGAACATCCTCGGCTCGACGCGCGACGACGCGGCGGGCGAGTGCTTCGACAAGGTTGCGCGGCTGCTCGGGATGCCTTATCCCGGCGGAGCGGCGCTCGACCGCGCGGCGCGCGAGGGAGACCCCAAGACCTATCCGATGCCGCATATCAAGGTCAGCGGCAACCCGCTGGATATGTCATTCTCCGGATTAAAAACGGCGGCGGTCAATCTGATCCATAACACCGAGCAGAAGGGCGGTGCGCTGAATATCCCCGACCTCTGCGCGAGCTTTTCCGAGGCAGTCAGCCAGATCCTTGTGCCGCGCACGCTTGCCGCGCTCGAACAGACCGGCTATCGCACGCTGGCCGTTGCGGGCGGCGTTGCGGCCAACAGCCGTATTCGCGGCGATCTGACGCGCGTGTGCGAGCAGCGCGGCGTGCGTTTGTGTCTGCCGCCGCTGTCGCTCTGCGGCGACAACGGCGCGATGATCGGCGCGCAGGCGTATTACGAATATCTGGCCGGGCATCTTGCCGACCAGACGCTCAACGCCTATGCCACCAAATCCATGGAGGGCGAGACGCTGTAAAAAAAGAAGGATCGGTCAAAACGGCTTCGGATAGAGCCGCAGGCACAGCGCGGTCTTGTCATCCTCGGACGGCATTCCCGCCGTCAGGAGCGCTGCCAGCTCGCGCGGCGAGCTGCCCTGATAGGAACGGATCAGCTCCGCCGCCTGCTCTGCGCCGTCGCTTGCAAGCGTCAGCAGCAGCCCGCCGCCCAGCGCCAGCTCAAAGCGCTCCGGACGCGCCTCGCCGAAGAAGCCGGGCGGCGGCGTCTGCCGCCCGAGCGTGCGCCGCTTCGCACCGCATCCGAGATAGGACGGCGCCGAGCCCCATTTGTAAAGCACGCCCGTCCCATCGGAGAGATCCAGCTCCAGCAGGTCGACCGTGGCATATGCGCCCTCGTCGCGCAGCAGCGCCGCTCCGTTGAGCAGACGCAGCGCGGCGTCTCCGTCCAGCCCGGCCAGCAGGAGCTTTTCCAGCAGCTCGAGCGTCTCGGCGCTTGCGTCGGCGGCCTCTGCGCCGCTGCCCATTCCATCGCATAAAATGGCATAATATCGTGCGTTTGACCCGAAAAAGCACCGGCAGCGGTCGCCGATCACGCGATTTCCTTTCTTTGCGACCGTTGCAATGCCGACATCCGGCTCATAGGCGGGGCGAAGTGATTTCTGCGGCGCGGCAAGCGCGCGCAGGAACTGCGCGATGCAATCGTACTCCTGCGCCATCACGCGGCGGCTCTCCGAGAGCTGCAGGCGGAAGCGGCGGCGGTAGAGCATCCCCTCCAGCTCCTGGTTCACGGCCATCACGAAGCCGTCTGTATGGCAGCAATTGCTGCAAAAATCGGCCGGGAGATCCTCTCGACGCGCCGCGCCGCGCTCTAAAATAGGACGAGCCGCGCTTGCCAGCATTTCATAGGTCTGCTCCGCGTTCTGCTGCCAGCACTTGCGAAAACGCGCGCAGCAGCGGCAGATATGCTCCGCTGCGCCGTCATAGACGCGCTCGGCCTCCTCGCGCATCGGAAACCCGCCGCTTTCCGGAAGCTGCTGCCCGACCAGCTCCAGCAAATGCGCGCCCTGCTCCAGCCGCGCGGTCACTGCTGCGGCCTTGTCGGCGGTCAGCGGAGCGAAAAGACGGCGGTTTTTGCCGAGCAGTTGGCCTGCCAGACCGCCGGCAGCCAGCGCAAGGAGCGCAAGACCGTCCGCTGCGCCCAGACAGAGCAGCAGAGCAGGGGGCAGCAGCGCCGCGCCGGCCGCACGCAGTCGCCGGTCGGCCGTGCACGAGGCAAAGAGCTGCGGCAAAAGCAGCGCCCCGGTCAGGTAGGCGACGCCGTTGCCGCTCAGCTCAAGCGTCAGACCGATCACGGCCGCTGGGAGCAGCTCGCCGCACCCGGCGCACAGCAGAGCGGCGGCGAAGAGGCCGACCTCTGTCGGAAGCGGCGCACCGCTCAGCCCCGAGACGATGCAGCCGGCCAAAACGGCCGAGGCGGTACGGTTGCCCTCGACGGCGCTGCGAAAGCCCGCTACGCTCAGACCCGCCAGCAGCGTGTCCGCTGCCCAGAGACTCAGACTGGTCTCGTCTCCGCCGAGAAGACACACGCCCCCGAGCACGGCGCAGACCGACGAGGCGACCAGAGGCAGGAACCAGCGTGTCGACGGCAGATTTGTCACGCGAAACATCCCGACCGCCGCGAGCAGCAGCACCGTCAGCGCGGTGAACATCGCCGCATGGATGCTGTCGCAGCGCAGAATATATCCGGCCGCCGCGCCGAGAGCGGCAAAGACCGAGCTGCATCCCGGCGGGAAGGCAGCCAGAAAGCAGGCGGCCAAAGGAGTCGGATGGCGCAGAAGGCTTGTCCCCGCGAGCAAAAACGAGCCGAGCAGCGGCGGCACGGTGCGCTGCAAAAGCCGAAGCCCCCTGCTTTTCTGCCTGAGCCGCGCAAGCAGACGCTGATTCCGCAGGATCAAACGGGAACGATTCATTTTCTTACCCCCAGTGGCGATTTCTGCGGTCAGTGTATCACGCTTCGGCGAAAAAAGCCGTCATCTACGGGCGAAAAAATCAAATTTATACGGAGGAAGCAAATGGGAAAGGAACTGGAATATAAGCTGGCCGTTTCGGATGCTGAGGCGCTTGACGCGATCCTGAGCGATGCCGAGGTGTGGCAACTTGCAGACGGAGGCTGGCACGAGATCTCAATGAAAACGACCTATTACGACACACCTTCGCGCGCATTTTCGCGTTGCCGTTGGACGCTGCGCCGCCGTATGGAGAATCATGAATCGATCATCACGCTCAAAACGCCGACGAGCGAGGCGCACACGCGCGGCGAATGGCAGACCAAGGGCGAAACGATGGATCTCGGCGCGGCAGAACGGCTCCTGCTGGCCGGTGCGCCCAAAAAGCTCCTGCTGCTCCTTCGAGACGGAGCGCTCGAGTCAGTTTGCGGCGCAGAGTTTACCCGTCGGTGTGTGCTGCTGCGTTTCCCGGACGGGAGCGCGGCTGAGCTGGCCGGGGACGTTGGCTTTTTGACCGGGAAAACCGAGCGCCTGCCCTTCACCGAGCTGGAGCTGGAGCTGAAATCCGGCAAGCCGGACGCAATGCGGGCGTTGGCCGCCGCGCTTTGCCTGCGCTATGCTCTGCGCGAGCAGCCTGCAAGCAAGCACGCCCGCGCCGCAGCGCTCAGATGAGCCAAAGGCTAAAAATCCGCCTCTGCGGCGGAAGGGACAGGCTTGGCTGCAAAAAGAAGACCGCAGACAGGGAATGAACCTGTCTGCGGTATCCGAAAAAGAAAAAGAGGAAGAAAATGAAAAGAAAAGAGGAGAAAAATGAAAAAGAAATGAATCATCTTTACGGGTTTTATTCTAACCGAGAGATATTAAAAAAATAATACAAAAGAAATTAAGTTTGTATTAAGTTCATAAAAGAAACCGACGGGAACGCTTTCCGGTGTCAAAACCGCCCGAAAAACATACGATGATACGGGAGGGAGATGCGATGGAAGTGTTCTTTTTTACGTTTCGGTCGGTGACCTCGGCAATGCGCGCGCAGGAGCTTCTTGCCGGGGCATCGCTTCGCGCGGACGTGGTGCGCACGCCCACCGCACTGCGCGGGCAGGGCTGCGGCTACAGCCTGCGGGTCAGGCGGGACGATTTTGAGCGGGTGTTGGCGCTGCTGAGGAACGAGGCGCTGCCGTTTCGCAGGATCTACCGGCGGCGCGGCGTCGAGCCGTGGCGGGAGGTGCGGCCATGATCTATTTCGATGCGGCGGCAACGAGCCTGCAAAAGCCGCCGTCGGTGGCGCGAGCCGTCGCGTGGGCGCTCGGCGCCTGCGCCTCGGTCGGACGGGGCGGCCATGCGGCGGCGGAGCGTGCGGCGCAGACGGTTTATTCCTGCCGCAGGGAGCTTGCCGCGATGTTTGACTGCGAGCCGGAGCAGACGGTCTTCACCATGAACGCGACGCACGGACTGAACTGCGCGATCGCGGCGGTCGTGCCGGAGCACGGCCGCGCGTTGATCTCGGCCTTTGAGCATAATGCCGTCACACGCCCGCTGTATGCGCGCGGCGCACAGGTCGAGCAGTTCGGCGTGCTTTTTGACGAGGAGGCGACGCTCGAGGGGCTGCGGCGCGGACTGGCGCAACGTCCCGATGCCGTGATCTGCACGCACGTATCGAACGTGTTCGGCTTTGTGCTCCCGATCGAGCCGATCGCCGCCCTGTGCCGCGAGGCGAACGTTCCTCTTGTGATCGATGCATCGCAGTCGGCCGGGACGCTGACGCTCTCTCTGCGCCGAACCGGAGCGGCGTTTATCGCCTTTCCGGGGCACAAGGGGCTGCTCGGCCCGCAGGGAACGGGTGTGCTGCTTTGCGGCCGCGCCGCGCCGCCGCTGCTCTTCGGCGGGACGGGGAGCCTGTCCGAGCGGCAGGAAATGCCGGAATTTTTGCCTGACCGGCTCGAGGCCGGCACGCATAACGTCTGCGGCATCGCCGGCCTCCTTGAGGGCGTGCGCTATGTCCGCAGAGTCGGAACGGATCGAATTCTTGCGCAGGAGCGGCGGCTGCTCCTTGCGGCCGAGCGCGGCTTGCGCGCGCAGGGCTTTGCGCGCGTGTTTTGCGGGGAGAGCCGCAGCGGCGTGCTCTCCTTTGTTCCGCGGGAGATCGACTGCGAGGAGGCGGCGCAGCGGCTGGCCGACGCCGGGATCGCGGTGCGGGCAGGGCTGCACTGCGCGCCGACGGCGCACCGCACGGCCGGGACGCTGCAAACCGGGACGGTACGCCTGAGCGTCTCGCCGTTCAACACGGACGCAGAGCTTCGGACGTTTTTGGCCGTGTGCAAAAATCTGTTTTAGTTTTTTCAGATTGCTCTTGCTATTACGGCCGAAATCGGCTATAATTGAATAGATATAGTATACCTTCACGAGCGGAGATGGCATATGGATTCACTGATCGAATTTTTCCGCGACGTCCTGGCGATGTTGCCGACAATTAAATTTATGGACATCATCGACATTCTGTTGGTGACCTTTGTTCTCTATACCTTGATCATGATGATCCAGACGACCGGCGCTGCGCGGATCGCCAAGAGCATCGTGCTGCTGCTTGCCCTTGCGGTCGTGACGAAGCTGCTGAACATGTACCTCATGAGCTTTTTGCTCGACCGGGTGCTGGAGATCGGCCTGATCGCTCTGATCATCATGTTCCAGCCTGAGATCCGACGCATGCTGGAAAAGCTTGGCAGCAAGAGCTTCCGCGAGCTGCTCTCGAGCAAGCAGGAGCAGCGCGAGATCGACCGCGTGATCGGGCAGACGGTGAACGCCTGCGAGATCATGTCGCGCGAGCGCACGGGCGTTCTGATCGTCTTTGAACGCGAGACCTCTCTGATCGACTATCAAAAGACCGGTACGGTGGTCGATGCGCGCGTTTCCAGCGAGCTGCTGCGCAACCTGTTTTTCACCAAAGCGGCGCTGCACGACGGAGCGGTCATTATTCGCAACGAGCGTATTGCCGCGGCCGGCTGCGTGCTCCCGCTGACACAGAGCCGCAACATCAGCAGCGACCTCGGCACGCGGCATCGCGCCGGCATCGGCATGAGCGAGGTGTCCGATGCGGTGGTCGTGATCGTCTCGGAGGAGACGGGCACGATCTCCGTCGCCGTCAACGGGATGCTCAAGCGCCATCTTGCGCCGCAGACGCTCGAGCGGCTGCTGCTCAAGGAGCTTGCGCCCAAGCGCGAGGAAAAGACCTATAACCCGGTCAAGCGGCTGCGCAAGCGCATCGGTCAGACAAACCATCGAAAAGAAAAGGATGATTCGGATGCAGAAGCATAAAATTCTTGCCTTTCTTCTTGCTCTGGTCGTCAGCATCGGCCTGTGGGTCTATGCGGTCACGGTCGTCAATCCGAACGACAAGACCACGGTGCGCGGCGTTCGCGTGCGGTTGGTCGGCACGGCGGATCTGGAAAGCAACGGCCTGATGATCACGGGCGGCGAGGAGCAGTATATCGACGTCGAGATCTCCGGCAGCCGCTCCGATCTCAAGGAGCTCAACAGCAGCTCACTTGAGGCCATTGCAGACGTCAGCAATATTTCCTCCGCCGGGAGCTTCGACGTGAGCTGGACGCTCGACCCGCCGTCGAACGTCGCCTCGGGCGACATTAAGCTCACCGGCTCCACGGCCAACAAGATCACCGTCAAGGTCAGCGAGCGAAAGGTGCGCCCGGAGATCCCGGTCGAGGTCGAGTACGTCGGCGATTTGGAGGAGGGCTACGTCCGCAACGACGCCGTTTTGACAAACGACACGCTCTCCGTCAGCGGCCCTGCCGAGGAGGTCAATCAGATCGCCGCGGCCGTCGTGACGGTCGACCTTCAGGGTCGGTCGGACACGATCTCCGGTGATTTTACCTATACTTTTGTTGATTCCGATCGAAATCCCGTCGAAACCGGCGGCTATTTGACGGTCTCTGTGCCGACGGTGCGGCTGTCTGTCCCGGTGCTTGCCTTCAAGCAGGTGGAGCTGGCCGTGCGGATCATCGACGGCGGCGGGGCAACGTCTGACGACGTCGAATATAAGATCGAGCCGGACACCATCGGCGTGACCGGCAGCAAAGAGGTTCTCGACAAGCTCGACAAGCTGTATATCAAGGATATCGACCTTGCTGCCGTGCCCGAGGATCACACATGGGACATCAAGCCCGAGATGCCGGACGGCGTGACCATCCGCGCCACCGAGCCGCGCGTCAAGCTGACGCTGAAATTCAAGGGCTTGACTACGCGGAAATTTACCATTTCCAGCGAGGATATCGTCTTTTTGAATGAATCCGACTCGCTCAGCCCGGGCGTGCAGAGCATCGTCATCACGCTGCGCGGCGCGGCCTCCGAGCTGAACGACCTGAGCGCAAAGGACATCACCGTTTCGGCTGACCTGAGCAAGGATTACGACTCCGGCGCGAAAAAGGTGCTTTTGACGATCTCGCTTCCCAAGGGGAACCGCGCGGGCGTGATCTCCGGGCCGTACTACCTCGAAATGGTCGAGCGCACGAGCTGACATGAGACGCCTTGCAACGGTACGCGAGCTTTTGCCCGACGGCAGCGCGGTGCTGACGGCTCGGCGCGAAAGCGCGTGCAGCGGCGACTGCCATACCTGCTCCGGCTGCGGCGCGGTCGGGCAGACCGTCCGCTTCACGGCCGTCAACTGCATTCATGCCGAGCCCGGCGCGGAGGTTTGGGTCGAAACGGACAGCCGCAGGGTGCTGCTCCCGGCAGCGCTGGTCTATACGCTTCCGCTTGCGCTCTTTTTGGCGGCCTACCTGCTCGTGACCGCGCTGAACGGCAGCGCTTTGCTTCCCGCTGCGGCTGCGTTCGCGCTCGGCCTTGTTCCTGCGTTCCTGCTTGACCGGCGCCTGCGTCGGCGTCCGCCGAGCTGCCGCATCGTCTCTTATCGCTGAAGCTATGTTTGGATATGTTCTGCCTTTGCTCGACCGGCTCTCCGAGCCGGCCAAGAAGCAATACCGCGCCGTTTACTGCGGCCTGTGCGATCGCCTGCGCAAGCGCTACGGCTTTCGCGCCCGTTTTCTGGTCAATTACGACATGACCTTTCTTTATCTCCTGCTGCGGCAGGAGCCGTCCGCCTGCGGCAAATGCGTCTGCCCCTTGCGGCCTCTGTGCAGAAAGCCCTGCGTTGCTCAGGATGCCGAGATGGACTATGCCGCCGACCTGAGCGTGCTGCTGTCCTACCGGAAGCTGGCCGACGCCCGGCGCGACGGCAGCCTCGCAGAGCGGCTCGCTGCGTCGGCCGGGATGCTTATCTACCGCAGAGCGTTCCGCCGCGCTGCCGCGCTGCATCCGGCGCTCGACCGCGTTTTTTCCGAGCAGCTCGATGCGCTGACAGCGCTCGAGGCGGCGAATTGCGACAGCCTCGACCGAACGGCCGACACCTTTGCGGTGCTTCTCGGGGCGTGCGCTGCTGAGGCGCCCGATCCGGCGCAGCGCCGCGTGCTCGAGCTGCTGCTCTACCACGTCGGGCGTTACCTTTACCTCACCGACGCGCTGGAGGATCTTCCGAAGGATCTGAAGGCAGGCCGCTATAATCCGCTGCGCTATCGCTTCCGCTTGGAGGGCGGCGCGCTTGCCCCGCAGGACAAGCAGACGCTTCGCTCGACGATCGATGCGTCGATCAGCATGGCCGCCTCCGCCTTCGAGCTTCTGGATCGGCGAGCCGGCGATGAGCTGCTCCGCAATATGATTTATTACGGATTGCCCGCCGTGCTTTGCGGCGTCTGCGAACAACGCTTCCGCAAGCGCGGGAGACACAAAACAAAGGAATCATTTGCATGAAAGACCCGTATGAAGTGCTCGGCGTCCCGAAGGGGGCGTCGCAGGACGAGATCAAAAAAGCCTACCGGGAGCTTGCCCGGAAATATCACCCCGACCGCTATACCGGCAATCCTCTGGCCGACCTTGCCGAGGAAAAAATGAAGGAGATCAACGAGGCCTATGCTGCGCTGACGCAGGGCGGCGGTGCGTCCTCCTCCTACGGCGGTACGTCCTCCTACGGCGGCTATGGCGGCTCGTCCGGCGGGAGCGCCGAGTTCAACGAGGTGCGCCGCCGCATCCAGCTCGGCGATCTGGACGGTGCAGAGCGCTTGCTCGACGGCATCGGCGGACGCACGGCGCAGTGGTACTATCTGCGCGGCGTCATCGCGCAGCGGCGCGGCTGGATGGACGAGGCAGCGCAAAATTTCCGCATCGCCGTGCAGATGGAGCCGGGGAACCCGGAATATGCCGCAGCGCTCAACCGCACGGGCGCCGGCGCGTATACCTACCGTCAGGAGGAATTCGGCGGGACGGACGGAAACGAACTATGCAATCTCTGCGGCTCGATGCTTTGTCTCAACTGCCTTTGCAACGGCTGCCGCTGATTTGATGGAAAGAAGGAATTTCTCATGGTCAACAGCATGACAGGATACGGCCGTGCCGTTCAGACTCTGCGCGGGCGTGAGATCACGGCCGAAATCCGTTCGGTCAACAACCGCTTTCTCGACTGCGGCGTCAAGCTGCCGCGGGCATTCTCCTATGCAGAGGATGCCGTCAAGCAAAGGGTCAAGCAGTCCGTCAGCCGCGGCAAGGTGGACGTGTTCGTCACCGTGGTCGCCGCTGCCGATGAGCAGATCAGCGTCCGGCTGAATCGGCCGGTCCTTGAGGGCTATTTGAACGCGCTGCGGACGGTCGCGGCGGACTACGGCGTCCGGGACGAGCTTTCCGCCGTGGATCTTGCGCGGATGCCGGATGTCTTCACGGTCGAAAAGCCCGCCGAGGACGAGGAGCAGAACACGCAGGACATCCTGACGGTTGTCTCTGCCGCGCTTGCTTCCTTTTCGGCCATGCGCGCCACTGAGGGCGCGGCGCTTGCCGCCGACCTTCGAGCGAATGCGGCGCAGATCTTGGAATATGTTGCGCGCGTCGAGCAGCGCAGCCCCGTGACCGTGCAGGAATACCGCGCACGGCTCGAAAACCGGATGCGCGAGGTGCTCTCCGGCACGACCATCGACGAGGCGCGCATTCTGACCGAGGCGGCGATCTTCGCCGATAAGGTCGCCGTGGACGAGGAGACTGTGCGGCTGCGCAGCCATCTGAGCCAGCTCGAGACGCTCCTCTCCGGCGGCGGGGCGATCGGGCGCAAGCTCGATTTCCTGATGCAGGAGATGAACCGCGAGGCCAACACGATCGGCTCTAAGGGCAACGATCTGGAGCAGGCGCGGAACGTTGTTGAGATCAAGGCACTGCTCGAAAAGATCCGCGAGCAGGTGCAGAACATCGAGTGACGCCATGAAGCTCGTGAACATCGGCTTTGGGAATTTGGTCTCCGCGCAGCGGCTGCTGACGGTCGTCAGCCCGGATTCCGCGCCCGTCAAGCGCCTGATCCAAGAGGCAAAGGAGCGCGCCATGCTCATTGACGCCAGCTTCGGGCGCAAAACGCGCTCTGTGCTGGTCATGGACACTGACCACGTTATTTTATCAGCGATCCCGCCGGAGACCGTTGCAAAACGGCTCAACGAAAAGGACGGCGGCATCGATCAGGAGGAAGAAGAGAATTGAAGCAGGGAAGGATCATCGTGATTTCCGGCCCGTCCGGCGTCGGAAAGGGAACGATCGTCAGGGAGCTGCTGCGGCGTGAGCCGACGCTGCGCCTGTCCGTCTCGGCCACGACGCGCGCCATGCGCCCCGGAGAGGTCGACGGAAAGCATTATTTCTTTGTCACTCACGAAAAATTTGAACAAATGATCGAAAACGGCGAGCTGCTCGAGCACGCGTCCTATGCAGGAAATTACTACGGCACGCCGCTCGGGCCGGTCGAGGAGGCGCTGGAGAACGGCGTTTCCGTCGTGCTCGAGATCGACGTTCACGGCGGCCTTCAGGTGATGGAGCACCGGCCGGACGCCATTTCGGTCTTCATTGCTCCGCCGTCGTACAAGGAGCTGCGCCGCCGCCTGACCGGGCGCGGCGACACTGCGCCGGAGGTGGCCGAGCGCCGCCTGAAGATCGCGGTCGATGAATGCCGGGTCGCCCCCAAATATCGTTATACCATTGTAAATGATACCGTTGAGCAGGCTGCCGCGCGGATTCAAGCCATTTTGACGGCCGAGCGCTGCCGCTCTGCGTATTGTCCGATTGAACTGTAAGGAGGAACTTATTATGCTTTATCCCGCTATGTCCGAGCTGCTCAAGCATATTGACAGCCGCTATCTGATGGTCAACGTCGTCGCGCGCCGCGCCCGACAGATCTCCATCGAGTCCGAGACGTTCCATATTCCGCTTTCGGACAAGCCCGTGACGCTCGCCATTCGCGAGGTCGCCGAGGGCAAGCTTGCCGCAACGATCAACGACTGACATATTTCCCACTACTAACCAAGAAGATCCATGTGCTGCACCGTCTTATGCAGAATTTGCCGCGCCAACGGTGCGACAAAATGCATGAAGACTTTCAGCAAATTTCAGTATGAGTTTCTGCCGCTAGGAGGGCTGCTATGGTCGCAAAAATTGCCGTTTCGGCCGCAATTTATGCCATTGACAAGCCCTATGACTATCGCGTTCCGCCTACGCTTCGGGTCGAGCCGGGGCAGCGCGTGCTTGTCCCCTTTGGGCAGGCCAACAAGCGTACGGAGGGCGTCGTGCTCTCCGTCGAAGAGGGCGCGGAGGAGGGGCTGAAGCCCGTCCTGCTCGTGCTCGATGCCGAGCCGCTGCTCGACGCGCGTATGCTGCGAACGGCGGCCTTTCTGCGCGAGCGGTATTTTTGCACCTTCTATGACGCGGTCAAGGCCATTCTCCCGGCGGGCGTTTGGTTTCGCGAGCAGGCGACCTACCGCATCGCGCAGCCTGACTGGCAGGGGCAGATCCACCGGAAGCCCGGCGCCGTCGCCGTGATGCAGGCGATCGCCGATCGGGGCGGCGCGGCGCAGCTCGAGGATCTGCGCCGGCAATTTACGCCCGAGGCGCTTGAGGACGCTCTGCGATACCTGCTGAGAAAAAAGCTCCTCTCCGAGGAAACAAACCAAAAGCGACGCGTTTCGGACAAAACCGAGCGCATCGTCGCGCTTGCGGTCTCCGCCGAGGAGGCGCAGCGCTATATTCTGGCGCACCGCCGCTCCGCACCGCTGCAAGCAGCCGTTTTGGAGCTGATGACGACCGTCGGCGCCTGCTCCGGCAAGGACGTGTGTTACTTCACCGGCGCGACGAATGCTGTTTTGAACCGTCTGCAGCGGCTCGGCTATGTTGAGCTGCACGAGCAGGAGCTGTTCCGCGTCCGCGAGACCGAGCCAGCCAAGCTCGACGGGCCGCTTGTGCTCAACGAGGAGCAGCAGCGCGCCTACGAGGGTCTGGCAACCCGTCTGGCGACCGGGACGTTTGGCGTTTCGCTGCTCTACGGCGTGACCGGAAGCGGCAAGACGTCGGTTTATATCAGGCTGATCTATGACTGCCTGCGCGCCGGGCGCTCTGCCTTGCTGCTTGTGCCGGAGATCGCGCTGACGCCACAGCTATTGTCGCTGTTTGCCGCGCATTTCGGCAAAAAAACCGCGGTGATGCACAGCGGACTGCGCATCACTGAGCGCTATGACACATGGAAGCGCATCCGCTCCGGCGAGGCGACGGTCGTGTTGGGTACCCGCTCTGCGGTTTTTGCGCCGTTGGTGCGCCCCGGGCTTTTGATCCTCGACGAGGAGCAGGAGCATACCTTCAAATCCGAAAACTCTCCCCGCTATCATGCCCGCGAGGTCGCGATCTTCCGTGCGTCGCAGGTCGGCGCGCAGGTCGTGCTCGGCTCTGCAACGCCGTCCGTCGAGACGATGTACCGGGCAAAAACGGGTGTTTATCAACTATACACGCTGAAAAACCGGTTCAACCGGCAGAGTCTGCCCCCGGTTTCCGTCATCGACATGAAGCAGGAGCTGAAGGCCGGAAACCCCACGGCCATCAGCGAGCCGCTGCTGTCGGGTCTTCGACAGAACCTGCTTGAAGGTCGGCAGTCGATCCTGTTTCTCAACCGTCGCGGGACGAGCCGAATGCTTGCCTGCGTGGAATGCGGCTATGTTCCGGTCTGCCCGGCCTGCACCGTCAATTTGACCTATCATCAGGCGAACGGACGGCTCATGTGCCATTACTGCGGCCACAGCGAACCGCTGCCCGGGCGCTGCCCTGTCTGCGGCGGCCATTTGAAGCAGCTTGGCTTCGGCACACAGCGGGTGCAGGAGCAGCTCGCGGAGCTTTTGCCCGAGGCGCAGGTGCTGCGCATGGACGCCGACACGGTTTCGGCTTCACACCCGCATGAGGAGCTGCTGCGGCGCTTCCGCGAGGAAAAGATCCCCATTCTGCTTGGCACACAGATGGTCACGAAGGGGCTGAACTTTGAAAACGTCACGCTCGTCGGCGTGCTGGATGCCGATATGTCGCTTTATGTCGGCTCCTACCGCGCCGCCGAGACGACGTTCAGCACGGTCACGCAGGTGATCGGACGCGCCGGTCGCGGCAAGATCAGCGGGCGCGCTATGATCCAAACCATGACGCCCAAGAATCAGGTGATCGAGCTGGCTGCCAGGCAGGATTATGACGCTTTTTACGAGGCGGAGCTGCCCATGCGCGAGCTGCGCGGCTGTCCGCCGTTTCGCGACCTGATCTGTCTGACCTTTCAGGGCAGACAGGAGGAGCTTGTGCTCGCTGCGGCGAAGCGTTTTCGAGACGCACTGGCTGCGCGCCTCTCCCTTCCGGAAAACAGCGGCGAAACGGTCGTTTTGCTCGGCCCTGCGCCGGCGCAGGTCGCGCGGATCAATTGGAACTTCCGCTGCCGCCTGACCCTGAGCTGCAAAAACACGCGCTCGCTGAGGCTGCTGCTGAGCCGCCTCATGCAGGGCTTTTCAAAGGATAAATGTAACCGGGGCGTCTGCGTTTATGCCGACGTCAACGGCAACGAATAGGAGCATATAACATGGCATTAAGAAAAATTTTCACGGTCGAGGATCCTGTGCTGCATAAGGTCTGCCGGCCGGTGACCAAGCTGGATCAGCGTCTGTTCGATCTGCTTGACGATATGAAGCAGACGCTTGTCGACGCGAACGGCGTTGGCCTCGCCGCGCCGCAGGTCGGCATTCTCCGGCGCGTCGTCCTGGTCGACACCGGCGAGGACATTGTCGAGCTCATCAACCCGCAGATCGTCGAAACCTCCGGCGAGGAGGAGGACGTGGAGGGCTGCCTGAGCGTTCCGGGCGAATACTGGATGGTCAAGCGCCCAAGCTTTGCGCGGGTTCGCGCGATCGACCGCGACGGCAACGAGTTTGAGCTGTCCGGCGAGGGGCTGACCGCCCGCTGCATCTGCCACGAGTGCGACCACCTCGACG
>URLT01000032.1 GCA_900548795.1 uncultured Eubacteriales bacterium
GCGTCAGCGCACTGCCGCAGAAGCCACAGAATACCGCGCCGTCGGGATTCTGATTTCCGCATTTCGGACAGAACATGGTGCATCCTCCTTTATTAGTATGTGATTTGGCGTTCGGTCAGGAGCCTTTTGCGCGTTCGTTGGTATCAACGCTTGCACGGAACACGAAAAAGCGGTCATAGAGGAACTCGGTGGAAAAATTCAGGAGCATATTCAGCGCCGTGACGAGGTATTCGTTCCAGCCTGCGCCGGTCAGCGCGTGCTCCAGCCACGTGCTTGCGGGCGTAAACACGGCGTAATAGGCCGCGACCTTGAGCATTGCGACGGGAACGTTGCCCGCCGACTGAAATGTAAATTTTCGGTTGAGCGTGAAGTTCCAGAGCACCGAGAGCACCAGTGCGATCAGATAGCTGAGCCATTCGACCCCCGGCAGGAGCAGCTCGTTGAGCAGCGCAAACGCGCCGAGCTGAATCAGACCCGCCGACGCCGAAAAGAGCGCAAATTTCACGGCGCGCAGAAGCTCACGTTTGCCTCTCACCTTGCCCACGCAGCGCCCTCCACCTCGCAGGTTTTTTGGCGGGACATCAGCGTATGCAGCGCATCGACCGCGTTCTCGCCCTCATAGAGCAGCCGGTAAGCCGCCTGCGTGATCGGCATCACGACGTCGTGCTTCTGCGCCAGCTCCCACGCGGATTTCGCGGCGTAATAGCCCTCGACGACCGCTCCGATCTGCTTCATTGCCTCCTGAGGCGGCACGCCCTGCCCGATCAGAATCCCGGCGCGGCGGTTTCGCGAGTGCATCGAGGTGCAGGTGACGATCAGGTCGCCCACGCCCGCCAGACCGGCGAAGGTCTCGCGCTTTGCGCCCATGGCGATCCCGAGCCGCGCGACCTCGGCCAGACCGCGCGTCATGAGCAGCGCCTTGGTGTTGTCGCCGTAGCCCATGCCGTCGCAGATGCCGCAGCAGAGCGCAATGACGTTCTTATGCGCCGCGCCCAGCTCGACACCAATGATATCCGGGCAGGTATAAACACGCAGGCTCTGCGACATGAACACGGTCTGCACCGTCTCGGCAAGCGTCTGGTCGGGGCTGGCCACGACCACGCCCGTTGGAATGCCCCGGCTGACCTCCTCGGCGTGAGAAGGGCCGGAGAGCGCCGCGACCGGCAGGCCGGTGCGCGAGGAAATGATCTGGCTCATGCGGCGCCCGGTGTCGGCCTCGATACCCTTGGTCACGGAGACGAGCAGCGTATCCGGGTTCAGATGCGGCGCAAAGGCGGCCGCCGTCGCGTCGACCGCGAAGGACGGCGTGGCAAAAACGACCAGCTCGGCCTCTGCGGCATCCGCGACACGCGCCGTCAGGCGCAGCTCCTGCGGGAGCTTCACGCCGGGCAGGAAGGGGTTCTCCCGTTTCTCCGCCAGTGCGCGACTCTCGTCCTCGCAATACGACCAGAGGGTCACGTCGTGACCGTTTTGCAGAAGCGACAGCGCCAGAGCCGTGCCCCAGCCGCCGCTTCCGGCTACCAGAATTTTCATAGAAAATCACTCGTTTCTTTCGTTTTTTGCACGATGGAAATAGGTTTTGCGCTCCTGCCCGTGCAGCAGGCGGACGATGTTCCCGCGATGCATGATAAAGGCAAAGGCCGCCTCGCAGATCGTGATGATCCAGATCTCCGGACGAGAGGGGTAAAAGACCGCGTATAGCACGCCGTAGCAGGCAACTGCGGTCAAGGACGCCAGCGAGACGATCCGCGTGGCAAAAAACAGCAAGATGAAGACCGGCATGGCGATGACAAACACGCGCCAGTCCGTGACGAGCGCAATGGCCGCGCCGCAGAGGATGCCCTTTCCGCCGTGGAAGCCGAAGAACACCGGGAACACATGCCCGAGCTGAACGCCCGCGCCCGCGACGATCTTCGCAAGAAGCGGATCGTCCGGCAGGAGCAGCGTTGCGAGCAAACACGCCGCAACGGTCTTTCCGAAATCGATGAGCACCACGATGAGCGTCACGGCGCCGCCGTAGGAGCGCAGGAAATTTGTCAGTCCGGCGTTTCCGCTGCCGTGGGTGCGAACGTCCTCATGCTTGACCAGCCTCGAGATCAGGATCGCGCCGTTTAGATTGCCGAACAGATACCCCAGCAGCGCCGAAAGCGTCAGAGCGAGCCAAAGCGTCATTCTTCCTTATCTCCCTTCTGACGGATGGTGATGCGCACCGGCGTGCCCTCGAGCCCGAAGACCGCGCGGATCTGGTTTTCCAGATAGCGCCGGTAGGAGAAATGGAACAGCCGAGCGTCGTTGCAGAAAATGACGAAGTGCGGCGGCTTCACGCCGACCTGCGTCATGTAGTAGATCTTCAGGCGGCGTCCCTTGTCGGTTGGCGGCTGCACACGCGCCGTCGCATCCTCAAGGATGTTGTTGAGCATACCGGTGGTGATGCGCATGGCGTTCTGATTGGCGACGTAGTTGATCAGCTCGTAGAGCTTGCCGACGCGCTGGCCGGTCAGCGCCGAGAGGAAGAGAAGCGGCGCATAGGGCATGAAGCCGAGATCCTGCCGAATTTTGGCGGTCATCTCGTTCATCGTGTTCGTCTCTTTTTCGACCAGATCCCACTTGTTGACCACAACGATGCAGGCCTTGCCCGCCTCGTGCGCCAGACCGGCGATCTTGGTGTCCTGCTCCGTCACGCCCTCGGTGGCGTCGATCAGGATCAGGCAGACATCGGCACGGTCAATGGCGTTGATGGAGCGCAGGTTGGAGAATTTCTCGATGGCGTCGTCGACCTTGGACTTGCGGCGCATACCGGCCGTGTCGATGAAGCGGTATTTTCCGAATTCGTTTTCAAAATAGCTGTCGATGGCGTCGCGCGTCGTGCCTGCGACATCCGAGACGATCACGCGCTCCTCGCCGAGGATGCGGTTGAGCAGGCTGGACTTGCCGACGTTCGGCTTGCCGACGATCGCGACGTTGATGACCTCTCCCTCGTCCTCCTGCTCCGTCTGCTCCGGAAGATGCGCCACGCACCAGTCGAGCAGGTCGCCCGTGCCGTGTCCGTGTACGGCGGACACCTCGATCGGGTCGCCCAGCCCCAACGCATAGAACTCATAGACGTCCGGATTGACCGGGCCGATGCTGTCGCACTTGTTGACGGCAAGGCAGACCGGCTTGCGGCTTCGCAGCAGCATCGCGGCAACGTCCTGATCGGCCGCCGTGACGCCGGTTTTGACGTCTGTGACCATGACGATCACGTCGGCCGTCTCAATGGCGATCTCCGCCTGACGGCGCATAAATTTCAGCATATCGCTGTCCGTGTTCGGCTCGATCCCGCCGGTGTCGACCAGCTCGAATTCGCGACCGTTCCAGTCGCAGCTCCCATAAATGCGGTCGCGGGTCACGCCGGGCGTGTCCTCGACAATGGCCGACCGGCGTCCGGTCAGCTTGTTAAACAGCATGGATTTTCCCACGTTCGGGCGTCCGACGATCGCGATCAACGGCTTTGCCACGTGGCATCGCCTCCTTGTCCCTGATAGTATTTTTCAGTTTATTATCTCACAAATCCGGACGGAATGCAACCACTAATTCCGCGCGCGGGTTTTTTGCGATTTGATATTGTTTTTTTCCGACGAAAACGGTATAATTACAGTATGATATTGATAAGAAGAAACGGGTGATCGAATGCGCCTGAACTCCGAGATCCTACGCGCCTATCCTTGGCCGGAGGGCATCGATGCCAACGCCGTCTGCGCACGGCTCGAGGCATCGGAGCCTGACCGTGCCGCGCTTTGCCGCTCGGCGGCCGAGGCGGTCGGCGACCTGCTGCCGCCGCAGTCGCCGCCCGAGGGCTGGCTGCCCGCGCTGTACGCCGAGCTGTGTCACGGGCTCTTCCCCGACCCGAACTACCGCGAGCCGGCCGAGCCGGTCGCGGGGGGGCTGCGTCTTTTGAAGGAAACGATCCAAGCCGCGCTCGACGCCGAGCCGCCGCAGAAGGATCCGCTGACGGATCTGTTCCCGCTGCAGTTTTCCGAAAAAAGCCGCACCTTCCGCGATTATCAGCGGCTCTGCACAGCCGTGCGCAAGGCGCATTTTATCGAAACGATGCGCGTCGGGCGCGAGGTCATGCCCTTTGACCCAGCCTCGCACACCATCGGCGTGCGCAATGTGGCGGTGCATATGGCTGAGCTTTCGCGCCGTGCGGGTCTGCCGGTGGACGTGCCTCTGGTCGCCGGTGCAGCGCTTTGCCACGACATCGGCAAATTCGGCTGCCGCGGCGAGGACGCTGCGCGCATCCCATTTTTGCACTATTACTATACATGGCAGTGGCTCTCCGACCGCGATCTGGAATCCATCGGCCATATCTCGGCCAATCATTCCACGTGGGATCTCGAGTTTGAGAACCTGCCGATCGAATCGCTGCTGCTGATCTACGCCGATTTCCGCGTGCGCGGCACGCACGAGAACGGACGTGAAACGGTGCGCATCTACACGCTCAGCGAGGCCTACGGCATGATCATGAGCAAGCTCTGCAATGTGACGCCCGCCAAAAAGCAGCGCTACGAGCTGGCCTACTGCAAGCTCCGTGATTTCGAGCGCTTTCTGCGCGACCGCGGCGTTCCGACCGAATTTGACCGAACGGCGCTCGAGCCGCAGGCCGCGCGGGACGTCGCCCTCTTGACCGACGCCGAGGCGCTTGGAGCGCTGCGCGACCTGACCTTTGAAAACAACGTCAGCCTGATGCACACCATCAGCACCGACGCCTCCTTCGATCTGCTTCTCGAGCAGGCGCGCGGAGAAAAGGACAGCCAGCGCATCCGCACCTATCTGCGCCTTTTCGACGAATACAACACCTATATGACGCGCGGCAACAAGCAGAAGCTGCTGGGCTATCTTTATGAGCTTCTGATGTCGCCGCAGGGCGACATTCGCCGCCGAAGCGCCTGCATCATGGGTCAGGTGCTGGCAAACAGCGGCCCAAAATACCGCAAGGAGGTTCCTGCGCACGCGCCGAAAACGGCCATGGCGCCGACCGTGCTTGCGCTGCTGGACGAATCCGTTGCGCTCTGGCGCGAATACATTCGTCAGTGTCTGTTCCCTGACCGGCGCATCGCCCAGAAGCACGCTCTGCGCATCATCAACTCGCTGAAGACCATCTGCTATGCCCTCTTCTGCGCCTGCGAGCCGGCCGCCGCGCCGCAGCTCGCCGCGCCGCTGGTCGAGGTGCTCGAGGAGCTGCCGGAGACAAACTGCTTTGCCGTGCTCGACGCGCTTTGCTACGTTCCGACGGAGTATCTCTCGCCGCGTCTCTTTCACACGGCGCTCCCGGCGCTTGAAAAAATGCTCCGCAGCGGCACGACCCGCTGGCAGCTCATCGCGCTTCGCGCTCTGGCACATCTTCGGCCGCTCGCCCCGCAGGAGGTGCTGCGCAGCGCGTCCGTCCCGCTGGAGGGCGACGCGGTCACCGTGCGCGACCTGCGCCGGCGTCTTCTCGATGCGGATTACCGCGCGACGCTGACCGAGGAGGAAACGGCGCGGCTCTATCTGGATAACCTCAAAAATGCCGTTCACTGGACGGAAAAGCTCGTCCAGCTCGATATGCTGACGGACAACATCTGCGCACACCCCGAGACAGCCTTCCACACGGCGATGCATCTTTCCAATCTGCTCTCCGTCAGCGAGCACCTGCCGGTGCGCGAGCGCGCGGGCGAGGCGCTGCTTCTGGCGGCGAAGCGCCTGACCGTCGACCAGCGCAACGAGATCGTCGTCGATCTTTTGCGTGAGCTGGAAAACGGGCAGGAGCAGATCGCGCGCTTTATCCCGACCTATCTTGGCCGCCTGTTGTGCACCCTGCCGGAAAAGGAGATCCGCGAGGCCATTGCCTTTGTCGACGGCCTCCTGCGCAGCGGCACACAGCGCCCGGCTATGCCGGCTTTGCGGACACTGAGCAGCCTGATCGCCGCCCTCCCGCAGAACAGCCCGCTGATCGACGACTGCCTCAGCCTTCTTTTAACGGGCGTGGCGCATTACCACAGCGCCATCCACCAAAACGCGCTTTACATCCTCTGCCACGAGGTCATCGGCAACGACGCGCTGCCGGAGCCTCTGCGGCTGCGCTGCTTTTTGCGCGTGAACAAAAAGCTGCTGGCCATTCTCTCCGACCCCTCGCGCGGCCAGCTCACCTTCTTCAACCGCGCCGCCATGCTCAACCAGCTCTACCGCTTCCTTGTGCGTCACGAGGTCGAGCACGGCGACTTCCTCTTCCCTGCGCCGAAGCCGGTGGCCTTCTTCCCCGGCACGTTTGACCCCTTCTCCGCAGGCCACAAGAGCATCGTCCGCGAGATCCTTGCGCGCGGCTACGAGATCTATCTCGCCATTGACGAGTTTTCATGGAGCAAGCAGACGCTGCCGCATCTTCTGCGCCGCAAGATCGTGCAGATGTCTCTCGCCGACCAGTGGGATACCTATCTCTTCCCGGACGATCTGCCGATCAACATCGCCGTCGGCGAGGATCTTGCACGTCTGCGCGGCCTTTTCCCGAGCCGCGAGGTCTTCCTCGTCGCCGGGAGTGACGTCATTCAAAACGCCTCTGCCTACCGTTCCGACGCGCCGGACAGCGCGTCGTGGTTCCCGCATATCGTCATTGAGCGCCCCCGGCTCGAGCATGGGCAGGAGCCGCCGGAGAAGCTGCTGCACGGGCCGACGCTTCTTGTCTCCCTTCCCGAGCAGATGGAGCGCATCAGCTCCACGCGCATCCGCGATTCCATCGACAAGAATCTCGATATTTCCGCTCTGGTCGACCCGATCGTGCAGGCGTACATTTACGAATACGGCCTATATCTGCGCGCGCCGATGTTCAAGCACGTGCTCTCCCCGCTCGACACGGAATTTGTCGCCCCCGGAACGCAGGATCCCCCCGAGCTTTCGGCCCTTCTTGAGCGGGCGCCCCAGTCGCGCGCCGTCGTGCTGCGCTCGCGCCCCGAGGGGCGCATCGTCGGCTGGAGCTGCGGCCACACCGTCTCGGTCAACGAGCTGTTCCGCGAGTTGCAAAACGCCGAGCTCTGCTCCGCCGTGCGCCGCTGCACCAGCGGCCGGCTTCTAATGATCGACGAGACGCGCTGCGACGACGGCGACACCCTGTGCGGGCTGGTCAACGAGCTGCTGGTGCGCAGTCTTCCCGACGACCACACCTATGCGCTGTGCCGCGTGCGCTCCGAGCCGCTCCGGCAGGCGCTCGAGCAGCTCGGCTTCGTTCCGGTGCCGGAGGCGCCCGGGCTGTGGTTTGTCGACATGCGCGCGCCAATGATCCTCGTGCAGGACGTGCTGCTGTGCATCAAGCAGCCGCACCATGACGCGCCCGAGCTGCGCCAGACCGTGCAGCAGACGCGTCCGCGCCTGCGCCGCGCTCTGACGCGGCTCTATCCGGGCAAGCTGCTGCTCTGCTTCGACGCCGAGCTACTCAATCAGGCGCTGCTTTTCCGCGTGCAGCGGCAAAACGGCGTGCTCGGGCAGCGCGAGCGACATCTGGGCGAAAAAATGTGCGTGCCCTACGGCAAGAGCCTTGCAGGAGAGGTCGTGCCGAACACCGTCACAAAAACGCTGCATGCCGACAAATGCTTTTCTCCCGACGTCAGCGGCTTTACCATTTCGGAATATCCCGGCTACAGTCCGCTGGCCACGCAGGTGCGCACGCTGCGCTCCTTCCGCCGGCCGGTGCTGCTGGTCGACGATCTGCTGCACAATGCCTACCGCATCCATAAGCTCGGCGCGCTGTTCCGTCAGGAGGGGCTTCAGATCGACCGCATCATCGTCGGCATCTGCTCCGGGCGCGGGCGCGATCTTGCACAGGAGCACGGCCTGACCGTCGACTGCGAATATTTTATTCCGAATCTGCACTACTGGGTCAACGAGAGCCTGCTCTATCCGTTCATCGGCGGCGACAGCGTCAGCCAGCGCGCCGCACGGATGCGGATGCTGCCCTCGCTGAACCTGATCCTCCCCTATCATTATCCGCGCTATTTTTCCGGCACGACCGACGACGCCGTCCGCACTCTGAGCCGCACGGCGCTCGAAAACGCTTATTCCATCCTGCGCACGCTCGAGCGCGTGCATCAGCGCGGCTTCAACGCCGCCCTGACGCTCGGAAAGCTCGGCGAAGCGCTCTCCTATCCCCGGCTGCCCGACCGCGGGCAGTTCGTGAGCTACGACTTCTCCGTGCCGGCCTCGGCGTACCTCAAGGACGATCTGCTGCTGCTTGACCGGCTTCGCACGCGCAGGGACGCACGGTAAATAAACCGGAAACGGTACCAAAAGGAGGGATCTTATGCAGCTGATGCAATGGAACGGCTTTTGCCTCTGCCGAGACGCTTCGTTAGGCGACTGCGAATTTCCGCCGGATGCCCGTCCCGTCGGCAAGCCGTTTGCGCCGCTGGTCTTTCTTGTGCGGCGCGACGGGCTGAAAAGCCGCGGGCGTTTTGCGATCGACGACCTCAGCGAGCTGATCGAGCCGGAGGATACCGCCGCCCTTCTGCCCGCGCAGCCGCGGACGCTTTCACCGGAGCTGGAGACGCTGCGGCCGTTTGTCCGCGCTCACGGCGCATCCGTGCTGAATTTGTCGTTTTCGCGGGCATTCTCGGTGCTCTCCGCGCCGAAAAAAACGGGAGCACTGCGCGCGACGCTTGTTGGACTGGGCGACGTCGGCGGAAATGCACTGGCGGCGCTCAAGCTGCTTGGCTCGGAGCTTTCCGAAATCGCCGTTTATGACCCCGACGAGCGCCGATGCCGGCGCTACGAGCTGGAGCTCAATCAGGTGCTCTCCCCGGACGGTCTGCCGCGCCCGCACATCACGGTCGCCGACCCGTCCCGGCTGTTTGACTGCGATCTTTTTCTCTTCACGGCCTCGCGCGGTGTGCCGCCGGTCGGCGCAGCGGTCGCGGACGTCCGCATGGCGCAGTACCGAAGCAACGCCGATCTGCTCGCGCCCTACGCCCGCGCCGCGCGCGAAAGCGATTTTCGCGGTCTGTTCTGCCAGATCTCCGACCCCGTCGATCAGCTCTGTCGCGTGGTATTCCTCGAAAGCAACCGCGCCGGCGACGGCTCGGTCGATCTCGCCGGGCTGCTTCCCGAGCAGGTGCGCGGCTTCGGACTCGGCGTGATGGCGGCGCGCGCCGCTTACTGTGCCGAGGAACGCGGCATCGATTTTTCGAACGGGCGCGTCTTCGGACCGCACGGCCGCGGCCTGATCGTTGCAAACGACCCGCTTCGCTATGACCCGGCTCTCTCCGACGCGCTGACCGAGGCGACCGCAAGCGTCAATCTGCGCGTGCGCGAGCTGGGCTACAAGCCCTACCTTGCCCCGGCCTTTTCCTCGGCCGCGATCTCGATCCTGCGGCTCCTGCGCGGCGAGGAATGCAGCAGCGCCCTGCCCATGGGCGGAGCGTGGTTCGGCTGCCGCTCCCGCATGACGGAAAACGGCGTTCTGCCTGTGCGTGAGCCGCTCGCCCCGGCACTCTTTGCTCGCATCTGCGCCGCGCATCGTGCCTTGGAGGGCTTCGAATATGCTTGACGTGGTGCTGCTGCGTCCGCAGAGGCGGCTCAACGAGCTTCTGAGCTACGCGCTCGAGGGCATTGCTCACCGCTTTGTCCCGCCGGACGCCCCGATGCAGGGACGACGCATCTTGCTTGCCGCCGCCGTCGACGAAAGAGGCATGGACGAGCCGACGCTGCGCTTCCTGCGCCGTCTGCGCGCCGAGCCGGAGGCCATGTCGGGCAGCATCGCTTCGGTGCTCGTTGACGGAACGGGCGAGCTTTACACGAAGCAGGTCGCGCAGGAGCTTGTTCACGCCGCCAACCGCGCTGGCTGCCTCTTTCCCGGCAAGCCCGTTCTCGAGGGCACCGGCTCGCTCTATAATCAGCACATTCTGGCCGAGCAGCTCCGAAAAAGCTGGGAGGAAACGTATTTTTTCCGCGCGCGAGAGCTGGCTCAGCGTCTGAGCCGTTTTGAGCCGCCGCATTTTTCCGCCCCGCGGCTGCTCGTGCTGCACGCGTCCGAGCGCGGACGCTCCAGCTCGCTCTGGCTTTGGGATCAGCTGCGCGAACGGCTCGACGATGCGATCGTTTCCGAGGAGATCACGCTGCAAAACGGAACGGTGCATGACTGCCGCGGATGCAGCTACCGCACGTGCCTGCATTTTGCGCAGAACGGCTCCTGCTTTTACGGCGGCGCGCTTTCGGAAACCGTGCTCCCGGCCATCCGCGACTGCGACGCGATGCTTTTCCTCTGCCCGAACTATAACGACGCGGTCAGCGCGAACATCACGGCACTGTTCAACCGCCTGACGAGCCTGCTTTTGCACGGAAATCTATACCGCAAATATCTTTTCGGCGTCGTCATCTCCGGCTACTCCGGCAGCGACCTTGTCGCCCGGCAGCTTCTCGGCGCGATGTGCCTGAATAAGACTGCCATGCTCCCGCCGCGGTTCTGCCTGATGGAAACGGCAAACGACCTGTCTGCGATGCAGCTCGTGCCCCGGCTTTCCGACCGGCTCGACGCATTTGCAAGGAGCATCGAGCACACCTTGCTTCCGCCTGCGGAAGGTGACAAAGAACAGGACAGGCTTTTATAAAATACTATATGGTAAATATCAAACACCAAAAACAACAAGGAGTCTCGCCATGCAACCTTCAAAAGTCTATTTTACCTCATTCCACACGACCCTGCAGGAAAACACCCAGCAGAAGCTCTCGCGTCTGCTGCTGACGGCCGGGATGGATCGCATCAACTTCACCCGCGGCTTCACCGCCGTCAAGCTGCACTTCGGCGAGCCGGGCAATCTGGCCTTTTTGCGGCCGAATTACGCGCGGACTGTGGTCGATCTGGTGCGCCAGCTCGGCGGCAAGCCCTTCCTGACCGACTGCAACACGCTCTATGTCGGCAAGCGCAAGGACGCGCTGGAGCATCTGGAATCGGCCTATCAAAACGGCTTTAATCCCTATAACGTCGGCTGCCATCTTCTGATTGGCGACGGTCTGAAGGGCACGGACGACGTCGAGATCCCCGTCAACGGCGACTATGTCAAAAATGCCAAGATCGGCCGCGCCATTGCCGACGCCGATATTTTCATTTCCTTGACACATTTCAAGGCGCACGAGGCCGGCGGCATCGGCGGCGCGATCAAGAACATTGGCATGGGCTGCGGCTCGCGCGCCGGAAAGATGGAGATGCACTCCGACGGCAAGCCTCGCGTCAACGACGAGCTCTGCATCGGCTGCCGCTCCTGCGCAAAGGCCTGCGCGCACGGCGCGCCGCAGTTTGCGAATAAAAAAATGCAGATCGATTATGATAAGTGTGTCGGCTGCGGTCGGTGCATCGGTGTCTGCCCCGTCGACGCGATCTTCGGCGAGGAGGGCGGCTCGAACGAAGTGCTCAACTGCAAAATGGCCGAGTATGCAAAGGCCGTCCTGCTGGATAAGCCGAGCTTCCATATCAGCCTGGTCATGGACGTCTCGCCCTACTGCGACTGCTACAGCGTCAACGACGTGCCGATGATCCCGGATGTGGGCATGTTCGCCTCGTTTGACCCGGTCGCGCTCGACTGTGCCTGCGCCGATGCCTGCAACCGAATGATGCGCTTCCCCGACGCCGACATTCCCGGAGACGACGCCGACCTCTTCAAGGCCGCGCACGGCGAGACGGACTGGCGCGTGCAGGTGCAGCATGCCAAGAAGATCGGCCTCGGCAACGACGAATATGAGCTGGTCGAGATCTGACCGGCAGCTTTGAGAGGAGTTTTGAATATGTCGGAAACCAAATACGCCGGTACGCAAACCGAAAAAAATCTGCGCGCTGCCTTCTCCGGCGAATCTGAGGCGCGCAACAAGTATACCTTTTTCGCCTCCGTTGCCAAAAAGCAGGGCTACGAGCAGATCGCAGCGCTCTTTTTGAAAACGGCCGAAAACGAAAAGGAGCACGCAAAGCTCTGGTTCAAGGAGCTCAGCGGCATCGGCTCAACGGCCGAGAATCTGCTGTCCGCTGCCAACGGCGAGAATTATGAGTGGACGGACATGTATGAGAATTTTGCCAAGACCGCCGAGGCCGAGGGCTTCCCGGAGCTGGCGCAGCGCTTCCGTCTGGTTGGTCAGATCGAGAAGCATCACGAGGAGCGTTACCGCGCCCTGCTGCGCAACGTTGAAATGGCCGAGGTCTTTGCCAAGAGCGAGGTCAAGGTCTGGGAGTGCCGAAACTGCGGCCACATCGTCGTCGGCATGACCGCGCCGGACATCTGCCCGGTTTGCAGCCATCCGCAGAGCTATTTTGAGATTCACGCCGAGAATTATTGATTTTTAAGGAAGCTCTGATTCAATCGCAAGAGCGGTCAGCGAGGGATTTTGTTTCCAAATTGAGGTTTGGAAATCGCAGGAATACTTTGTGTATTTCAAGATTTTCAAACCAATAAGTTGGGGCAAAAGACCCGCTGAGCGCCGCAGCCTATTGATTCAGAGATTCCCTAAGCATAAAAACCCCGCTGCTTTCGGTCGAAAGCAGCGGGGTTTTGCATAAACGCGGCGTGTATTTATTTCTGGAAATCGTAGCCCCGGAAATAGTATCCGTTATGCACCGAAAAGCCGAGCGAGGCATCATATGCGCCGGGCAGGTCATATTCCTCCAACGCGGCGACGAGATCGTCGGAAAACGCGGTGAGCTGCACCGTGCCCGCGTCGTCATTATAGGTGTAGACGATCGCGATCTGATGCCCTTCCACCTCATACATGCAGCCGCTCACGCGCCCGTCGTCGTCATAGGTAAAGCGCATGACTTCGTTGGTGGGATCCTCCGCCGAGAGGTCAAGCTCCGAAACGTCGGCAGGGAGCTCATAAACAACGGTGGGATCCTCCGTTGTCTCGTCAGAATGCGTCTCTGTGCCGACCGTTTCGCGCTCAGTTTCGCCGCAGCCGACCAGAAGCGCGGCGGCAAGCAGCAGCGCAAGGAATAAAATCAGCAGTTTTTTCATGGAACGTCCTCCTGTCTATCATCGAACCGATTATGTACAGCGGGTCTGACACGCCCGCATGTCAGCAGCCTGCAGCTTGTCAGTACACGATCACGCGGGTGTGAAGCGGAAGCTCGTAGATGAAGCGGCAATCATCGGGGAGCATCCGCACGCAGCCGTGCGAGAGTGGGCGGCCGACTGTCCCGTTATAATACGAGCCATCGTAGTTCAGAAGAACCGTGTGGAAGGCGTGGCCGCCGTTGAAGATCGTCGGCATTCCGACGTAGTAGCCGCCGTAATCCCAGCGCGTGTTGCGATATTCCGTGCGGAAGGCGCCGGGAGGCGTCGGCGTGGTGTTCGACCCGCTGCCGCAGGGGAAGGTGCGGATCAGCTTCCAATTTCTCGCGCTGCCCTGAAACACCATGACCTTCTGTGTGTAGCGGCTGACCCAGATCAGATATTCCGTCTCGCTGTCGTAGCCGAGAAGATCGACAAAGCCCTCCTTCGTGGGCGTGGGATAGTCTACCGTGCCGTCCGTGGACGGGTCGTCGAGGATCGTGCAGGCATACCGGGAGATGCAGCCCGTCGTGCCGTCCGGGAGCGTCACGCTCAGACGGCCGCCGTTATTGTATTCGTTATAGACGATCTCGCCCTGCTTCAGCACGCGAATGACCTTGCTCATATTGCGGTCGGTATAAAGATTGGTGTCGCGGTCGATCACGCAGGCGGCCTTCTGCGTCTGCACGGTGAGCAACGCATTGTTATAGCAATTTGTCCACCACTGATTGTCGAGCTTGCCCGTCGCGAGCGTGACAAAGGTATCGCCCGCGAGGATGCGGATCTCCTCGGCATAGCCCGAGCCGACAGCCTTGCCGTATGCCCCGTTGAGGACGACCAGCGCAGCATAGCCGTTCATTTCAAGCTCTGCGTTGGCGTCCAGATCGATCTGCACGGCGTCTCCGCTCACAATGCCCCTTGCTCCCTTGCCGAGCGACAGCGTGCCGACCGAACCGTTGACCGTGAGCGTGCCGCCGGCCGCCAGCACCGCGTTTTCGACATTGCCGTTGACCGTCATGGACGCCGAGGCGTCAAAGCGCACCTCGCGCACCGCGCCCTCCGTGGTGAGGCTGCCGCCCAGCATTCTGGCGGACTGAAGCTCCATGACCGCGCGGTGGCTGCCGACAAGAACCGTGACGGCCTCGCAGGTTCCCTCGAGCCGCACGCTTCCTCCTCCCAGCCAGACCGGCTGATCGGCCGTGACCGTCCCGCCGAACGGGGCGCAGGTGATGTGCGCGGCCTGCACGCCGGAAAGATCGATCACGCTGCCTCTTCCGGTGCAAACGGTGAGGTTGCCCGTCAGCTTCCAGCTTGTCGGCTTCGTCTCCGGCGGCGCGGTCTGGCCGAGCACCAGAGCGCCGTCCAGCTCGAGCGTGTCCGGAAGCGCCTGCGTGCCGCGATAAACCACGTTGCCCGTTTCCGGAAGCTGCGCCGGGTCGTCTATGATCGCGTCGATATAATTATAAAGAAGCTGCGCGACCTCCGCGCGGATGATGCTCTGCTGCGGGCAGAAGCTGCCGTCCTCATAGCCGTGGACGAGACCGCTTTCGAGCATCGCGCTCACATAGGGACGCGCGTAGCCGGAGATCTCGGCGCTGTCGGTGAAGGCGTCGCAGGCGTTCGGCTGCTCGGTGACAATGCCGAAGGCACGGCAGAGCACCGTGACCGTTTGCTCGCGCGTGATCTGCGCGTCAGGATCCATCTTTGTCGGCGAAATGCCGTTGAGCAGACCCGCGCCGACCGCCGCGGAGATCTCATCGTGATACCACGCCGTCTCGGCAACGTCGGCATAGGCGGAGATGTCGCTCTGCTCCGTCGCCGCAAGCAAACGCGTCAGAACGGCCGCAAGCTCCGCGCGCGTGATCGGCTGCTCGGCGTTCAGGTTGTGATTCTGATCGCCGCGCAGGATGCCGTTTTCCACGGCGAAAACCATTGCGTCATGGCTCCAGTTCGTCGGAAATTCGTATTCCAAGTCCTCGGGCGCCGCCATCGCGACACTGCCGAGCAGCACCGCACAGACCAGAAGCAGCGCCATCAGTCGCAGGTTTCTTTTTTTCATGTACACTCCCTCTTTTCAAAAAAAACAAATTCAGCAGGAGAAAAACGCCTCGCAGAGGCGGCACAGCGCCTCCTGATCCGCCGCGCCCATCAGCTCGCGCGCAGAGTGCATCGCAAGCAGCGGCACGCCGACGTCCGCCGCAGGCATAGCCAGAAGCGCCGAGGCCATCGAGCCGACCGTGCTGCCGCCGGGCAGATCCGCACGGTTCATGTAGTATTGCATCGGGATCTGACGCTCCGCGCACAGCGCCGCGAGCACCGCGCAGGTCTCGGCCTCGGAGGAATAGCGCGGCGACCGCTTGAGCGCAACGCCGCCCCCGAGCTTGGGCGCATGTACCGGGTCGGCGAACTCCGGGTGGTTCGGGTGCAGCGCGTGCGCCGCGTCGCAGGAGAGCAGCATCCCGTTCAGGCAGGCATTCAGGAAGCCCTGCCTGTCCAGCCTGAGCGCCAGCGCCAGCTTTTCCAGCAGCACGGTCAGCGTCGCGCTGTCGGCGCCGCGGCGGGTGTTGCTGCCGATCTCCTCGTTGTCGTATAGCACGGCGACATTGACACCGCCGCCCTGCGCACGGCACAGGCCGTCGATGCAGGCATAGACGCTCGTCAGATTGTCCAGACGCGGCGAGGACAGCAGCTCGCCGTCGAAGCCGACAGCCTGCGCCCGCTCGGCGCAGTAGACATACAGCTCAAAGGAAAGGATCTCCGACGGATCGACCGCAAACTTCTCGGCAAGGCGCCGTATAAGGAAGCCCTCGCGCTCAAAGCCTTCGCGCACAACGGCGCAGACCGGGAGCATATCGACATTCGGACGCGTCGCCACGCCCTTGTTGACCTCCCGGTTCAGATGGATCGCCAAATTCGGGATCGTGGCCACAGGCTCCTCCCAGCGCACGAGCCGGCGCACGGGATGCAGGGCATCCGCGCCGCGCACCATGGCGATGCCGGCCAGCGAAAGCGGGCGGTCAAGCCACGTGTTGAGAATCGCTCCGCCGTATGGCTCGACGCTCAGCCGGCAGCAGCCGCCGCCGGATAGCTCCGGGCGCGGCTTGACGCGAAGGCACGGCCAATCCGTGTGCGCGGCGGCAATGCGAAAGGCATCGGCGCGTGCCCCGACGGAAAATGCGGCCAAAAACGTCCCGCTTTCGACAAACCAACGGCCGCCGGATGCCGCCGCAGAAAAATCCGCCGACAGCTCCAGCTCGGAAAAGCCCTGCGCGCGCAGCGTCTCGGCCGCGAGCTGCACCGCATGATACGGTGAGACGCCGCCGTCGAGCCAACGGCAAAGCTCTGTTGCATAAGAATTCATGGAGACTCCTCCCAAGTATTTTTGCATAAATATATGTTCAGTATATCATATTGTGACATAAAGTGCAATTGCCAAAACCGAAATCGCAATGCTATTCAATGAATAGAATCACTAAATTTTGGGGTGAAAATTTGTGCATTTCAACCAGCTATGCAAGGTGTCGGGATTATGATATAATAAGCTAAAGATTTGCCGCGGCACAGCCGCGGCACACAGAAAGGGGTTTTATCACCATGGGCCTTATCAAAGCCGGCATCGGCGCGCTCGGCGGAACGCTTGCCGACCAATGGAAGGAATTTTTCTACTGCGACGCACTTGACAACAACGTGCTGATGGTCAAGGGGCAAAAGCGTGTCTCCGGCCGAAGCTCCAACACCAAGGGGCACGACAACATCATCTCCAACGGCTCCGGCATCGCCGTTGCTGACGGGCAGTGCATGATTATCGTCGAGCAGGGCAAGATCGTCGAGGTCTGCGCAGAGCCGGGCGAATTTACATACGACACCTCTACGGAACCGAGTATTTTCTCCGGCTCTCTCGGGCGCGGCATTCTTGACACCTTCAAGACCATCGGCCGCCGCTTCACCTATGGCGGCGACACCGGCAAGGATCAGCGCGTCTATTACTTCAACACCAAGGAAATTGCCGACAACAAATTCGGCACGGCCACGCCGATCCCCTTCCGCGTGATCGTCAACGAGGAGCTGGGCTATAAGCTCTCGGTCGATTTGCGCTGCAACGGCGTGTATTCCTACCGCATTGTCAACCCGCTCCTGTTCTATACGAACGTCTGCGCCAACGTCAGCGACGAGTTCCGCCGCGACCAGATCGACACCCGCCTCAAGGCCGAGCTGATGAACGCCCTGCAGCCCGCGCTGGCGAAGCTTTCGGCTAACCGTGTGCAATATTACGAGATCCCCGCGCATACATTCGAGATTTCCGACGCCCTGAACGACGTTCTCTCGACGCAGTGGCGCGAAAAGCGCGGCATCGAGGTCTTCAGCTTCAGCGTCAACTCCATCTCCGTCCCGGAGGATCAGCGAAAGAAGATCACCGAGTGGGAGGAGACCGCAATGAGCACCAACGCCACCACGGCGGCCTCCCGTCTGGTCGGCGCTCAGGCCGAGGCTATGAAGAGCGCGGCCGCAAACCCGAACGGCGCGATGATGGGCTTCATGGGCATGGGCATGGCCAATCAGGCCGGCGGCGCAAGCGTGCAGAATCTGTTTGCCATGGGACAACAGCAGCAGCAACAGCAGCAACAGCCCGTCGCTCCTGCCGCTGACGGCTGGAAGTGCTCCTGCGGCGCAACGAACACGGGCAAATTCTGCATGGAATGCGGCAGCCCGAGGCCGGCCGCTCCGGCTGGCTGGGTCTGCTCCTGCGGCGCGAAGAACACGGGCAAGTTCTGCATGGAATGCGGCAAGCCGCGTCCGGCGGCCGGGCCTCTGAAGTGCAGCAAGTGCGGCTGGACGGCGTCCGACCCGTCGCAGCATCCGCGCTTCTGCCCGGAATGCGGCAACGCGTTTTGATCTGACCGAACCGAAGCGGGAGGAAACTCGATATGCCGACAATGATTGAATACAAATGTCCCTGCTGCGGCGGCGTCATTGAATTTGACAGCGCCTCTCAGCAGATGAAGTGCCCGTTTTGCGACACGACGTTCGACCTCGAGACGCTCAAGAGCTTCGACGAAGCGCTCAAGGAGGATCAGCCGCAGGAGGAAATGAAATGGGACGTCGGCGCAGGCTCCGAGTGGAGCGCCGACGAGGCCGATGCCATGGGGGTTTTCGTCTGCAATTCCTGCGGCGG